>CAZNRB010000019.1:0-21766 GCA_964575405.1 uncultured Synergistaceae bacterium | reverse complement strand
CGGGACCTGGAGTTCACCGACACTCCGGCCTGGGCCAAGGAGCTGGGCATCGACGTGATGAGCTCCCCCGAGCGGTCCCTGTCCAGAGAGATCGTGAGTCTTTTGAGCGTCAATGCCGCCGTCCACTCTTCGGAGCTCTCCGACGGCCGGGCCGGAAGCTACGCCTTCCGGGTTGAATCGTCGTCGCCCATCTGCGGCCTCAGCCTTCGGGAGCTGGGCCAGCGCTGCCCCGATCTGGGCGCCGTGATGGTCTACGTGGAGCGGGACGGAAAGGGCTTTGTCCCCGCCGGCGATTGGGTGGCTCAGGAGGAGGACCTCTGTTTCTTCGTGTCCCTTCAGTCCCAGGTGCTGATGCTGCAAAGGCTGTTTCACACCGAGATCAAGGGCAGCCTCTCCCGGGTGGTCATCGTTGGCGGCGGCAAGCTCGGTGCCAATCTGGCATTGCTGTTGGAGCGGAGTTACCGCCGGTTGGAGGTCTTTCTGGTGGACCAGGACAGGAGCAAGTGCGAGCGCCTGGCCTCGGAGTTCTCCAGGGTCCAGGTGATCTGCGGCGACGGCCTGGACAGGGCTCTGATGAGATCCCAGGGCGTGGAGCGGGCCGACGGTGTGGTGATAACTACGGCCAACGACGAGCTGAACGTGGTGGCGGCGGCGCTGGCCAAAAAATTGGGCTGCCGCAAGACTATCGCCGTCGTCCGGAGGCCCATCTACCGTTTCCTGGAAGGGGACCTTCCAGCCGATGTGCTGTTGAACCCTAACGACACTTTGGCATCGGTGTTCCTGCGCCATATCCGCTATCCCAGAAGCGCCGGAGAGCTGTCGCTGATCGACCGCATCGGCGCCGAAATGCTGGAGTTTGAGCTGCCAGCCGGCAGTCCCGCCGTGGGCCAGAGGATTATGGACCTGGACCTCCCTAAGGGGGTGCTGATCGCCATGATCAGCCGCGGCGGCTCCGTGGTGGTCCCCCGGGGGCCCGACCGGCTCCAGAGCGGCGACATCATATCCCTTTTCGCGGCCCATGACCTCATGGGCCGGGCCACCAGGATCCTGGGGGTAGAACGGTGAATTTCCGCGTCATCGCCCGGGTCCAGGCCCTGGTCAGCGCCATCGTCTCGCTCTGTATGGCCCCGGCGGCCCTTTGGGCCTGGTCCGACGGCACCGGCGATTTCGGGGCCCTGATTTGGTCCTGTCTGGCAGGCCTGGCGGTCTCTTTGGCGCTCTTGGGCCTGTCACTCTGGCCCGGCGAGGACCGGCAGCAACGGTCCCTGGAGGGCCGTGAGGCCTTCGCCGTGGTGACCTTTGCCTGGATTCTGGCGTCGGCTCTGGGCGGATTGCCCTACCTTATCAGCGGCGTCCTGCCCTCCTGGTCGGACTGCTTTTTCGAAGCCCTGTCGGGATTCAGCACCACCGGAGCCACGGCTATCGCCGATTTAGAAGGCCTGCCCCGGGGAATTCTGTTTTGGCGGGCCCTGACTATCTGGATCGGCGGCATGGGAATCGTGGTGCTGGGCCTGGCAGTGCTGCCTCTGATGGGCGTCGGTGCCATGGCCCTTTTTAAGGCCGAGGTCCCCACGCCCATGCCCGAGAAGCTGACGCCCCGGGTCCATCAGACGGCCATGCTGCTCTGGCTCATCTATCTGTTCCTGACGGTCCTGGAGACGGCCCTGCTGATGCTCTGCGGCCTTGATTTCTTCGATGCCCTGACCCACAGCTTCAGCACCCTGGCCACAGGAGGCTTCTCGGGCTACAGCGCCAGCGTGGCCCATTTTCAAAGCCCCGCCGTGGAATGGGTTATCGCCCTTTTTATGTTTCTCTCGGGGGCCAATTTCACGCTCCACTATCTGTTCCTGCGGGGAGATTGGAAAGCGCCCTGGCGGGACGAGGAGTTCCGGTTCTACTTCCGGACCTTGGCGGTCTCCACGGCGGCTATTGCCCTGTTCCTCTGGGCCAGCGGCTGGGGCGGTCCCGGCAAGATCCTGCGGGACGCCGCTTTTCAGGTGGTCAGCATGGCCACAACCACTGGTTTCGTGTCGGCCGATTACGAGCTATGGCCGCCTTTCTGCCAGCTGCTGCTGATTTTGCTGATGTTCGCCGGCGGCTGTGGCGGCTCCACCGGCGGCGGGCTGAAGCATCTGCGGGTGCTGATCCTCCTCAAACGGGTCCGCCTGGAGGTGCTCCACATGGTCCAGCCCCGGAGGATCCTGCGGATGCGCCTCAACGGAAAGGAGCTGAAGGAGGATATAGTCTCGTCGGTCACCGTCTTTTTCATCGTCTATATTTTCGCTTTAGCCCTTTTCACCCTGGCCATGACCGCCCTGGGACTGGATCTGCTGCCCAGCTTTTCCTCGGTGGTGACCTGCCTCAGCAACGTGGGCCCCATCCTGTCGCTGGAAGAGGCCCCCAAGAACTTCGCCCCCGTACCGGTCCTGGGTAAGTGGATCTTGTCCTTCTGCATGCTTCTGGGACGGCTGGAGCTCATGACGGTGGTCGTGCTTTTTTTGCCCTCCGCCTGGCGGTGATGAAGTCTTTATGTGGCTCTTTTTCGCTGAATATGATAGGATAACTTGTATTATTTTTAGCCGGAGCTAGTCCTGACGGCAACTCATCTTTTCTAAAACCTAAAGGAGATAATGTCAATGAACGAGATCCGCCTAGCCGATTTCCGCGCCGAGAACCTGCAGTTCTCCATCAACCACAGCTTCAAGCCCAGCTCGGAACAGATCCCCCTGTCCATCCAGGTGAACCAGAGGGTCCGCATGAGCGCCAAGCCCGAGGAGCCCATTTTCCTGAACCTCAATGTGACGGTCTTTGACAACGCCGAGGAGCGGAACTATCCCTTCACGGTGAAGGGCAGCATCACGGGAGTCTTTTTCGTCCAGGCCGAGGGCAGCGACCGGGAGGCCATCATGAAGGACCACGGGATGACGCTACTGCTGCCCTACGCCAGAGCCATGATCTCCCAGCTGGTCTCTCTGGCCAATTTGCCCACGCCGCTGATCCTGCCGCCTCTGGATCCCTCCCAGATGGTGCCCACGCCTCCCCAGGCTTAAGCGCAAAAGACCAATCCTAAGGCCTTCTTGCCTTTCCACCGTGGAAGGGCAGGGGGCTTTTTTGTTTTTTGCGGGCCCAGGGGCCATCGATTTTGACCAGTTGGCCGGTCATGCTATGATAGGGCATGTTGTGGAAACGCCAAAAGCCCCCTAGAGGATGGCCCCGTGGCCCTGGCCCACGGAGGCCCTTGGAGAAAAAGGGGCGAGGAGGTTTGGGCGATCATGAAAGACAGCGTAAAGCTTTTTTTACTGATCCTGCTGCTGCCGCTGCTGTCGGCTTCGGTGGCCCTTTGGCAGGAATGGAGATGCACCAATGCCCTGGCAGAGCTTGCCAACGCCGGGATTTCGATTTCCCTGGAAGAGCCTTTAGCGCTGGAGCTGCCGGAGGGGCTGGAGGGAGAGCCCGCCGGTCTCGGCGCGGCGCCTGAGGACGACGGAGCCGCCGCCCGGTCCCTCATGCTGTGGTCCTGGGCGAGGGTGCTGCCGGTTCTGGCGGTGGTATTCAGCGCCGCTTCGGCCCTGCTGGGGCTGGCCGGAGCCCTGGGGATCTTCTATTCCCGCAGAAAGGCCCTGGAGAGCCAGGAGCGGGCCGCAGCGGAGTTCACGCTCCAGCGCCGGCGGCTACCCTGGATCTGTCTGGCCTTGACGGTATGGATCTCTCTGGCCATGGGAAGCCTGGGCGCCTTCGAGCTCCTGGTGCTGGCCGCCCGGTCGTCGCTGGAGACGGTGGGCAGCGGCGGCGCTTCGCTGCTGATCCTGCTGATAATGCTGGTGCTCATGCTGTGCCGCTTCCTGTGGACCAGGCTGCGCCAAAGGCTGAGGGACTTTTTCACCGTCCGGCCCCTGGAGCTCATGGGGCGCCGGCTTTTGCGGAGCCACTGCCCGGCCCTCTTTGACCTGGTGGCCGAGGCGGCCCAAAAAATAGGCGCCGCCGAGCCCCATAACATCATGATCGGCCTCGACGGCGGTTTCTTCATGGCCAGCCGCCCTGTGGCGCTGAAAAACGGCGACCACCTGACGGGGCGGACTTTGCACATCTGGCTTCCGGTCCTGGACTGGCTCACAAAAGAGCAGTTCCAGGCTCTGCTAATCCACGAGCTGGCCTTTTACCGCGACGGCGAGCGGGCCTACTCCGGGCGGCTCCTGCCCCTTTACCAGCAGGTTCTGCGCAATCTGGACCGCTCCCACCCCGACAGCGAAAGGGCCTTTAGGGGATGGTTGGCCGCTCCCGTGGCCTTGATCCTGGGCTTTTTGACCGATGCCTTCGCCCCCGTGGTGGAGGAATGGGACCGCCGCAGAGAATTGGCCGCCGACAGGGCGGCAGCCGATGCGCTGGGAGAGGATACCACGGCGGCGGCCCTGATCCGCTCCCTAGCCCTGGTAGCTCCTGCCGAGGCGGCCCTGGAAGAGCTCTCCTCGCTGGACACGGAGGACCCAAAGGGCTGGGATTTCCGCCGGCTGGTGGAGCGCCATATCGACCAGCAAGGCCTGAGCTGCGGAGTCCAGGACCTGGGACAGAGCCTCTTTTTCAGCCCCCTGCCGGCACTGGAGCGGCTTCAGGCCCTGGGAATGGTCCCCGGCGAACCGGCGTTGCAGGAACTCTGCCGCCCCGGCCGGAGCGGCCTGCTGGAGGAGCTCTTCGCCAGCGAAGGCGGACGGAAGAGCCTCAGCCAGCTGGAGGAGGAGTACTCCCACGCCGCCGAAGTGGCCCGCCGCTCCCTCAGGGAGGCCTGTCGTTCCGTGCTGGAGCAGACCGCCGAAGACCAGGCCATATTCGAGAACACCCAGCTTTCCACCGGCGCCAGCGCCCTGGTAGGGCTGATGGGCCTCTGCGCCGGTGCGGCGCTGCTGGGATCTAGGGACCTGACGGGCCTGGGCGGCGCTTTCCCGCTGTTGCTCTGCACCCTAGGTGGCGGCATAGGTTCCTTGATATTCTCCTACCACTGTTTCCACCGGGGTCAAAAGGCCGTCATGGTCCTGTCGGCCCAGGGAGTGAAGCCCCGGAACTTCGACCTCATCCCCTGGTCAGTGATCCAAGACGTCCGCAGCGTGGTGGCCAACGGCACCGTGACGGTGACCCTAAAGCTCCAGGACCGCTACATCCCCCACCGCATCGCCGGCATCCAATTCGGACGGCCCAGGGACTTTGTGACCTTCTCGGGCGGGCGGCTGAAGACCATGAGCTGGCACCAGGCCCTTCAGCTTCTCCAGCTCTACCGCGCCGCCTGGTACGCCCATCGGGAACTGAAACGCTGAGGTCCTTACCTCCTTTCTCGTCTCTCTAGTCCTCCTCTGGCCTCTTTTGAAGGCCCGGGGAGGACTTTTTTCCGTATTTTTTGCAGCCCGGGGCCCGCAAAGTGGGTAAAAAGATTTAGTCAAGGATAGTCAAAAACACCCATTTATCTGATCAATATTGATCTATAATACAAGGTGTCGAGGGAAGGAGATCCCGGGAGACACCGGGGCCCGCCTCGAACCACTATAGAGCAAAAAAACGCAGGAGGTGCCTGTTTATGTCATACCTTATGAGAGTTGGAAATCAGAACGCAGTCAATCCCTGGAGCGCCATGGATCAGATGATGGATCGTTTCTTCCGCGGCAATTGGCCGTTCGCCCCCGTGGCGGGCTTTGAGTCCTTCACCAGGGAGCCCGCTCTGGACATGTACCGCCAGGACGGCAAAATCCATCTGGACATTGAGTTGCCGGGCCTGAAGGCCCAGGACATCCAGGTCAAGGCCTACAAGGACCATCTGGAGCTGAAGGCCGAGAAGAAGAGCGAAAGGGAAGATAAGGACCGTCAGAGCGTGGTGAGCGAGCGTTGCTGGGGCAGCTTTAGCCGCACTGTCGCCCTGCCCGAAGAGGTAGATCCCGGCTCCCTGTCGGCCAAATACAGCGATGGGGTGCTCCACCTGGAGGCCCAGACCGCCGCTCCCAGCAACGAAGGCCGCGACGTGACGATCCAATGCTAAAGGTCCCTCTCGGGGGGCTAGACAACAGAAAAGCGGGGTCAGGAATTTTCTCCTGACCCCGCTTGTTTTTATGTTCAATGCTTTTGATATATTTTCATGTTACCAACGGTATGGCGGAGGTCTTCGCGGATTTCCGTGCAGCTTTCCCAAAGGTGTCTGGTCACTATCTTACTGTGGTCCCGGCTTAGGGTGCACATGCCAAGGCGTGGACAGGCGGCGCAATCTCTGGGGCTGCTTTTGTACTCTCTATAGCCTTCTCTGTTGGTGGCGGAATAGGGAAGGACTTTGCCGGCTGGACAGAGGCAGCAGTCGTAGAGTTCTTCGTAGACGTACTCTCGCTTCGGGAAGAACTATTTCTTCGTCATGGGCCTCTTGTAGGGAAACAGGGGCTCCACTCCGTCATCGATCAGTATCTTTGCTATGGCTGGCGTCTTGTAGCCGGCGTCACACACCACTGTCTTCAAGTCCTGGCTCTTTATTTTTTCGTAGATCTCCGAAGGTCTTCGAATCGTGTTCGTTTCCTGGATGGACGCTGTAGGCTATGATCCATCCGTTGCTGTCGCAGGCCGTCTGGACGCTGTAGGCAAACTCTTCTTTATGGTCTCCTTTGTGGAACCAGCCGCTCTTGGGATCGGCGGTGCTCTGCTTTATTGTCTTTCCTGCTTTATTGTCTTTCCTGCTTTCTCCTCTGTGCCAGCAGAGGGCTCCTCTTTGTCCCTCAAGGGCTTTTTACCGTGCTTGGGGCTTGCTCTATTCTACTGTCCTAGCTTGACCTTATCCATCTCCTGAGGACACAAAAAAGACAAAATCCCCCGCAAAAAAGGGATTTTGTCTTCTGTATAAACTTATTTCTTATTTCGTCATATCAACCAGGCCCTCGGCCGGTTCGTTGCGCAGGACCTGTAGCACGTTTTCAACCAACTGGATGCCCGTGCGGCGTATGGCGTCGGTGGTGTTGCCGCCGATTTGGTGCCGACGCGTAGGAAGTTCAGCCCCTTCCTCTTTGCGATGGCTACGCGTTCCGGCGTGGCGTAGTTCGATTGGAGGAACATACCGAGATGAGCCAGCCCGGTGTACGGGGCGGCTAGCTCCATATACTCCTGGTCGCTCAGAGGGGCTGGAGATCCGCTGTCGTGCGCGCCCAGCCCCTTGGCGTTGCCGAACTCTATCTCGGTGATGCCGCAGCTTATCAGGCCGCGAATCATGCTCTCGGTGAGCGCTGTGTCGAAGCCGTTGCCCACCACGTTACCGCAGTCGCGCAGCGTGCAGTCAAATATGTTCATGCTATAGCCTCCCAATTGCGTTTACGAGTTTTTGTTTCGGAGCAGCACAGCTTCGCCGAAGATCACGCAGACCAGAGTTATTCCTACGCCCAGACCTATTGTGAACCAAAACGACTGCACCGCCAGTACAGGCAAAATAGCGGCCAGCGTGGAGGATATGGGCGAGAATACGCCGACGGATATGCCGAAACCCTCCAGTGCACTGGAGTTTTTCATCTCGGGGTCTACGCAACGCTCGAGGGCGAGGCCGCTGGGGGTGGAGCCGGTGCCCATGCCAAAGAAGAGCAAGCAGCTCTCGAACCAGCCGTTTTTGAACCATCGCCTGATGAGATAGACGCAGCAGAAAATCTGCAGCGCGACGATGATGACCATGTGGATGAGAATGGGTACGAGATAGGTGGCGAAGAACTCTAGGTCCAGCGTGGCGGTGGCCGAGCAGATACAAATCTCCAAAGCGCAGCCGCTTATGCTTTCTACGCCGCGTTTATCCACGTAGCCGTCAATATGGATCTTGCGCATGAGAAACCAGATTACAAACGCGCCGACTATGCCGTAGAGCAGGCTAGGTATGCTGCTGGCTGCGGGGATAAGGCTCTTGATGAATCCGAATATCAAGCTGCCCAGCCAGATACACAGCAACACCAGTGCGAGTTGCATTGCGAGTCCGTTCACCGCGTCGGGGGAAACGGTGGCGTTGCCGAGGCTTTTCTGCTTCTCTAGAGGCAGAGGGCCGGAGCGAGTCTTGATCTTGGTGCTGGTTAAGTTGGAGACGTTTTCGGCCCAGCCTCGGCGCACGCCCACATTCACGAGCATCATGCCTACCGCCATTGCTATTATCATGCCAAGCGTCGCCATGACTATACCCATGGAGCGCATGTCCGCAACTCCCAGGTCCTCAAATAGTTGGCCCGCGCTGGCGCCTGCGCCATGCCCTCCCCAATAAGTGAAGCTGGCCATCACTCCCCAGACGTCGTTGAGCCCGGTCCATATCTTAGCCAGCGCCCAGCCTGCCATACCGCCGACCGCGAGTTGAGCGAAGTAGGTGAGCACGATAATGTTAATGCTCCCGACGTAGGATTTGATTTTTGCCTTGCTTATTACGGTGCCGAACACAGCGCAGGTCAGGATAATGTTTATCATCGGCGTTGCCATACCGGACCAGCTCTCGGGCAGGGACACTAGGCCTAGCGCCTGGGGACCACATAGGAGCGCCAATGTGCCGCCTATTAGTCCCGCCGGCAAAAACAGCTTTTGCAACGGCTTGATAAGCTCGCGCAGCGCGAAACCAATCAGCAGGAACACCATCAATACTGCCAAATCGTTTACCAAAGCCTCCATGCACTCTCTCCTCCTCGCGTGAAGCGCAAACTAAAATTAATAAATGAAATGTAGTTGTCACTTAATCGCAGTGTACCACTTGCTTTGAAAATGTCAACAGAGTTGTAAAATGCAAATATAGGGCTGCAAATTATATAAACAGCACAACAAGATATATTGTAGAGACAAATCTAGCGACGGAGAATTTAGTGTTTACATCTTGTGATGTGCTGTTTTACAATGAAAAAGGAGGTATGGACATGGAGAGCACGCTCATTAAATATTTCAAGAATCAGGATTTCACCACAGGGCAACGCCGGATTGCTCAGTACATGCTCGAACACGAATACGAGCTTGCCAGAATGTCGCTCATGGACGTGTCTAGGGAGGTCGGCGTCAGCGACGCATCGGTGCTGCGCTTCGTCCGCGAGATAGGTTTTGACGGCTGGAATGACTTCAAAAGTAGGCTATACGAACGCATGACGGAGAGAGTAGGGCGCTCAGCTGCTGACCTGCTCAGGCTCAGCGACCGGCTGTGCGGTTCACTGGAGGAGAGCTCAGGTACGGACCTGCAGAGCTCCGCCTCAGAGGCCGGGAACAGGGTAGTGGCCTCGCTGCTGCAAAACTCCCCCGAGGACTATGAGAGCGTTGCCGGGGCCATAAGGGATAGCAGGAGGGTGTTCGTCTACGGTTGCCGCGGCACCAGCGCGGTGTCAGAGCAGTTCGCTTATGCGCTGAGGTTCAACTACGCAAGCGCCAGCGTTATCAACTCGACGCACGGCGTACACGGCACCCTCATAAACGCAGATAAACGAGACTGCTTCGTATTTTTCTGTGCATCGCGTTTTTACCACAGCGACGAGCTCATATGCAGGCACGCGTCGAGCTCTGGCATAAAATTCTGCCTCATCACCGACGTGCTGCCTTCGCCGGTAAGCAAGTACGCTACATTGCTGCTGCTGGCGCGCACATCGCATCGGAACTACTTCAACTCCATGCTAGGCATGATGGCCGTGGCCGAATACCTACTGAAAATACTGTCGTCGGGCGAAGCTGAGGCGCGGCTGCGCGAAAGGCTGGATGTCTTCGACAAAGCCACCAATAGAGAGAGAATTGAATAGCGGCTAAGAGGAAAAGGACAACAGGAATTTCTACGCATAATATAAATTCTATTCATGAAGTGATTTTGCAGACAGCTGGCCGTTTATAACCGCAAATACAATAACTTCCCGATGAGGCCTCTTGGTTGGAAGTCCCCTCGGGAGTCCTGCTCTCGCTCTTAGCTTAGTGTCACATATGTTTGACAAACCTACATGCCCCAACCCCAGCCTCTTTCGAAACCCTGGAAAAAATCCCAATTTTGAGATAGAATACAGCGTCCTTTTTGGCGGGCCGCCTAAGGGCGATCCTGGATAAAACTTATAAAGGGGTGCGGTAGCGATGGCGAAGTTTCTGTTTGTGACCGGCGGCGTGGTGTCCTCTCTGGGCAAGGGCATCACTGCGGCTTCCCTGGGCGTGCTGCTGAAAAAACGGGGCTATCGGGTCAACATCCTCAAGATGGACCCCTATATTAACGTGGACGCCGGGACCATGAGCCCCTTTCAACACGGCGAGGTCTTCGTCACCGACGACGGCGCCGAGACGGACCTGGATCTGGGCCACTACGAGCGCTTTATAGATCAATCTCTGCTGGACCGCAACAGCTGCACCGCCGGGAAGATCTACTCTTCGGTGATCCGCCGGGAGCGGGAGGGATGCTACGACGGCGACTGCGTCCAGGTGATCCCCCACGTGACCGACGCCATTCAGGAGCAAATCCTTGAAGTGGCCCAGGACGTGGACGTGGTGATCGCCGAAATTGGCGGCACCGTGGGCGATATTGAAGGCCAGCCATTTTTGGAGGCCATCCGCCAGTTCCCTGGCCGGGTGGGGCGAGGCAACGTGCTCTACTGCCACGTCACCCTGATGCCCTATATCGCCGCCGCCGGTGAGCTGAAGACCAAGCCAACCCAGCACAGCGTCAACGAGCTGAGGCGCATCGGCATCCAGCCGGACCTGATAGTCCTCCGGTCCCAGTACCCTGTCAGCGCCGGGCTGAAGGAGAAAATCGGCCTCTTCTGCAGCGTTCCCTTGGACGCCGTGGCGGTGGCCTCTGATGCCGATACGATCTACCGAGTGCCCCAGGCCCTGCTGGACCAGGGCTTTGACACGTTGGTGCTGAACCGCCTGGGGTTGGAGCCCGGGCAAGAGCCGGACCTCAGCGACTGGGACTGCTTTTTGGACAGCTGGTCCCAGCCCGACAGGGAAGTCACCGTGGCGCTGGTGGGCAAATATACCGATATCCGCGACGCCTATCTGAGCGTCAACGAGGCGCTGTACCACGCCGGAGCTGCCAATAGGATCAGGGTCCGCATCCGGCCCATCGAGTCCGAAGAGTTGGAGACCGGCGATGCGGCGGAGCTTCTCTCGGGAGTGCAGGCAATTCTGGTGCCCGGTGGATTCGGCAATCGAGGCGTTGAGGGCAAGATCAGGGCGGCCCAGTACGCCCGAGAGCAGGGCCTTCCCTATCTGGGCCTTTGCCTGGGCATGCAGGTGGCCGCCATCGAATTCGCCCGCCACGTGCTGGGCCTGGAAAGGGCTAACAGCTGGGAGTTCGATCCCCAGACGCCGGATCCCGTGATCCACCTCATGGAGGACCAAAAGGGCGTCACCGTCCGGGGCGGGACCATGCGCCTAGGGGCCTACCCCTGCGATTTAACCCATGGAACCAAGGCCCACAGGGCCTACGGAGCCGATTCCATCCGAGAGCGCCACCGCCACCGTTTGGAGTTCAACAACGATTACGAAGCCGCCTTTGCCGCCGCCGGCATGATCGTGGCCGGCCGCTGTCCCACCGGCAACCAGGTGGAGATCATGGAGATCGCCGGTCACCCCTGGTTTGTGGGCGTCCAGTTCCATCCCGAGTTCCAGTCCCGCCCCGTGAGGCCCCATCCCCTTTTTGTGGACTTTATCGCCGCGGCAGCCCAGAGAGTTTAGCCCTTGGGGGCCGAGGAAGACTTCATGGACAGCCTGGCTATTCTCAAAAAACACCAATGCGCTCCCGAGGATTTTTTTCTTTGGTACGGCACCATAAAGGCAGTGGAGCCGCCTCAGTCCTTTTTTGAACCGGCCAGGGCCGACGCCCCCAAGGAAAACGGCGCTGACCGGCGCCCTCGAATACTGGTGACCTCCCCTCAAGGGGACCTGCTCTTTCCCTGGGACGGCTCTGTGGAGATCTCTGAAGGCGATCCGGCGGCGGTGTTGGGCTTTTCCAAAAATCCCGGCGAAAAGCCCATGGAGCCGGTTTGCGCGTTGCTGAATGGTCGCTTTGGCCTGGTGGACGTAAAGCCTTTGTTCCAAATCCCCGGCAGCAAAAACCGTTGCAAAAGGGCTGCCTCGTTGCTCTTCGGCGTCCTCATGGGCTTTTGTTGGGCCCTGGCCCACGGTATGGGATGGCAGCCCTGGAAAACGCTGCTCTGGGCCACATTGCCCCTGTTGGTGCTGTCGGTCTTTCTCTGCGCCGCCCTGATACGGGACGATGCGGTCTGGATGATCAATCACCTGGAAATGCTGCTGCGCTACTGGTTGCAGGAGGGCAATTTCAAAGATGGCCGGTTGACTATAGGTCAGCGATCGGACCGGTAGTGATCTATCTCGCCGGTTGGAAATCTTGGTTCAGCTCTTGGATAATCGAAAAAAATTTTGGGCGGCGTCCTTTTGGGATGCCGCTTTTTCTTTGTCCCTTTTGTACGATTATGATCTTTTTTGTTATGGACTATCGAGAGAGAAGGGCTATTTAAGTTGTGGATTGTAACATAGAAGATGGTATATTGTAATGTTACTGTAATAGCCGTCCTGGAAAATCTCCTTGCTGTAAGTGACTTTTTTTACCAAGGAGGCTTTCAGCATGCATGTGCTGATTACCACCGATCTCTATAGACCGTCCATTAACGGCGTGGTGACGTCGGTGACCAATCTGGAGCTAGAACTCAGAAGCAGAGGCCATGAAGTCAAGGTTTTGCCCCTCTCCCAGCGCGCTCAAAGCGCCAAGGAGGGATCTGTATACAGAGTAGGCTCCTTCAGCACCGGCCTGATTTACCCCTTGACGCGATTCGCTCTGAGAATGTCCCGGCCCTTTCTTGAGGAAATACTGCGATGGCGTCCCGACATAGTCCATTCCCAGGGTGAGTTTTCCTCCTTTTCCTGGGCCCGACGGATCGCTAAAGGTCTGAAAATCCCTCAAGTCCACAGCTTCCACACCGCCTATGAGGGGTATACCTGCTATTTTTATCTGCTTCGCCGGCCCTTGCGGGCCCTGATTCCTCCTTTTCTGCGTTGCCGCCTGAGATCGGTGGACCGGATCATCGTGCCCACCGAAAAGACCAGGGCGAAATTGGCGGGTTACGGCATCAGCGATGCAGTGGAAGTGATACCTTCGGGAATCGATTTGAAGTTTTTCAGCAGCGCAAAAGCCGATCGGGGCCTTGAAATTCGCCGGGCTCTGAAAAATTCCCCAGGTCCAAAAAGTTGCCCTTTTCTTGGACGTTTAGCCAAGGAAAAGAACATGGAAGAGCTGCTGGGCTTTCGCCAGCGGTCCCAAGACCCTACTTGGACGCTGGTTATCGCTGGAGGCGGGCCCCATGAGAAAGCGCTCCGGTCCATGGCTTGCCGGATGGGACTGGGCGATAGAGTCCGTTTTACCAGCATGATCGAACCTCAGGAAACGGCGGGATACTTTGCCGCGGCGGATTTTTTTCTGTGCTCTTCCACCAGCGAGACCCAGGGCCTTGCCTACGCTGAGGCCTTGGCATCGGGCCTGACGCTGCTATGCAGAGACGATCCCGGCCTCGACGGCCTGCTGGAACAGGGCGTTAACGGCTTCCGTTTCACCGGCTTCGACGGATTTCAGCGGGGCCTGGAGATAATCTTTTCCCAGACAGGGCGGGACAGCTCCATGTCACAAAAGGCCAGAAAGGTGGCAGAAAAGTTCTCCAGAGGCCATTTCGCCAGCAGGGTTGAAGGAATCTACAGAGCGGTCCTTTCTCAGCGCTCTGCCTAAAAGCCAAAGAGGCTTTTCTGAATCCGGTCCGCAAGGGCCGGGTTTTTCGTTGGTAGCCCTTGAGTTCTCAATCTCCCTGAAGGTGTGGGATATCTCTCGGAGTTGGAAAATCTACCAGGCTATGAGGAGCTCCTAGGGATAACGAAAGCTCTTTCGTTTCGGCCAATCCAGATACTACAATTTGGGCAGTCAGTTCGTCGGTAAAACGAAAGCTGGGACCTGAGATTGAGATACAGGCCACAGGCCGCTTCCGAAAATCGAAGACCGGACAAGACACTGAGGAGATGCCGGGCTCCCGCTCGGCTACGCTGGTAGCATAGCCATTAGTCAGCACAGCTCTGCTCTGGGCCATTAGTTTTTCCCATCGGAGCTGGAATTTTTCTGGAGCTGCGGCCTTGACCTCCAAAAGTTCCTGGTCCGTCATGAAGGCCAAAAAACACTTTCCAGTAGCCCCAGCCCACAGTGGATAGAGCTCCCCCGGCGTAGCAAATCGTTGCAGCGCATGGGTGCTGGCAATCTGGCTACAGCAGATCCTGTAAATACCTCGACGCAAATATAGACTGACGGTCTCGTTGCAGTGGTCCCGAAGTCGTTTCATGTGTGGGAAGGCCCGCCTTACGATAGAGTTGCTGGCCTCGAAAATTGTCCCCATGCGGCAGCATTTCCATCCTAGGTGATAGATCTTGTCGTCATCCTTTTCGAGAAACCCTTCCTCGCATAAAGCGGTGACGATCCTTGACGCAGTGGGCAACGGAGCCTCTAGGATATGGGCGATCTCGCTCAGAGTTCGCTGGGGGTGCTCCATCGTAAAAGCGTCTAAAACGGCCAGGCTCTTCCTGATAGACGAAGAACCTGGCGTTTTTTTTTGTGTCATTCCTCAATTCCACTCCCGTAAATCAAGTTTGAGTGATACAGTGCTCAAAATCTGAGAAAATCCAGCGATAAAGCGCTTTAGAGCATACCTCAAAAGGAACCTCTTTGCCACCATCATCCTCAGTATACCCAATTCTTTTTGCTAAATAATTGACAGGCCTAAATGGCCGTGTATAATCATATTATAAAAGTATCTTCTATATTATGGAATAGGAGGCCCCCGCATGAAAAAATCGACGATTCTGCGTCAGTTACTGGAAAAGAGAGAAGCCTTGGTGGTCCCAGGGGCTCACGATGTGATATCGGCCAAATTGGTGGAGAGAGCCGGTTTCAAGGCCGTGCAGGTCAGCGGTTTTGGTTTAGCGGCTACTTGTCTGGGCCTCCCGGATATGGCTTTTCTTTCCTTTGAGGAGATGCGGAACTTTTCCCGAAACATCGTTGACGCCGTCAATATCCCGGTGATGGCCGACGCAGATACGGGCTTTGGCAACGCTATCAACGCCATGTACGTCACTGAAAAACTGATCAAAGCGGGATGTGCCTCTATGAACATAGAGGACCAGATGTTCCCCAAACGCTGCGGCCACATCGAAGGCAAGACCATCGTCCCCATGGAGGAAATGGTATTGAAGATCAAGGCCTGTGCCAAGGTCAGAGACGAACTGGATCCTGATTTTGTCATCAACGCCCGCACCGACGCCATAGCTCTGGAGGGGATCGACGGCGCTATCCGCCGCGGCAACGCTTATGTTGAAGCCGGCGCCGACATGATCTTTGTAGAAGCCCCAAGAACGGTGGAGCAGATCGAGCGTGCCGTCAAGGAGATCAATGGGTTGGTAAGCATCAATTTCTTCGACAGCATCGAAGGAGGCAAGACGCCGCTATTGCCCTACGATCAGATGAAAGCTCTAGGGGTGGCCCGCATCAGCGTGCCCGTGGGGACCACTTTTGCCGCTGCTAAGGGTGTGGCTGAATACCTTGAAGCAATCAGGGACCAAATCGCACCAGACCGTAAGGACCTGCTTTTCTCTTTCAGCGAATTTAAAGATCTGGTAGGTGTTCCCGGTTTCAGAGACTTAGAAAAGGAATTCCTTCCGAAGTTTGTGGAGTAGTATCTTTGCATCTTGCCCCACAGTACGATATCAATCCTTCGCCGTGATATGACGATACTTATCTCAAAGGGTTAGTGGTCAGCTGTTACCGAAAAGGAGGTAGTTGTAATGCTCAGGAATGTTAAAAGGCTTTTTGCGGCGGTTTTAATTGTGGCCTGTTTTGCCGGCGGAGCGCCGGCCGCGGAATTTGCCCGCATTGCCACCAGTAGCGTCGGTGGGGGCTTTTATCTGATAGGCAATACGATAGCCCAGCTGTGCAATTCCATGAAAAATGGCATTAACTATACCGCTGTTACTGGGGGCTCAACCAAAAACCTTATCTCTTTGGACAAGGGCGATGTGGAATTCGGCCTCTGTCAATCCGCTACTATCGATGAGGCCATCAAAGGCAAAGGGGCCTTCCAAAGTCCCATTACGGGCTTGCGTTGGGTTTCCGCAATTTATCCTATGCCCTGTCATATCCTAGTCCATGGAAATGACATAAAGTCCATAGCAGATTTCCGGGGCAAACGAATTGACTACGGCGCCATCGGTGCCGGAATTGAGACCTATTGCCGGATCATTTTGAATGCCTACGGCATCACCGACAACGATGTGAAAATTGACCGGTACGGAAAGAGCGAGAGTGCCGATGCCATCAAAGTGGGCGATGTGGATGCCAATTTTTGGACTACCACTGTACCTAACGCCCAGGTCACTGACATGATCTCCGATAAAGTCCGTCTGTTGTCCATGGAGCCGGAAAAACAAGCCCAGATTCTTAAAGATCATCCCTATTTCTCCGCAGCGGTCATTCCTGGAGGGACTTACGAAGGATATGACGAGGATCTGCTGACCATAGCCTCTATTGGTGCCCTTGTGACCACAGACAAGATGAGCGAAGAGATGGTGTACCAGACGGTGAAGGCTATGTACGAAAACGTCGATTTCCTGAAGGGGCGTCTGCCGGCTTATTTTGCTAACTTCGAACTGGAGCGCGCTTTGGACGGATGCTCATTGGAAATTCATCCTGGCGCCCTGCGCTACTATAAAGAAGTTGGGTTGATTGAATAACCTTTTATAGCCTCGTATTAGCGGGGAGATCCTAATTCTCCCCGCTAAGCTCTTTAGCTATTCGATATCGGAATTGGAGGAAGCAGTGGAGGTGTGATTATGGCTGAAGTGCAGAAAAACGAAGGAACCCCTAAGCCCCAGAAAAGTGGCAAGCGTCGCAATTTTACAGGGAATATGGCCCGCCTGATAACTGTTTTAGCCGTTGGCCTTGCAATATTTCAGCTTTACACTGCCTTTTTTGGAGTTCTCCCCACGATGCAGCAGCGCAGTTTTCACGTGGCTTTTGTGCTGCCCATGATTTTCCTGCTCTATCCCGCGACGAAGCAATCTCCTCGAGATCATGCTACCCCATTGGACTGGACTTTCGCAATCGGTTCAGGTGCCTGTGCTCTCTATGTGTTTTTCGGCTATGAGAGCATCGCTACCCGAGCTGGCATAGTCTACCCCTACGAATTAGTGTTGGGTGGAATTTTTATAGCCCTGGTATTTATCGCCGGCATTCGGGTATTGGGGTTGATCCTGCCAATTTTCTGCTTCATGTTCCTGCTTTTTGGATATTTTGGAAGGGTTATGCCGGGCCCGATTCAGCATTTCGGTCTCTCGATTCCGCGTATTATTGAGGAGCTTTATCTTACGACCGACGGCCTTTTCGGTCTGGTAACTGGCGTGTCGGCCACCTATATTTACCTTTTTGTCCTCTTTGGAGCTTTTCTATCGGCGACCAAAACCTCGGACTTCTTTAACGACTTTTCCATGGCGCTGACTGGCCACCTCAAGGGAGGGCCTGCGAAAATAGCGGTTCTTTCCAGCGCTCTTATGGGCACTATCAGCGGTAGCACTTCCGCCAATGTCGCTACAACCGGTGCTTTCACGATCCCTCTGATGAAAAGTATCGGATATAAACCACATTTTGCTGGGGCTGTAGAAGCCTCTGCCTCCACCGGCGGCCAGATAATGCCTCCTGTGATGGGAGCAGCGGCGTTTATTATCGCTGATTCGCTGAATGTCCCCTATACAAAAGTCCTGATCTGCGCTATTGTCCCGGCCTTTTTATATTTCTGGGGAATCTGGTGTTCTCTGAGTTTCGAAGCGTCGAAGTTGGGCCTTAAAGGGCTTCCGAAGGAGACTTTGCCCAATCTGAAATCGGTGATCATCAAAGGCGGCTACAAATCCATACCGCTTTTCGTGATCGTTTACTTCCTCGTCAAAGGCTACAACCCTCTCTATTCAGCTTGCTGGGGTATCGTCTGCTGTGTCTTGCTCAGCTTTGTGAAAAAGTCTGACAGGCTCAACGTCAAGGACTTTATTAGGACCCTTGAAGACGGTTCTCGCGGCGCCCTCTCTGTAGCCATGGCGTGCATTATAGTCGGTGTCGTCATTGGCATTATGGGAGCTACCGGTGTGGCTCTCCGAATCGGTGATGCTGTGTTGGCCCTGACGGCAGGGCACCTGATTCCTACTTTGATTGTCACTATGGTTATAGCTATCCTGCTGGGCATGGGGATGCCCACAACAGCCAGCTATGTGATGGCTAGCGCAGTTGCCACTCCTGCGATGATCCTTCTGGGCGTGAATCCTCTGGACGCTCACATGTTTGTGTTTTTCTACGCTGTTCTGTCATCGGTAACTCCTCCCGTGTGTGTCGGTGCCTATACGGCAGCAGGCATTGCCAATTCGGACCCCAATAGAACGGCCTTTACAGCCGTGAAGCTGGCCCTTTCAGGGTTTATCGTTCCTTTCATCTTTGTGTTAGCTCCAGAGATACTTTTGACAAACGCGACAAACTGGCTTGTGACGATTCAGGCGATGATCTCAGCTACCGTTGGTGTGGTTCTATTGTCCTCGGCTACTGAAAACTACATGATGGCGCCGCTGCATTGGTATGAGCGCATTTTAGCTTTAGGCGGTGCCCTAGGGCTGTTGTACCCTGGTACGCTTTCCGACTTGGCGGGCTTGGCGGTTTTAGCCTTTCTGTATTTGACAACGAAGCGCAGGGCAGTTGTGCAAGCGTCGCCACAGACATCGCTTTGAATTAGTAAGAGCCCGCCATTGCCATAGCGGGCTCTTGTCGTTACTGTATTTTTTCTTAAAGGAGGTTCCACGAGCCCATGAAACAAGCTCATGCTGGAACTCTCGAATCTATGGATTGTATGGTCTTTGTAGCAGAGGGAACTCCTGGATCGGGGGTCAGCATAAATATCGAAGGCAGCGGAGCGGTCCGATTTAGAAGTTCTATAGAAGAGACCGTGAAAAAACAGCTTAAGTTGCTGAATGTCCAGGATCTGGAGGTCCGCATTACCGATCACGGGGCCTTGGATTTGGTCATGGCTGCGCGGGTGGAAACCGCTGTAAAGCGGCTGAGGGAGGCGGAATAAATGCGCCGTACCATGCTTTATCTGCCTGGCAACAACCCCAATATGTTGTTACGGGGCCATTTGTTCGGTCCCGATGGCCTTATTTTGGACCTGGAAGACTCTGTTCCCATCTCCGAGAAAGACGGAGCCCGTATTTTAGTGCGGAAGTTTTTGGAGCGCGGAGAATTCGGTTCTTGCGAAGTAACGGTGCGCATCAACGGCTTAGATACGGAATATTGGCGTAAAGATCTTGAAACTGTGGTGCCCCAAAGGTCTCTGATGGGCATTCGGGTTCCCAAGGCTGAAAATCCAGCACTGCTGAATCATCTGGACGAGGAATTGTCCCGATTGGAGGATATGAATGGCATTCCCTCGGGAAGGACCAAGGTTTTCTGTATTTTAGAAACGGCAAAGGCTGTTTGGCAAGCCTATGAGGTGGCAACAGCTTCGCCGCGAATAGCAGCTATTTTGCCTGGAGGTGAGGATTTAACGGCCGATTTGGGCACCAGCCGTTCCTCCGATGGCGTAGAGCTGGAGTGGGCGCGGAAGATGATCCTCTTCGCTGGACGGGCTGCCGGGGTGAACGTGTTGGATACAGTATATCCTAAAGTCTCCGATGACGAAGGCCTTAGGAGGGAAACGGAGTTTATCAAGCAGCTGGGCTTTGACGGTAAAAGCGTGATCCATCCTAATCAGATTGCCGTGGTCCATCAGGTGTTCTCTCCCACAGAAAAGGAAATTGTCTATGCCCGCCGAGTTGTGGCTGCCGCGAAAGAAGCAGCCCAGCGCGGTTTAGGAGCTGTCTCTGTGGATGGACGCATGGTAGATCTGCCGGTGGTCCGTCGGGCCGAGTCTATTTTGGCTAAGGCAGGACTTTCCGAGGAGGTCTGATATGGTGATCAACGTTTTAGGCCGTCACTTGCCCGACTTCATAGAGGGCTACGGACCTGTGAAGCCCTATCGAGGAGCCTTTGCCCCGATGCCGGAGGGGCTGAGGCTAGGAGCCCCGCAAAGTTGTCTCGAGCCGGGACGGAGAAACAAGGTCGTGGACGGCATTGAAAGAGCTATTGTAGCTTCAGGGCTGAAAAGCGGCATGACCGTATCTTTTCACCATCACCTGCGCAACGGCGATTATGTGGTCAATCAGGTCATAGATTGCTGTGCCAAGTTGGGAATCAGGGATCTTACCTTATTCCCCACAGCCCTTTTCGGCGTTCATAAGCATTTGATACAGCACATTAAAAGCGGGGTCATTCGTCAAATTATGGGATCTGTCAATGGTCCTATTGGACGACTTGTCTCTGATGGCGATATGGATTGTCCTGTGGTGCTTCGTAGTCATGGAGGCCGTCCCCGTTCTGTTATGGCTGGCGATGTAGCTATTGACGTGGCCTTTATAGCCGCGCCATCGGCGGACTGTTTTGGCAATATTTCGGGCATAGGAGGCCCATCGGCCTGCGGATCTCTGGGTTATGGCTTTATCGATGGAGAATATGCCCGTTGTGTGGTGGCCATTACGGACCACTTGGTGCCCTATCCATTGACTCCAGTTTCTATTAACCAGACCCGTGTGGATATGGTGGTGCCCGTGCCGGTTATAGGAGACCCTAAGGGAATCGTGTCCGGGACAACCCAGGTTACCCGAGATCCCTTGAGGCTTCTGATCGCCCGCTACGCTTCCCGTCTGATCGAGGTTAGCCCTTATTTTAAACAAGGCATATCCTTTCAAACCGGTGCCAGCGGTATCGCTCTAGCTGTGACGGCCTATATGAGGCGTGCCATGATAGAGCGGGGCATCAATGGCAGCTTCGGCTTGGGAGGTATCACCAGTTATTTTGTGGAGATGCTGAAAGAAGGGCTGTTGGAGCGGTTATTAGACGTGCAGTCCTTCGATCTCGGTGCAGTGCAATCTATCGCAGAGAATCCTAATCACCTGGAAATTTCGGCTGACTGGTACGCTAATCCTTGGAATAAAGGGGCAGCTGTTAATATGCTGGATGTGGTGGTCCTGGGGGCCACCGAGGTGGATCGGGATTTTAACGTAAATGTCAATACCGAAGCCGACGGCGCGCTGCTTCACGGCATTGGGGGGCATCAAGATACGGCGGCTGGAGCTCAGTTGACCATCATTGCCCAGCCATTGCTTCGAGGCCGTTTCCCCTGTGTGGTGGACCAGGTATGTACGGTCACAACCCCTGGAGAGGTTGTAGACGCCGTTGTGACCGAGTACGGCGTCACCATAAACCCCCGCAGGGAAGATCTGTTGGAGTGCTGCCGTAAAGTAGACGGACTGCCATTGATCTCCATGGAGGAGCTCTCTGACCGTGCTCGTGCACTGTCGGGGACCATGGATCCATTAGAGTTTGACGATCGAATAGTCGCTGTGGTGGAATGGCGCGACGGCACAGTAATAGATGTAATACGCCAGCTCCGAAAAGTCTGATACGTCGAACTGGGGATCATTCTTTCGGGCTGTTTAATGAACCACTTTGCCGCGTTGAGGAAGCCCAAATAGCCACAGCCGGCATTAGCTATAGAACAGCCCTGACCTCTGGAATTGGCGAGGTCAGGGCAGTTTTGCGCGTAGGCAGGATAGCAGCAAGATGGAGCGGCTATCCCTTGAACCTCCCTGAAGGTCGTAAAATTCCCACAAAACA
>CAZNRB010000018.1:0-22559 GCA_964575405.1 uncultured Synergistaceae bacterium | reverse complement strand
CCCTACAGCACCCTGAAGGTCTTCATGAGCTACGGCCCCCCTCGGGAGCGGGTCACCCAGGGGCTGAAGCGCATCAGCAAGCCCGGCCGCCGTATCTACGTCGGCAAGGACAAGCTCCCCAGGGTCATGGGCGGCCTTGGCATTGCCATCATCTCCACGTCCCAGGGCCTTAAGACCGACGCCGAGGCCCGCCTGTTGGGCCTGGGCGGGGAAGTCATCTGCTACGTCTGGTAGGTGGGAAGCCATGTCGAGAATCGGACGTAAACCCATCGCCCTCCCCCAGGGCGTCAGCGTAGAGATCAAAGAGGGCCTTATCGTGGTCAAGGGCGCTAAGGAGCAGCTGTCCATGCCTATGATGAAGCACGTCTCGGTGGAGGTCTCCGACGGCGTGGTCCAGGTGAGCCGGGACAACGACGAAAAGGCCACCCGGGCCGCCCACGGCATGATCCGGGCCATGATCAGCAACATGGTCACCGGCGTCACCACCGGCTACACCCGGGAGCTGGAGATCGTCGGCGTGGGATACCGCGCCCAGATGCAGGGCTCCAAGCTGGTGCTGAACCTGGGCTACTCCCACCCCATCGAGGTGGAGCCTCCCCAGGGCATCACCCTCTCCTGCGATGGACCCACCAGCATAGCCGTCAAGGGCGCCGATAAGCAGGCCGTGGGACAGTGCGCCGCCATCATTCGGGGCTATCGTCCGCCGGAACCCTACAAGGGCAAGGGGATCCGCTACAAGGGCGAGCACATTATCCGCAAGGCCGGTAAGTCCGGCAGCAAGTAAGACGAGGTGAGCCGAAATGATCAAAATCAAGAGCAGAAACAAAATGCGTCTTCTCCGGCACCGCCGTCTTCGCCGCAAGCTTTCCGGCACCGCTGAACGCCCCCGGCTGTCGGTGTTCCGCAGCCTCAAGGAGATCTACGCTCAGGTCATCGACGACACCGTGGGACACACCCTGGTGTCGGCTTCCACCCTCGACAAGGCCCTGGCGGGCTCCCTTCCCGGTAGCCACTGCACCGTCGAGGCCGCTCGGGTGATCGGCAAGGCTATCGCTCAGCGAGCCCAGGAGAAGGGGATCACCGAGGTGGTCTTCGATCGGGGAGGCCACGCCTACCACGGTCGCGTCGCGGCGCTGGCCGAAGCCGCCCGCGAAGCCGGGCTGAAGCTCTGAGAGGAGGATGCAGATGAACGGTAGACAGCAGCCCGAATCGGAGCTGATGGAGCGCGTCGTCGCTATCAACCGCGTCAGCAAGACCGTCAAGGGCGGTAAGAGGTTCCGTTTCAGCGTCCTAGTCGTCGTAGGCGACGGCGAGGGCAAGGTGGGCATCGGCATGGGCAAGGCCCGGGAAATCTCCGAGGCCGTCCGCAAAGGTATGGAAGCGGCCAAAAAGGAAATGATCCAGCTGAAGCGCCACGGCAAGACGATTCCCCACCCCATCATCGGCCGTTTCGGTTCAGCCGAGGTGCTGTTGCGCCCGGCCTCCGACGGTACCGGCGTTATCGCCGGCAGCGTGGTGCGGGCCATTATGGAGCTCGGCGGCGTCAAGGACGTGATGACCAAGGTGGTGGGCCGCACCAGCAACCCCATAAACGTCGCTCGGGCCACTTTGGCCGCCGTTACGGCCCTGCGGACCCGCGACGAGATCATGGCTCTCCGCGGCAAGAAAAAGCCGCAGGAGCAGAGCGCTTAAGGAGGCGCGTCGACTATGGCCAAACTGCGCATCGTCTGGAAAAAAAGCGCTATCGGTCGTCCTGAGCGCCAGGCGCGGACCATCAAGGCCCTTGGTTTTCACAAGCTCAACTCCGTGGTGGTCCACGAAGACAGGCCTGAGATCCGCGGCATGATCGAAAAGGTGTCCCATCTGGTGGAATGCACCGAGATCGAAGGGTAAGGGGGGTATTGCTATGAATTTGACCGATCTTCGCCCTGCGCCCGGATCGAAGCGCAAGCCCAAGCGGGTGGGCTGCGGCATCGGCAGCGGCAAAGGCAAAACCGCCGGCAGAGGCATCAAGGGCTACGGCGCTCGCTCCGGCAGCTCCATCCGTCCCGGCTTCGAGGGCGGCCAGATGCCCCTGGTGCGCCGCATTCCCAAGCGGGGCTTTAATAACTATAACTTCGCTAAGGTCTACCAGATCGCCAACCTGGGTGCCATCGCCGACATCTTCGCCGAAGGCTCCACGGTGACGGCCACTGAGCTCTTCGCCTATGGCCTGGTCCGGAACATGGACGATCCCATAAAAATTCTCGCCAAAGGAGACATCGACAAGGCTCTGACCATCAAGGCCAACGCCTTCAGCGCCAAGGCCGCGGAAAAAATCGCCGCTGCCGGCGGAGTGGCCGAGGTGATCTAGCGTGGCCGATTCCTTCCGCGATGCCTTCAGGCTGCCGGATCTGAGAAGGCGGATCCTTTTCACGTTAGCCATGCTCCTGGTCTTTCGGCTGGGAGCCCATATTCCCACTCCTGGAATTGACGCCGCGGCCATGTCGCAGCTCTTCGACGGCAGCGGCGTGCTGGGTTTTCTTGACATGTTCGCCGGCGGCGCCCTGAGGAGGTTCAGTCTCTTCTCCCTAGGCGTGGCTCCCTACATCAACGCCAGCATCGTCATGCAGCTGGCGGTGGTCCTTTTCCCCGCCCTGGAGCGGATGCAGAAGGAAGGGCCCCAGGGACAGAAGAAGATGATCCAGATCACCCGGTGCGGCGCCATCTTCTTCGCCGCCGTGCAGGCCATAGGGATGGCTTTTTGGCTTCGCCGCGTAGGAGTTCTGGCCGGAACGTCTCTTGACTTCATCGTCGCGGTGGTCACCACCGTTACGGGGTCTATCGCCGTGATGTGGATCGGCGAGGAGATCACGGACCACGGCATCGGCAACGGCATCTCGCTGATCATCTTCGCCGGCATCGTGGCCCGCCTGCCCGAAGCGGTCATCCAGACCTGGGGAATGGTGGCGGCCGGTTCTATGAACCTGGTGACGCTGCTGCTGGCTCTGGTCCTGATGGTAGGCGTTTTAGCCGGAGCGGTGCTTCTTCAGGAGGGGCAGCGCCGCCTTCCTGTGCAGTACGCCAAGCGGGTGGTAGGCAACAAGGTCTACGGCGGTCAAAGCTCCTTTATCCCCCTGAAGGTGAACCAGGGCGGCGTAATGCCCATCATCTTCGCGTCGTCGATTTTGATCTTCCCCTACACGATCCTGCGGCTCTTCAACGGTGACTTTGCGACGCGGCTTCAGAACCTGTTAGCGCCGGGCAGCTGGCTCTACATGGTGCTTTACGTGTTGCTGATACTGTTCTTCTCCTTCTTCTACACCGCCATGGTCTTCAACCCCTCGGAGATCGCCGAGAACATGAAGAAAAACGGCGGCTTCATCCTGGGCATCCGCCCCGGCAAGCCCACGGCCAACTACATCGAGAAGATCGCCTCCCGGATCACCCTGGTGGGCGCCATCTTCCTGATCGTGGTGGCCCTGATCCCCACCTTGATGACCAACCTCTTCGGCATCACCAGCTTTTACTTCGGCGGCACGGCGGTGCTGATCGTCGTAGGCGTGGCCCTCGATCTGGTCCATCAGGTGGAAAGCCAGCTTCTGATGCGCCATTACGAGGGCATCCTCAAGCGCCGCAGCGGATCCGGCGGCCTGCTCCGTTTCTAGGGAGATGAAGGAGATGCGAGTTATCCTGATCGGCCCTCCCGGCGCCGGAAAGGGCACCCAAGCCGAGAAGATAGTGGCCAAGTACGGCATCGCCCATATCTCCACCGGCGACATCCTGCGGGCCAACGTCAAGGCCGGCACCGGCCTAGGAAAAGAGGCCAAGGGCTACATGGACTCTGGCCAATTGGTGCCCGACAGCCTGGTCATCGCCATGATGGGCTCCCGGCTCCAGGAAGGGGACTGCCAGAAGGGTTTTATCCTCGACGGTTTCCCTCGCACTGTTCCCCAGGCCCAGGCCCTGGACGGCCTTTTAGTGGACCTTCACATGGCCTTAGACGCCGTTATCCTCCTGGACGTGGCCGACGACGTGGTGGTGGACCGCCTCTGCGGGCGCCGGATGTGCAAGGGCTGCGGAAAGATCTTCCACCTTTCCTTTAGCCCCTCGTCGAAGGGGAACCTCTGCGATAGTTGCGGTTCGTCGCTCTATCAGCGCGACGACGACAAGGAAGAGGTGATCCGCCAGCGCCTGGCGGTATATCACCAGCAGACCGCTCCTCTGGTGGACTACTACAAAGCCGCGGGCCTGCTGCGGTCGGTGGACGCCGCCGCTGACGGTGCTACGGTGCTGAGCCGCCTGGGTGCTCTGCTTGAGGGGTCTTCATGATCTCCCTTAAAAGCCCTCAGGACATCGAAAAGATGCGCGTCGCCGGGGCCATCGTGGCCGATCTGCTTATGGCCCTCAAGGGCTTTATAGCCCCAGGAGTTACCACCGGCGAGATCGACCGCTACGCTGAGCAGTTCATCCGGGACCGCGGAGCCATCCCATCGGAAAAGGGCTACAAGGTCCCCGGCATCGCCGAAGCCTATCCCTGCTCGATCTGCGCCTCCGTGAACGACCAAGTGGTCCACGGGATCCCCAGCGACGCCACGGTTTTGCAGGACGGCGATATCGTTAGCATTGACGTGATGGCCTGCTACCAAGGTCTCCACAGCGACGGTTGCTACACCTACGCCGTGGGGGAGATCTCGCCGCAGCGGAAAGCCCTGCTGGATGTGACACTCCAGAGCCTGGAGCTGGCCATAGCGGCTGTTCGACCCGGCGCCACGGTAGGCGACATAGGCCATGCAGTAGAATCCTACGTCCTTCCCCGAGGATACGGAATTGTTCGAGAGTACTCTGGACATGGCATTGGGCACCACCTCCACGAAGCACCGTCGATTCTCAATTACGGGAAGCCCGGAACGGGCGTTACCCTGATGCGGGGTATGACCATCGCCATCGAACCCATGATCATGGCTGGAAAAGAGGCCTTGGTCGACGGGCCCGACGGCTGGCTTGTCTCGACAGCCGATGGTTCCGACGCAGCCCATTTCGAAAAGACGGTGCTGGTCACTGACGAAGGCGCCGAAATCCTGACTCCCTGGCAGTGACCGGGAGATCTCTGGGAGGTTGGAGCGAGTGGCTAATAAGGACGATTTGATCGAAGTCCGCGGAGAAGTGGTGGAACCGCTGCCCAATGCGATGTTTCGGGTCAAGATCGAAAACGGTCACGTGATTTTGGCTCACGTTTCCGGCAAGATGCGGATGCACTTCATCCGGATTCTGCCGGGCGACAAGGTGTTGGTCGAATTGTCGACCTACGACTTGACAAGAGGGCGGATTACCTATAGATATAAATAGTTTAAGTTCCAGCCGCCCCCAGGGGCCAAGGGAGCGGGAAGGACTGCCCAAGAGGAGCGTGTACGTTCAATGAAAGTCAAATCTTCGGTTAAGCCGATTTGCGAATATTGTCGAGTGATCAAGCGGGACGGCGTAATCCGCGTGATCTGCAGCCGCAATCCGCGGCACAAACAGCGTCAGGGAGCTAGGAGGTAAAAGGGTATGGCTCGAATTGCAGGAGTTGATCTCCCTCGGGACAAGCGCGTCGAGATCGGCCTCACCTATATCTACGGGATCGGGCTGACCACGGCCAGAAAGATCCTTGCCGTCACCGGCGTCAATCCCGACACTCGGGTTAAGGACCTGACCGAGGAAGAAGAGCAGGCCCTTCGGTCCGAGATCACCAACAACCACAAGGTGGAAGGCGATCTTCGCCGCGAAGTGACCATGAACATCAAGCGCCTTATGGACATCGGGTGCTACCGTGGCCTTCGGCACCGGCAGGGGCTCCCAGTGCGGGGCCAGCGCACCAAGACCAACGCTCGCACTCGCAAGGGTCCCCGGCGCACTGTGGCCGGCAAGAAAAAGTAAAGTGCTACGAGGGAGGTAACGTTCGTGGCTAAGCGTATTCAGCGCAGAGGCAAAAGAAAAGAGAAGAAAAATATCAGCTACGGAGTGGCTCACATCTTTTCCACCTTTAACAACACCATCGTGAGCATCACCGACAAGGGCGGAGCGCTGCTCTCTTGGGCCTCCGGCGGCAACGTGGGCTTCAAGGGCGCCCGCAAATCCACGCCCTTCGCGGCTCAGGTGGCCTCTCAGCAGGCCGGCAAGGCCGCTCAGGATCACGGCCTTCGGGAAGTGGACGTGGTCGTCAAGGGGCCCGGTCCCGGCCGCGAATCGGCCATTCGTGCCCTTCAGGCTATCGGCCTTCAGGTGAACTCTATCAAGGATGACACGCCCATTCCTCATAACGGTTGCCGTCCTCCCAAGAGACGCCGGGTGTGATCTTGCCAAGGGGGTCCGAGGAACGACTGAAGTGGCGTAATCCTAGTATCAGGATTATGGATTCATAGGAAAGGTGTGGGATCATTGGAGTTTTTGCGGCCTGAGATCCGAGTCGAGGAGTGTTCCAGGACCAACGCAAGGGTGGTCATCGGACCGCTGGAGCGCGGTTATGGTGTGACAATTGGCAACGCGCTTCGCCGAGTGCTGCTTTCCTCCATAAAGGGGGCCGCCATCAGCGCAGTTCATATCGCCGACGTCCCCCACGAGTTCACCACGATCCCCGGCGTTCGAGAAGACGTTATAGAGCTTTTGCTGAACCTCAAGCACATTCCGGTGCGGTCCTACAGCTCCGACGTGCGGGTGCTTAAGCTCGAAGTGGAAGGCCAGAGGCGAGTCACCGCTGCGGACTTTCAACCTGACAGCGAAATAGAGTTCATAGACCCCGACGCCTACGTTTGCACCTTGGCCGAAGGTCATCGCCTGTCTCTAGAGGCCTACGTAGAACAGGGTGTGGGCTATGCCACCGCCGACCGGCCCCGGCCCAGCTATTTGTCGGTGGATTCCCTTATGATCGACGCCATCTATTCGCCGATCCTTCGGGTGAAGTACGAGGTCCAGAACGAGCGGGTGGGCCAGAAGACGGACTACGAAAAGGTCGTCATGAACATCGTGTCCAACGGCGTGGTGGCTCCTGATCTGGCCGTGGTGGAAGCCGCGAAGCTGCTTCGGGAGTATTTCAGCATCGTCGTGAAGGAGATCCAAAAGCGCCATCCCAGCGAAGAGGCGGCCTTCGACAAGGACCATGATGACACCATGATATCCGAAGAGATGATCGGGGTTTCCGAGGCCGAAAAGCGCGAAGAAAACTCTATCTTGGCTAAGGGCGTCAGGGAACTGGAGCTTTCCATTCGGAGCGAGAACTGTCTGCTCCGCGGTGGAATTAATACTATCGGAGACCTCGTCAGCCGCAGCAAAGAGGACCTGCTGAAGATCCGCAATCTCGGAAAGATCTCTCTCCGGGAAATCGAGGAAAAGATGGCCAAGTATGGCGTCGTCCTTCAGGACGAAAGAGCAGGGTCAGAGAACTCAGGTAAGGAGGACTAAGTCCCTATGAGACATCGTGTAGACACCAGAAAGCTGGGCCGTACCGGCGACCACCGCCGGGCCATGCTGGCTAATCTGGTTGCCAGTCTTATTATCGAGGAGAGCATCGAGACCACGGTGACCCGCGCCAAAGAGGTCCGCCGTGTGGCCGAGCGCTTGATAACCCGAGCGAAGAGAGGCTCCCTTCACGACCGCCGCATCGTCATCTCCCGGATGAACCACAAAGCGGCAGTGAACAAGCTTTTCGACGACGTGGCACAGCGCTATACCGAGCGTCCCGGCGGTTATACTAGAATCGTGAGAACCCGATTCCGGACCGGAGACGCCTCTCCCATGGCCGTCATAGCTCTGGTCTAGCAGGGGTTTTCTGCTAGAAGAGCCTATGATTCGAGAAACGGTCATCTCTCTGCGGGATTTGGAATACCGTTATCCCGATATGGAGAGAGCCGCTCTCCAGGGCCTGTCCCTGGAGGTGCGCCAGGGCGAATGGGTCGCCCTTATAGGCAGCAATGGCTCAGGGAAGTCAACGCTGGCCAAGCATCTTAACGCCCTGCTCGTACCGACGCAGGGCGCTTGTTTTATTTGCGGCCTAGACTCCCGAAAAGAGGAAAACCTTTGGGAGATTCGACGGAACCTCTCTATGGTCTTTCAAAATCCCGAAAATCAGATCGTCTCCACAGTGGTGGAGGACGACGCCGCCTTTGGCCCCGAAAATTTGGGCTTGCCCCCTCAGGAGATCCGCCAGAGAGTCCATCGGGCCCTGGAGACCGCGGGGCTCCTGGCCCAGGCCAAAAGGGCCGTTTACACCCTTTCGGGCGGACAGAAGCAGAGGCTTGCCATCGCCGGGGCCCTGGCCATGGGAGCCCGCTGTATCGTTCTGGACGAGCCCACGGCCATGCTGGACCCCCAGGGGCGCCAGTCGGTGATCGACCTGTTGGGCCGCCTCCACGAGGAAGGGATCACCATTATCCATGTGACCCACCATCTGGAGGAGATCATGGACGCCGACAGGGTCTTTCTGCTGTCCCAGGGAAAACTGGCCTGGCAGGGCACGCCGGAAGAGCTTTTAAGGCAAAAAGATTTGGACCGGCGCTGGGGGCTGGAAGTGCCGCCTTTGGCCCAGCTTCGCAGAGGCCTGATCGACGCGGGGAAGATCCCGGCCGGTACGGGCCTGAGCGTAGAGGAGATCGTGAACTGCCTATGTCCATCCTGATTGACCAGCTTACTCACCTCTATCACGAAAACACCGCCCTCCAGGTCAAGGCATTGGAGGGCCTAAGCCTGTCCATAGAGCGGGACCACTGGACCTCCATTGTGGGCCATACGGGCAGCGGCAAGTCCACTTTAGCTCAGCATCTTAACGCCATTCTTCGCCCCACCAGCGGCACCGTCACAGTGGAGGGGATCATGGTCCGCTCTGCCAAAGAGAAGCCCAAAGGGGACTACCGGGAGATCCGGCGGAAAGTGGGGCTCATCTTCCAATACCCGGAACAGCAGCTTTTCGAGGAGACCGTCAGGGAGGAGATCGCCTTTGCCCCTCGCAATTGGAAGGTGCCAGAGGAGCAGATCCCCCGATTGATCGAAAGAGCTCTTGATGCGGTAGGATTGGATCGATCCTATCTGGACCGCAGTCCCTTCAGCCTTTCGGGAGGCGAAAAGCGTCGGGTGGCCATCGCCTCTGTGCTGGCGCTGGCGCCGGAATATTTGGTGCTCGACGAGCCCACGGCGGGGCTCGACGGTCGGGGACGGCAGGATCTGTTAAAGCTTTTGCAGAGCCTTCACCGTCAGGGCACGGCCATAGTGCTGATCACCCACGATATGGAAATCGCCTTTGCCTTCAGCGACCGCATACTGGTAATGGAGCAGGGCCGAAAGGTCCAATGGGGCAGCCCTGAAGAGGTGGCCCTCTATCTGAAGGATCATCCCGTTCCGGGGCTGATGCTGCCTCCGGTCATGGAGGCAGCTTTGACCTTGCGGAAACGAGGCATGGTGGTGCCCCTGACCTGTGATCCTCAAAAGCTGCTGCGGGCTCTGACTAAAGGAAGGTAGAGGCCATGAGCTTTTTCGAAAATCTCAGTTTCGGCCAGTACGTCCCCGCCGAGTCGCCGATCCACCGCCTGGACCCCAGGGCCAAAATCTTGGCGCTGATCCTGCTGCTGACGGGCCTTTTCATGGCCTCTCGTCCACAGGATTGGGGCCTGTGGTGCCTCGTCCTGGTGGCGGTGAGTTACGGCTCTTCCATGAAGTTATCTTTTCTGGTCCGGTCCATTCGGCCAGTGATCTTTTTAGTGGTCTTCACGGCGGCGCTAAACCTTTTCTTAGCCCCCGGCGAGGCCCTTTGGAGGTGGGGCATCCTGTCGATTTCCCGAGAGGGCCTTTCCATGGCCTGGACCATGAGCCTTCGTCTGATCCTCCTGGTCCTCTTTGCCAACCTTTTGACCCTAACCACCAGCCCCATGAGCCTGGCCGACGGCCTGGAAAGCCTCCTGTCGCCGCTGAAGCGCTTTGGATTTCCGGCCCACGAGTTGGCCATGATGATGACCATCGCCCTGCGTTTTATCCCCACGCTCCTAGGCGAAACGGACCGCATCATAAAAGCCCAGTTGGCCCGAGGCGCCGACCTGGACCGGGGCTCCCTCTTGGCGCGGCTGAAGGCCTTTTTGCCGGTGCTGATCCCCCTTTTCGTGATGGTCTTTCAACGGGCCGAAGATCTGGCCGTGGCCATGGAGGCCCGGTGCTATCGAGGCGGCGAAGGCCGAAGCCGCATGAACCCCTTCCACTGGGCTTTACAGGACTCCCTGGCCCTGGCCTGCTGTTTGGGGATTTTGACGTTGCAGCGTTTTTTGCCGGCTTTAGGAGCGTGAAATGCCCCGCTATTCCGTGGAGATCAGCTATCAGGGACAGAAATTCTCGGGCTGGCAGACCCAACCGGACTACATGACCGTCCAGGAAAGCCTTGAAAAGGCCCTGTCGCTGCTGAACGGCTCCGCCGTGAAGGTCACCGGAGCGGGGCGCACCGACGCCGGCGTCCACGCCAGGGCCCAGGTGGCCTCCTTTTGGATGGGCCGCCCCTGGGAACCCCACAAGCTGCTGTTGGCCGTCAACGCCCATTTGCCCGACGGAGCATCCATCGTTTCCGTCCAGCGGCGGCACGATAATTTCGACGCCCGCCGGGACGCACTCTGGAGGGAATACGCCTATTTTGTCTGGCGGGGCTCCTTTTGCTATCCCCACCTGATCGAATCGGTCTGGTGGAAGAAAAAGGACGATTGGGACCGAGAGCTTCTACGGCAGGCCTGCGGGCTTTTGGAGGGCCGCCACGATTTCAGCGCCTTTTGCCGCCAGGCCGAGGTGCCTGAAAATGCGGTGCGGCGGATCCACTTTGTCCGGTGCTTTCACAAGGGCCATCTAACGGTCTTTCGGATACGGGGCGACGCTTTTTTGACCAACATGGTCCGCATCATGGTGGGCAATCTGGACTGGGTCGCCAGTGGGCGCCGGCCGCTGGGTTGGCTCCAGGACCTGCTGAAGGGTGGGCTTCGGTCCGATTCGTCCGCAACGGCGCCCGCCACAGGATTATATTTCTGGAAGGTTGGCTATCGCGGCGATTGACGGTACAATTGTGGCAGCTTACGCTGAGAATCTCCGAGAGGAGGACCTCCTATTGTTTTCATTGGGCAATGATGTGGGTATAGATTTGGGAACGGCTACAGTGCTGATATACGTGAAGGGGAAGGGGATCGTGCTGCGCGAGCCTTCCTGTGTAGCCGTAGATCAGGACAGTGGCCGCATCCTGGCAGTGGGTTATGAGGCCAAGAACATGGTGGGGCGCACGCCTGGCAACGTGGTATCGGTCAGGCCCTTGAGGGACGGTGTGATCGCCGACTATTCCATGACCGAAGCCATGCTCCGCTATTTTATGAGAAAGGTCAACACGGGGTTTCGCCGCTATTTCCGCAATCGGGTGATGATCTGCGTCCCCTCAGGAGCCACCGACGTGGAGCGCCGGGCAGTCCTGGAGGCCGCTTTGGAGGTGGGAGCCCGGGATGCCTATCTGATCGAAGAGCCCATGGCGGCCGCCATCGGAGCGGACCTCCATGTAGAGGAATCTCGGGGCAAGATGCTGGTGGATATCGGCGGCGGCACCTCTGATATTGCCGTGCTCTCCCTGGGTGGCATCGTGGTGTCCAAGTCCCTGCGGGTGGGCGGTGATAAATTGGACGAGGCCATCATGCGGTACCTGCGCAAACAGTACAACCTGGCCATCGGCGAACAGATGGCCGAGAACCTGAAGATCATGATCGGCTCCTGTCTGCCCGACGGCGAAGAGTACGAGATGACCATCAAGGGCCGCGATCTGGTCCAAGGGCTGCCCCGTCAGATCGACATCAGCAGCCGCAGCATCTGCACCGCTATTATCGATCGGGTCCAAGTCATCGTGGACGGCATCAGGAGCATCCTGGAGATAACCCCGCCGGAGCTCTCGGCAGACATTATCGACCAGGGCATAGTGTTGACCGGCGGCGGTGCGCTGCTCCGAGGACTGCCTGAGCTGATCTCCCGCAACACCGGTATCAAGTGCCTGGTGGCCGACAAGTCCGCCGAATGCGTGGCCATGGGGACCGGCATGGCCTTGGCCGACATCAACCATCTGATCAACTCCGGCCAGGGAGGCATCCTCTTCTCGGCCCGGCGAGGGAAGCATCGTCTATGACCCTGCCGGACACTCCGCCAGCGCCTGAGCCTTGGTGGGGAAAGGGCGGCCTAGAGTTCTCCTGTCTGGGCTGTGGCCGTTGTTGCCGCGGCGATCCCGGTGGAATTTTCCTAACCCTGATGGAGGAACTCAGGGCGGCCCGGTTCCTCCAGATGGACCTGGAACAGTTTCGCCGGAGCTGCGAGACGGACCGGTGGCGCTTTCGCAGCCTTAGGGAGCGCTCCGGCGGCGCTTGCCTCTTTCTGGATGACCGGGGCCGCTGCGGAATCTACCGTGTCAGGCCTCTGGCTTGCCGTAGCTGGCCCTTCTGGCCCGAGCTGCTGAAGTCCTCTCAGGCCTGGGACGAGGCGGCCCGGCGGTGCCCTGGCATGAATCAGGGCCGTAGCTGGAGCCCCCGTAGGATCGAGGTGATTTTAGCGGTTCACCGCCGCCATAGCAGTAGGCTCCAGCAGGACTGCCAAGTGGAGAGAGCAGGAAGAGAGAAGGCCTTGAGAAAGGAGCAGTCATGAAGGCTCTGTGGGAATTTCTTTCCGGGATCAGCTGGTTGGCGATTTTCACCATTCTAGTCTGCGGAGCGGCTCTTTCCTACATCGGCGACCGGGTAGGCATGAAGTTCGCCAAGCGGAGAGTATCCCTTTTCGGCCTGCGCCCCAAGTACACCAGCTCGCTGATCACCGCCGTGACTGGGACCATGATCTCTCTAGGCGCCATAATAATCATGTCCACTCTGTCCGATTCCGTGCGGACGGCCCTCTTTTCCATGAAGCTGTTGGAAAATCAGTTGACCTCCCTGACCCAGGCGCTGCAGGAAAGCCGTGACGAGCGGGAGCTGCTGTCTTTCCAGGTCGTGGACGCCCAGACTCAGCTTTCAGCGGCCCAGCAGGACCTGGAAGACCGGGAAGGGGCCCTCAGGACCGTGACGGCCAGCCTGGAGGAGCTCCAGGGCGATCTGGAACAGCTCAGGATAGAACGGGAGCTCCTCCAGGCCGAGACGGCCCAGATGCAGGAAGACCTGGAGAGGATGCGCACCACCTTGGGCCGTTTCCAAGAGGGCCGGATAGTGGCCTTTGCGGACGAGCGCATGGGCCAGATCGTGGTGCCCCAGGGCACCACCACGGAGGAGGAAATCCACGGCCTTCTGATCCGGCTGAACGAACGGATCCGCTATGAGGTGGCCAGCAGGTCCCATCGCGATACCTCGGCGGTGAGGCTGATCATCGATCCCGACGAGGTGCAGCGCGTAATTGATCGCTGTTTGGCCTTGGACAGCCGCAAGGTCCTTCAGGCCTCGGTGTTGGCCAACGTGGTGGCCGGAGAGCCCGTGGAGCTCCATTATAGAGTTTTCGAGAGTGCCCTGGTTTTCGGCGACGGCGAGGAGATCTTGAGCCGCCGGATTCCTACGGCCATGGACGCTGAAACTGCCGAGACCCTGCTGGGGCTGATGCTCCGGGAGCTGAACCACACCGCCAGCGCCGCCGGAGTGGAGGGGGACCCCTTGACCGGCATGGTGGGCGACATATCGGCCAACGAGTTTTTCGACGCCGTCGATAAAATCGCCCAGGCCGGAACTCCCTTTCTCGTGACGGTCTACGCCGCTTCGGACATCTATACCGAGGGGCCCGTTCAGGTCCGCATCGAGATAAAAGAAAGAGTGAGATAGCATGGCCTCTAGTGCAAACGGCCTGGCAGGGTACCGCTTTTACGACAGCGCCATGGCCATGACCCCCTTGGAACTTCAGGAGCTCTACAGCTTCACCACCTGGGGGCGGAGCCGCTCCGTGGATGCCATTGCCCGGATGCTGGCCCATACGGACCTGTGCTTTTCGGTGCGCTTTGAAAATTCCCTGGTGGCCTTCTGCCGGATCCTCACGGACTTCACTTTTCGTGGTTCCCTATGGGACGTGATGGTCCATCCCGACCACCAGGGGAAGGGCCTGGGTACCGAACTGATCCGCTATGCCCTAGATCACCCAGCTGTGGCGCCGGTGCCCCTTATCGTCACCTATACCACGGAGCTTCAGGACTTTTTGGCGCCCATGGGCTTTAGGCCCCAAGAGGGCCTGATGATGCTTCTGCGGCGGCCCTTGGAATATTCTTGATGGAACTCCGCAGGCTTTTGCTTCAGTTCCTTTGGCCCCAGTGCTGCGAGCTCTGCGGAGCCCCGGGCTGGTCCCTCTGTCCCCGGTGCCTGGAGGGACTGCCGAAGCTGGAAGGGCCCTTTTGTCTTGCCTGTGGCGGCCCGATCCCTTGCCCGAGTCACGGCAGCCGTTATCACGGAGTTGCAGCCCATCCCCACGAAGGAGCGCCTAGGGAGCTACTCCTGGCCGCTAAGTACGGCTTTAACGGAGATCTGTCTTACTGTCTCGGCAAGGCCATGGCGTCCCTTATCCCCGAAGGATCTTGGACCCTGACGGTCATCCCGCCGAGGCCCTCCCAATCCATTCGTCCCCGTGGGCACGATCCCCTCTGGTGGATAGCCAAGGGGCTCTCAAGGGCCGCCGGGGTGGCCTTTTGTCGGCTGTTGGAATGGGACCAAATGGGGCCTTCCCAAAAGGAGCAGAGCAGCCTGGAAAAGCGCCGAGCCATGTCACGGCGCAGCTTTCGCACTCCCCGGGGTGTCGTGGTGCCGGAAGAAGTGCTGTTGCTGGACGACGTGACCACCAGCGGAACCACCCTTCTGCGAGGTGCCGACGCCCTCTACCTGGCAGGAGCTCAGCGAGTGGTGGCACTCTGCTGTAATCGGGCCCTATGATTCCTTAGGCCCTTGACCTTTTTGGGGCCTCAGTGTAGACTGTGCAACTGAACGGCTTCCAAAGGGAAGCCCAGCCCCGTGCGGCAGGAGCCCTCAAACCCCGTCAGGCCCGGAAGGGAGCAGCGGTAAGGGGGACCTCCTGGGTGCCACGGATCTCTGGGCTTCCTTTTGGGAGCCTTTTGTGTTGTCCTTAAGGCGCCGCTGTGGTATACTACCAAACGGCAAAAAAACGCACATCGTTGGAGGGCCGAGGGCGGTGCCCCTCTGGGGTCCCGAGTCCGGTGAAGACGATGGAGGTCAAACCAAGGAGGAATAGCCATGTCTGTTGTGAGCATGAAGCAGTTGCTGGAGTGCGGTGTCCATTTCGGACATCAGACCCGCCGTTGGAACCCCAAGATGAAGCCCTATATCTTCACGGAGCGCAACGGCGTCTACATCATCGACCTGCAAAAGACCGTGAAGGGCCTGGAGAAGGCCTACGATTTCGTCCGCTCCGTAGCCCAGGAGGGCGGCTCGGTGCTCTTCGTTGGCACCAAGCGCCAGGCCCAGGACACCATCAGCGAAGAGGCCCAGCGCTGCGGCCAGTTCTACATCAACCAGCGCTGGCTGGGCGGACTTTTGACCAACTTCGGCACCATTCGCAAGCGGATCCAGCGGATGATCGAGCTGGAAAAGCTGGACGCTGAAGACAGCTGGGGTGACTACACCAAGAAAGAAGTCTCGCTGCTGCGAAAAGAGAAGGCCAAGCTCGAGAAATACCTTCAGGGCATCAGGGATATGAAGTCCCTGCCCAACGCCCTGTTCGTCATCGATCCCCGTCGTGAGGACATCGCCGTTCTGGAAGCCCGGAAGCTGGGCATCCCCGTGATCTCCATCGTGGACACCAACTGCGATCCCGAGATGATCGACTATCCTATCCCCGGCAACGACGATGCCATCAGGGCCATTAAGCTCATCACCGGCCTGATGGCCAACGCCGTCATCGAAGGCCGCGGAGGCGTGGACGGCGCCGCTCCTCAGGAGGCGGAGACCATGGAAGAGCTTCTCAACGAAGAGAATAACTCGATTATCGACGTCAAGGAGAAGCTCAGCGAGACCTACGGCGAAATCACCGCCGAGTCTGAAGCCGAATAGTCCAACAGGAGGAATGGTTATGGAAATCTCTGCGTCCCTCGTCAAGGAGCTTCGCGAGCGCACCGGCTGCGGCATGATGGAATGCAAGAAGGCCCTGGTGGAATGCGACGGCAACACCGAAAAGGCCATCGACTACCTTCGCGAGAAGGGCCTGGCCAAGGCAGCTAAAAAGGCCGACCGCAACGCCAAGGACGGTTACATCTTCTCCTACATCCACAACGGCGGCAAAGTGGGCGTGTTGGTGGAATTGGACTGCGAGACCGATTTCGTTGCCCGCACCGCCGAGTTCCAGGAGCTGGGCCACGAAGTTGCCATGCAGATTGCCGCTGCCAGCCCCTCCTATGTAGCGCCCGAGGACGTGCCCGAGGAAGAGCTGGACCGGGAGAAGGAGATCTACCGCCAGCAGCTGATCGCCGAAGGCAAGCCCGCAGACCGTCTCGATAAAATCATCGAGGGCAAGGTGCGCAAGTACTACGAGCAGAACTGTCTCATCGAGCAGCCTTGGATCCGCGACAGCGACCAGAAGATCAACGATCTCGTGGTGGCCCTGATCGCCAAGCTCGGCGAGAACATCAAGATCCGTCGTTTTGCCCGATTCTCCATCGGACAGCAGTAAAGAGATTTCAAGGGGCCAGGCCTGTCCTGAGCCCCTTTTTCATGGGCGGCTGTAGGCAAATAATAGGGACAGGGCGATCTTGGGAGGTGCCGAAATGAGATATCACCGCATTCTGCTCAAACTTTCCGGCGAGGTCTTGGCCGGGCAAGAGGGTTTCGGTCTCGATTTCCGCGCTATCGAAAGCATGTGCCGGCAGGTGGCCCAGGTGGCCGCCGAAGGCATTCAGGTGGGCCTCGTGGTAGGCGGAGGCAACTTTTTCCGGGGCCGCCAGGCCGTGGAAGAGGGCATAGAGCGCTCCCAGGCCGACTACATGGGCATGCTGGGAACGGTGATCAACGCTCTGGCACTCCAGGACGTGCTGGAACGGAAAAACGGCGTGCCCACTCGAGTCCAGACGGCCATCGAAATGCAGTCCGTGGCGGAGCCTTACATCCGCCGCCGGGCTCTTCGGCACATGGAGAAGGGGCGCATAGTGATCTTCGCCGCCGGAACGGGATCGCCCTATTTCTCTACCGACACCACCGCGGCCCTGCGGGCCGCCGAGATCGGCGCCGATTGCCTTGTCAAGGCCACCAAGGTGGACGGCATCTACGACAAGGACCCGGTGAAATTCCCCGACGCCGTAAAGTACTCCTCGCTGACCTACATGGAGGCCCTGCAACGCCAGATCGAGGTGATGGATGCTGCCTCCTTCTCGCTGTGCATGGAAAACCAGATCCCCATCGCCGTGTTGAACGTCCTGGACGAGGGCAGCCTTAGGGCCTTTTTAATCGAGGGCCAGGAGATAGGCACTGTAGTCACCAAATAGCGCCCTGGCTCCGCAGCTTGCAATCCCGGGGCCTTTCTTCTATACTGAAAGGAACTACCACACCGGTCCCGCCAGCCGTCGGGATTTAGATTCAACGTTTATCGAGGAGTGATACCACCATGGCAGATTTCGATCTTGACGGAAAAATGCAGAAGGTGCTGGAGCACCTGGCCAACGAATACCAGGGGATCCGCACGGGCAGGGCCCATCCTGGACTGGTTGAAAGCGTCAAGGTGGACTATTACGGCAGCCCTATGCCCATCAAGCAGCTGGCCACCATCACCGTGCCCGAGCCCAGGATGCTGGTCATCGCCCCCTTCGACAAGGGAGCCTCCAAGTTGATCGAAAAGGCCATATTGGCCGCCAATATCGGCCTCACTCCCAACGTGGACGGCCCCAACATCCGGCTGGTGGTGCCCGAACTGACGGGAGAGCGCCGCAAGGAATTCGTCAAGATGGCCGCCAAACTGGCAGAGGAGAGCAAAGTGGCCCTGCGCAACATCCGCCGGGACGCCAACGACTTCTACAAAAAGGCTGAAGACTCTTCGGAGATCACCGAGGACGATCTCAAGCAGGAGCTGAACAAGATCCAGAAGAGCACCGACAGCTTTATCGCCAAGGTAGACGAGGCCTTCAAGAAAAAAGAAAAAGAGATCCTGGAGAAAGTCTGACCCAAGGGGACAGGTCTCCACAAAAAAGCCCCGGAAGGCGACCTTCCAGGGCTTTTTTATGGCTCTTGCGCTTGAATCCGTTTCGTGACGCTCCCTAGGCCGAGAAGAGGGCCCTGATGATCGGCGTCCAGATCGTGGGGGTCTCTTTGGCCAGGAAGAACAGCGTCAGGAACCACATGACGGGGCTGATCTCCCGGAACTTGCCCGAAAGGGCCTTGGTGGCCGTGTAGGCCAGGCAGCCGAACTCGATGCCGTAGCCGATGCTGTAGCTGTAGGGCATGGTGAAGATGGCCACGCAGACCGGGATCACGTCGGTAATATCCGAAAAGTCCAGATCCCGAAGGCTCATGATCATGTAAACGCCCACCATCACCAAAGCCGGCGACGTGGCGGCGCTGGGTACGATGCTCACCAGAGGGCTGAAGAAGATCGACAGGGTGAAGAGAACAGCCACCACCAGAGCCGTCAGTCCTGTCCGGCCGCCCTGTTCCACGCCGGAAGCGCTTTCGATGAAGGACGTGACCGTAGAGACGCCCAGCATGGCGCCGCCCACGGTGCCGACGGCGTCGGCCAGAAGGGCCTCTTTAGCCCGAGGCAGCCGGCCCTGTTCGTCCAGGAGCCCCGACCGGAGGCTGACGCCCACCAGGGTGCCCACGGTGTCGAAGAAGTCCACGAAGAAGAAGGTGAACACCACGCCCCAGAAGGCCCAATCGCCGAGTTGGGAGAAATCCATCTGAAGGAACAGCGGCGCTATGGAAGGAGGCAGGGACACGATCCTATCGGGGAGGGCCGTCAGGCCGGTATAGACCGAAAGCAGCGTGGTCGCCACGATGCCCCAGAGGATGGAGCCCTTGACGCGGCGGCATTCCAGCCCCACGATGACCAGGAGCCCGAAGATGGACAGCAGCGACGATTTGGACGTCAAATCTCCCAGGGTTACCAGCGTGGCGGAGTTCCCTACCACGAGGCCGCAGTTCTGCAGGCCGATGAAGATAATGTAAAAGCCGATGCCCGTGGAAATGCCCACCTTCAAGCACTTGGGGATGCCGTTGACAATGGCCTCCCGAAGGCTGGTCAGAGTCAGGGCGATGAAGATCAGCCCTTCCACGAAGACCGCTGCCAGGGCCATTTGCCAGGAGATCCCCATGGTCCCCACTACCGTGAAGGCGAAGAAAGCGTTCAGCCCCATGCCGGTGGAGAGCCCGATCGGGTAGTTGGCCAGGAAGGCCATCAGGAAAGTGGCGAAGGCGCTGGCCAGACAGGTGGCCACCATGACGGGCTCGAATGGCATTCCGGCGTTGGTCATAATCGACGGGTTCACGAAAATGATGTAGGCCATGGTGATGAAGGTCGTAAGGCCCGCCATTATTTCGGTCCGGATCGAGCTTCCGGCCTGCTGGACCTTAAAAAGGGTGTTTAGCTTTTCCGATAACATGAATTGCAGCTCCTCCTTCTCGAAATAAGGTGCTAGTAAAACAGCGTAGTTAGAATAGCCTATTATCGCCGGACCGGCAAGATCTTTTCTCTCCAAAAGGGCGGCGAAAAAATTGCCCTTTCCTCCCTTTTTCTCCCTTTTCATCTGGAAGAGCCGCAAAGGGGAGGATCGTCGGAGTCGCCGCGCCGGTGGCCGGGCAGGAGAGCTTTGCGGCACCAGTACCAAGCCGGCGGGACAGCGCTATCGTCGAGCCCCGGCGATCGGACAGAGAGGCTGAAAAATTTCTCTCTTGAGTTTTCCAGTGTATAGCAGATAATGCGGTATTATGAATAAGTTTTTGCTCGTTTTTTGGGTGGCTCGGAGCTTTATACTTTTAAGGAGAGGTGTTTTGTGTTGACGTTGCTTCCCGATATCGAAATCTTCGCCACTGCAGTATCCCTGTCTATGGATGCCTTTTCGGTCTCCATTTGTATGGGCATATCTCAGGGAGGACTTTCGAGCCGACAAGCCGCGACGATCGGCGGAGCCTTTGGGATTTTTCAGTTTATTATGCCCTTGACCGGCGCCGTGGCGGCCGGCAGCCTGCTGGGCTATTTGAACTCCTGGGCCTCTTGGATTGCCGCCGCCATGATCGCTTGGGTCGGCGTGGGCATGGTCCGGGAATCTTTCCATACCGGCCAGAGCTGTAACTGCGCAATGTCCCTCAATTTGCGGAATCTCGCCACCCTGGCGGTGGCCACCTCTCTGGACGCCCTGGCCGTGGGGTTTTCGATCCGCTCTGTAGGCGGTTCGGCCCTGGAACTGGCCTTTTGGTCCGGCGCCGTGACCTTTCTGATCTCCTTTTTAGGTGCCTCGGCAGGCTACCGTTTGGGGGGCCCCATAGGTAGCCGAGCCGAGTTGACCGGCGGCATAGTGCTCTGCTGCATCGCCGCCAATATCCTCTACCGGTCCTTTTAAAAGGCAAAAAACTGTCCGGACGGCGGCGTACATAGCTAAGGGATTCGAAGGGCGGGAGCCGCAGAAATGGACAGGAAAAGCCTTTACTGAGCGGTCTATTTCGGCTGGGGAGCCCTCTGCTGGGTCCTGCTGATCCTGCGATGCGTCCCCTACGTCAAAATAGAAGCAGCGCTGTTGGTCCTGCCTGCTCTGGGAGCCTATTTGTACTGGCACCGGAGACCCTAGCGATGGCCACAGGATATGACAACTAAAGCGAGGTTCCCAGGAAGGGACCTCGCGTAGACCGAAGATAAAGCCACCCTTTGCGGAGGATTTTGTCTTTTTTGTGTCCTAAGGAGATGGAGAAGGTTAAGATAACACGGTAGAATAGAGCAAGGCCAAAGCGAGGAGAGAAGCCCAATGATGACCCGAGAAGCCGATAAGAAAAGAGAGCAGACCATGTTCTTTTGCACGGATGACCTGGTTCCGCAGGACCATCTGCTGATGGCTGATCGAAGGCACCATGGACTTCAGCTTTATTGTAGTATAACGAAAACTACCGACTAAGCCGGTGGTTCCTGATTCGTGCACCCGGAGCGAAGTAATTTTACGCGCTTTTGCCTTGTCAGGGCCTCCTATAATTCAGTAGAATACGATGACAGATCGGCCCAGCTCCAAGACGAAGGAGGCCCAAATCGCTGAAGGGCGAGAAAGCGAGGAGCCCTATCGTCGAGGCTCTGGCGATCCTTGAGCGAAAGGGCGTTTTGTGGGGCCCAATTCAAGGCCTTGTGGCTTTGTTGAAGCCAGGGAAAGGAATCTTTTACGAGGAGGAACCTAGGTTATGGACAAATCGAAGAAGCTCTTGATCGTGGCCGTAGTGGTGGTGTTGGCTCTGGTGGCTCTGATGATGAACCGGGGCGGCGAAGAGGCCCCTGTGGCGGCTCCCGAAGTGGCCGCCGAGGCTACGGTGGAACCCGCCGTTGAAGAGACCGTTGAAGAAGAGCCTGCCGCCGAGGAGGTCGAGGCCGCTGAAGCTCCTGCCGGAGTGGCCGCCGAGGCTACGGTGGAACCCGCCGTTGAAGAGGCCGTCGAAGAAGAGCCTGCTGCCGAGGAGGTCGAGGCGGCTGAAGCTCCTGCCGGGGAGGCTGCCGAGGCTCCTGCCCAGTAGTTGCCTGGCCTCTGGGCCCAAAATAAACCGAATAAAAAGAGGCCTTTTTTGCGGAAGGCCTTGGGGCGTCGCTATAGGGCGGCGCTCTTTTTTTGTCTCTCCGCCCGGGGCCTAAACTATATCTTTTATGAGCCTTCAAAGTTATTGCATTTCTTTCCAAAACTGTTATAATCATAGTAGTTTATAATTTCTAAAAATAATTCCCCCAGGGATAGGGCAGATGAGGGATTTTGGGGAAGTTCGCCCCCTCATCCCTTGGAAAAATGAGCGGCAGGTTCAAGGGACCTTTGCTGATAGGCTTGGTGGCGGCGCTTCGATTTTGTCGACAGAATGCAGAAAATGGAGACAATAGGGGAAAAGGGCTCCGAGGAGGAGATGAGTTGAAGAAATATATCGTGGAGCTCGGTCTGGGTACGGACTTTCACGGCCAGGACGTGACCAAGGCGGCCTGCAAGGCCGCAAAGGACGCCGTTTCCCGCAGCTGTCTCTGCGGCCTCGAGGACGTGCTGGAGCTGAAGGACTTCAAGAACCAGGTATTCGTCCGTTGCACCGTGGCGGTGACCCGGCCCCAGGAGGTCAAGACCGAGGAGGTGGCCGCCGTCTTCCCGGTGGGTACCGTGGAGGTGGTGGCCCAGCAGGGTGGCCTGAAATGCGGCGGCCTCTGCATCCCCGCCTTTGGCGACTCCGACGACTCCATCGAGGCCGCCGTGGCGGCAGTGGAGGTCTACGTCAAAGAGTAGACCCGATGCAGCTCCTGGCCAGGGTTCGAGCGTTTTTTCGTAAGTGGGGGAATTCAAGGAATCGGGGGCAGCCCAGCAGGGCTGGAGATCCCGTAGAACCATGGTCATGACGCAAAGGAGGTTATTGTAATGGCAATCAGCAATGAGCAAATGAAGGACATGTATG
>CAZNRB010000017.1:0-23326 GCA_964575405.1 uncultured Synergistaceae bacterium | reverse complement strand
GCCACCCCGGCCGTGCGGCCGGGGTGGCTCTTTCTGTTTCAACTATTTGTCAGGTCCTACATGGTGAACCTGGATCCCGCCTTGTAGTACCACTCCTGGTCTACGTCGCCTCCCGTGGAGCGCTCCACGTCCAGGTGGAGGAAGTTTCCGCCGCCTCCGTTGCCGGTGTCCTCATCGTCGTCGACTTCATTGGTGTCCTCGTAGTATATGGTGCCTATGTCGTCGATGTACCATTCCGTGGTGGTGCCGTCGTCCGCGATCTGAGAAGCCAGGCTATACTCCTGCCAGAAAAGGGGCGCCTCTATCGCTTGGACTGCCAGGCTACCGCCATTAGTGCCGCGGACGTACAGCAGCACCGTGCCTTCGGAGGCCTCTGTCAGGTATTGACTGTTTACAGGAAAGAGGGTGACATACTGGGTATTCGAAAAGTTCCCGGTGACGTATATGACGTCGCTGCTGACGCCTGTATCGGCCTCTTCTATATCCATGTATATACTGCCGTCGCCGTAGAGATGGCTCAGCGTCAGGGTGCTGAACTTGCTGTCGCCGTTCTCTGCCGTCATGTCCAGCCGGCCGCTGTTGCTGAGCGTGGTGGCATCGCTGTTGCTTGTGAGATGCCAGACAGATCCTGAGGTTAGGTACATGGCGATGGAGCTGTCCTTGTCAACCATCGTGGTGCCGGTGTAGTTAACTACGCCATTCTCTGATTCATTGACGATGACGGCGCCGCCTTCGCCGGAGCCGCCACCGCTGCCGTAGGCCCTGGCCACCGTGGCCGTGTTGGCTGTTACGTGGCTGTTGAATTTGACCGAGCCGCCGTGGCTGGTCTCAGCTCCCGTGGCGGCGGTCAGGGTGGTAGCGCCGGTTACCTCCACGGTGCTGCTGCCATACGAATAGATCGCCGTGCCGGTGCTTTTGCCTGCTATGATGGCGTTGCTGCTGGCTTCTAGAGTTACCGTGCTGGAGCCGCCCCCCCATGCTTCAGACCAAATGCCGTAGTTATTGCCGCTGACCTGGTTGCTTTCCCCGGCCTAGAGGATTACCGCACTGGTGGCGCCGTCCCCATCAGAGTAGATGCCGTAACCGTTGGCTATTATGGAAATGGTCTGGGTTACGTTATCCTCTTCTGTGCCGATGGTAATGGATGTCTGAAATGCACTCACGCCATTGCCGCTTGTTGTAGCGATATCGTAGTATACTGTATCGTCCTCGGGCACACCGACAGCCCTCTCGGCCCTGGTGATTGGTCTTATCTTCCGCCCGAGCGCTTCCTGCCTGAGCTCTCAAGACCAACGCCAGCGCCGTAACGTAGGCCATGGAAACAAGGTACCCGGCGGGGCTTGTGAAGTTGGAGAATTAGCGATGTGTTATTGTGAACTAATGTTAGGGGAGTATGACAGAAACCTTTCTGCAGCGGTTTTTCATTATTACTCCTTTCGCCGGAGCCCGGCCATCACGACGAGATAAAACCCATAATCCTACAGAACCGCTCCGATATCCGTACTGCCCGCAAATTATAACCTAAAGCCTAAATTTTGGCTAATTTTTTGCCCTATTGAGAAAAATGTTCCAAAGGCCTCGGGGCAGCCCCGGCCCATGGATACGAAAAAATCCGCGCCCCAGGGGACGCGGACCCTCTCAATTCGGTTTGGTGGAGGCGCGGGGAATCGAACCCCGGTCCTGACATGACAGGTATGAATGGGCGGCTACAGGCTTAGCCTGGTCTCTTTACTTCCCAGAAAGAGGGCTGGGACCGGCAGAACAGCCTCCCTCTCTATAGGTTCCGTTGACTATACGCTGCCCGCGACAATTGGCCCTTGCGATACTGCGAGCGCTCCCTCTCGCTCGGGCCGCAGCCTAGCTAGGCCGCCAGTGCAAAGTTGTTGTCGTTTCTTGTTTGTGGCAGGTAACGCCCGCCAATCGGCCTGCTCCCAGACTTCCGCCATACCAGTCGAAACCGATCGCCCCCCTATTACTATTAATTGAGGAGACAACGACGGCGCTGTGTTAATCGTCCCTGCGGTTGCGCATCTCTCGGGCGATGGTCCGCTTGGCCTCCCGGGCCTGAATGGCCTCCCGCTTGTCCCGCTCGGCCTTGCCCCGAGCCAGAGCCAGGGCTATCTTGGCCAGCTGGCCTTCCTTCAGGTACATCGAAAGGGGCACCAGCGTAAAGCCCTTTTCCTTCACCTTGGCGCTCAGGCGGCGAAGCTCGGCCCTGTGGATCAGCAGTTTTCTGTTCCGCCGGGCCTCATGCTGGTACCAGCTGGCCTTTTCGTAGGGCGAGATGTGGACGTTCATCAGCCACAGTTCGCCCTTTTCTATCTTGGCGTAGCCGTCCTTGAGGTTCACCTTGCCCTCGCGGATCGATTTTATCTCCGTTCCCGTCAAGGCGATGCCGCACTCTATGGTGTCCACGATGAAATAGTCGTGCCGGGCTTTGCGGTTGACGGCCACGGTCTTGTCCTTTTTCCTCTTCACCGCCGGACCTCCTTCGGCGACTATTTTATCGTTCAACATCAATAAAAGTCAATAAGGGTCCCCAACAAAAAAGGACCCCACGGGCGGGGTCCTTCAGTCCGATATGGTCGGGGTGAGAGGATTCGAACCTCCGACCTCCTCGTCCCGAACGAGGCGCGCTAACCAGACTGCGCTACACCCCGGACAACGGTAAATATTCTATAACAGGACTGGAGAAGAAGTCAATTATTTTCTACCGTCGTCCTCCCGGCGGCGGGAATCGCCGCAGTAGTCCCTCAGGGAGAAGCGGCGAAATCCTGGCTTCAGGCTCGATAGGACCGGCAGTTCCAGCCATCCCCAGGGGGTGACCATCAAAAACCGGAGCGACAGGCCCGCTGCGGCCAGGGCCCTGAGGTGGTCGCCGTAGAGGTTCACGTCGAAGGGAATCCAGCAATCCGAGACTATCCAGATCCGGCGGCACCGCTCCCGGGCGAAGATCAGGCCGTAGTCCACGGCAAGGCGCATAATGTCGTCCAGATTTGCCTCGCCCAGTCCCAGCACCAGGGCCTCTTCCCGCAGCGGGGGACGGCTCTGGGAAGGCAGCAGAACCAGCCAGTCCTCCAGCCAATTCAGGGTCCCGTAGAGCTGCTCGGGGTCCTCCTGAAGCAGCCGGTCGTAGCTGACCCGGTCAGGAGAACCATCGACGGAAAAGCTCTGGGTCAGCCAGTTCCGTAACTGTCCCAGCAGCCGAAGGATGTACTCCGGGTAGTCGGGGGTGGACAGGCTCCTGAGAAAGTCACCGGCCATCAAGGGTTCCTGGTCTTCTGGAAAATGCTCTGACATTTGGGATTCACCTCCGGAAAGCCCTGGGGGCTCTATATTATATTATCGAGGATAACACAGGGGGGCCTTTTGGACAACCGGCCCCGACGGGCCGCTCCATAGCCGGGACTCCAGGGGAGAGCTCCGGTGAGGTCTCAGGCTTTCGGGAGGCATTATAAGGAGCAGGGGGCCTTTTAGCAAACCTCTGTTTTGCCGGTCCGGCGGCCGCCCTTTTTTCCGGGGCCAATCCTAGATCTAATTCCAAAGGAAACTCTGTGATAAGATTTTCATGGGCGATTTTTTTCGGAGGTGATAACATGAAGGACCGCAGGGAGATGGTCCTGGGCGATCTGGGAATTCTGCTTTGCGCTCTGCTCTGGGGCTGTTCCTTTTGGGGCCTCAAGGTGGTCCAGGAATACATTCCGGTCTTCTGGATCCTGACGCTGCGCTTCGGCCTTTCCTTTGGCGCTATGGCGCTGCTGATGCCATCAAAACTGCGGCTCCGCTGGGGCGATCTGCTCCTGGGAGGATTGTTGGGCTTGGCGCTGGCATCGGCCATTGCCATGCAGATTTTGGGCGTGGCCTGGACTACTACGGGAAAGGTGGCCTTTCTCACGGCCGGTTACGTGGTGCTGGTGCCTTTTTTGACTTGGGCCTTGGACAAGCGGGCTCCGGCGCTGCGGGTCTTCCTAGCGGCCTTCCTGTGCCTGGGCGGCATGGCGGCGCTGTCCCTGGAGTCGGGGCTCAGGATCCATCGCGGCGAGGCCGCGGCCATAGGGGCGGCGGTGCTGTCGGCGGCCCATCTGATATTGGTGGACCGGCTGGGGCCCCGGCGGGATCCTTTGAAGCTCGCGCTGGCCCAGTTCGCCATGGCGGCGCTGTTCTGCGGTTCCGCCGCTCTGGTCCTGGAGCCTCTGCCAACGGTCTGGCCACCCAAGGCCCTGGGCGCCATGGCCTATTTGGTGCTTTTCTGCACTCTCATTCCCTACGCGATTCAGCTTCGGGCTCAGCAGATGACCTTGGCCTCCCACGCCGCGGTGATCTTTGCCACCGAGTCGGTCTTTGCCGTGGCCGTTGGCTGGGCCTTTCTTAGGGAGCCCTTCAGCTTCCGCATGGCCAGCGGTTGCGTCCTTATTTTGGTTTCTATTCTGATCACCGAGCTGGATCTTTCGCCCTCCTCCGAGAGGCGATAGTCCGGGGGTTCTTAATTTTTAGGGGAAAGGACTGAAAAACATGGAACTGTGCTACATGGAGGGCCGTTTTATGGCCTTGGCCGAGGCGTCACTGCCTGTGACAGATCTGATCATCCAGCGGGGGTTGGGGGTGTTCGAGGCCATCCACTGCCCCGTCAAAAAACTTCTGGCCCTGGAGGCACATTTGGACAGGCTCTTCGCCTCGGCGGAAAAGATGGGCCTGGCCGTGGGCCCCTCTCGGGAGGAGATGACAGCCATCCTGAAAGAGGGAGTGCTGCGCTTTGACGGCGAGCCCTGCCTGGCCCGGATCTACGTGACCGGCGGCGACGCCATGGCCAATTCCCAGGGGCTCTATCAGGGCCGGTGCTTCTTCTTGTTCCTCCAGGGCCCTCAATATTCCGAAGAGGATTACCTTGAAAGGGGCGTTTCTCTGTTCTCGATCCCCCAGGAGCGGTTCTGCCCCACCATAAAGACCATAAACTATTCCGCCGCGCTGAGGCTCAGTCCCGGCCATCCCGAGGATATGGAGGGCCTCTACTGCCCCGGCGGCGAGATCACCGAATCCATGTCCAGCAATTTCTTCCTCTGGGTGGGAGACCGGCTGGTCACGGCTCCGCTGAGCCGGGTCCTGGCGGGGACCACCCGGGGGATCGCCCTGACTCTGGCCCGGGAAGGGGGCTTGACGGTGGAGGAACGGTGCCCCACCGTGGCGGAGCTTTGGGAGGCCCAAGAGGCCTTTCTGTGTGCCAGCGCCAGGCTGGTGCTGCCCGTGACGGCCCTGGACGGCAAGCCTATTGGCAATGGACGGCCGGGCCAGCGAACTCTGGAACTCCATCGCCGCATGATGGCCCAGCTAGATCGCTGGCTCACCGACGCCCGACCATGAGCGGAAAGGTCCTTTACGGTCCCGACGACCGGCCGCCTCCGATGGAGACGGCATTGCTGTCCTGTCAGCATCTGGTGCTGGTCTTCGGGTCCTATCTGATGCCGGCCATCGTGGCCAGGGCGGCGGACCTTCCCCCCGAGACGGCTTCCTGGATCCTCTTCGCCTCCCTTTTGGCCGGAGCAGCGGTCTCGCTGGTCCAGGCCTACCCTCTGGGGCCGCTGGGCTCGGGGTTCCTGGTGATGGCCTGCTGCTCCAGCGCCTTCATGGTCTGCGCTATCGAGGCCATCAAGGTCGGAGGCATGGCCCTGGCGGCCACGTTGACCCTTTTGGCGGCGCCCCTAAAGGTCTTTATGGGCGCCAAGCTGGTGCGGTTCCAAAAGGGGCTGTCGGCGGTGGCCGGCATTATAGTCCTGCTGGTAGGCGTCACGGTGCTGCCTCTGGCGCTGGATCTCTGGCGGGGCATGGGCTCCGGCGACCTTAGGCAAAACCTGGCCTTGGGGGTCTTTACCATGGCCCTGATGGCCCTCTGTTCCAGGATCCGCTGGCGCCGGTGCAACACCCTGGCGCCGGTGTTGGCAATCTTGGGAGGATGCGCCGCCGCCCATTGGCTGGGGATTCTGGACCTGAGCCGGGCCCTGGCGCTGCCCTTGATAGGATTGCCGTCGTTGCAGTGGCCGAGCCTGGCAATGCCCCAGTGGCGCCATCTGCCTCTGCTGGCGGCCTTTTTGATGGCCGCCCTGGCCAGTTCTGCCGAGAACCTGGCCAACGGCATGGCAGTGCAGCGGCTCTCGCGGCCCCAGAGCCCTTTGGACTACAAGCGGCTCCGTGGGGGCCTCTGGGCCGACGCCGCTGGATCGGTCCTCTGCGCCCTCCTGGGCGGTCTGCCTAACACCACCGGCGCGGCCAACGTGGCGGCCATCGGCTTTACCGGCGTGGCCTCCCGGCAGGTGGGGGCCGGAGCGGCGCTTCTGCTGGTGCTGATGGCCCTTTCCCCAAAGATCAGCGGCCTCATCCTGGCAGTCCCCGCCCCGGTGCTGGGGGCCATATCGGTGATGCTGGCCGCGTCGATCCTGGGCACGGGTTTTTGGATGATCGGCCAGGAGCCCCTGGACCGCACCGTCCTGGGGCCCTCTCTGGCCGTGGGGGTGCTGTCGGCTACGGGAAAGCTGTTCCCCGAGGTGCTGCCGCCCTGGGCGGCCTCCTTCCTGGCCAGCCCTGTGGCCGCCGGAGGCGTCACGGCGCTGGTCCTGGCGGCAGCGAGGCTCCTGAGCAGTCCCGGAAGCGGCGGTCCAGCTCCAAGGCCCTGAGGCCCCTCGTTGTCCCAAGCTTTGGGGCCTTGAGGGGCCCTGCTGTCCTGGCAGGGGCCAAAGGAATTGCCTCAGAAAATACTGGGCCGATGGGAACGGACCGGCGGCGGGACTATCCCTTTCCGGCTATCTTTTCCGACTAAAAGAAGGACCTCGAGGGCTCCCGGCGGTAGAACGAACGGTTATAGACAACCAATTTTGTTTATTTTTACCGAAAAATTTTTCCTATGGCCCGATCTATTCGGCGGCTCCGTCAGGGCCTTCGGGGCCATTAGTTCCTATGGGACGATCTATTTTATATTGTCTTGCGATCTTTCTGGTCCCGGTGCCCCCTTGTCAAAGATGAAAAGCTGGAATAACATGTCCGTTATTCCAGCTTTATTTTGCAGAACTGCTTTCAGAAGGGAGGAAAATCTTTGAACCCCATCGTCGCCTTGCCGGAACCTCTTTTGTTGGGCCTTCACGCGCTGGTGGAGCTCAGCCACGATCCTGAGCGCACTTTTTCCACAAGGCACGTGGCTCAAGCTATCGGCGCGTCGGAGGCCCATCTTTCCAAGATCCTACAGCGCTTGGCCAGGGGCGGCTATGTGGAATCAATCAAGGGACCCGGCGGAGGCTACCGTTTGGCCCTCCCTCCGGACCAGATCTGTGCTCTCAACATCTTCGAGCTCTTGGGAGGGCCCTTTACCCCCCAGGGCTGCGAGCTTTCGGGCTGTCATGGCCGCCCCTGCCTCATCGGGGCAATGATCGACGAGCTGACCATTTCCCTGCGGGACTACTTGGCCTCCAAGACCTTGGCCCACCTGTTGCGCTACTACGACAAGGCGCCGGCGATTCACATCGGGGTCTCGGTCTCCCGCCAAGGAAAGAGCAGGACGAAAGACCGCCCCAGTCCCGACGGGGGAGCTCCGGCAAAATCATCTTGACCATCTTGAACAAGCTTAGACAAGACCATAGACAAGAAGGGATTGAATTTTTTGGGATCAGGACGTAAGACTGCAGCGCTGTTACTCTGCGCTTCCCTCTGTGGTGCCGCATCGTCGGCCCTAGCCGACGGCTTCGCCGTCTACGAGTGGAGCGCCCGAGGCGTCGGCATGGCCAATGCCATGATGTTCTCCGACGAGGTCTCGGTATTGGCTTTCAACCCTGCGGCCATCACCCAGTTCGACGAAAAAGGCCAGCTGGCTTTCGGGGCCTCTCACATAACCCCCAAGGGGAACGCCCATTTTTACAGCTCCGACGGGAGCTACATGGGCACCCAAGGCAACAGAAACAACCCCGCCTACGTCCCCTACGGCTATTACGCCCGCAAGGTGGCGGAAAACGGCTGGTTCGGCATCGGTGTCTATCCTCGCTTCGGCCTCTACGCCACCTACAGCCACAACTGGATGGGACGGTACAACAACTACAACGCCGAATTGGCAACCATGTCCTTCGTTCCCACCTACGCTTGGAAGCTGGGCCCCACCCTCTCGATGGCCTTCAGCGCCGAGATCATGTACGCCGACCTGAAAATAGGCCGGGCCCTCAACGGCGGAGCGCTGTTCCCGGGCCTCAGCGGCGACGTGGACATGGGCCTCAACGGCGACAGCATCGGCTTTGGCTGGAACACCGGCCTTAACTGGCAGGCCACGGAAAAGTGGTCTCTGGCCTTTGTCTACCGCTCCGAAGTCTCCCAGGACATGGGCGCTGACGTGGCCTTCTCGGCCCTCGGAGGGGCCGTCCACGGCAACAGCAAGGCCCGGGGAAAGGTGACCCTTCCCGAGAGCTACACCATAGGCATTGGCTACCGCTTCGATGACAGGACCAGGGCGGAATTCAACGCCATCAGGACCAACTGGAGCAGCTACGACAGCCTGAACATCGCCCTTTGGGGCATCTCGGTGCCGGCCTTGGGCGTATCGGGCGGCACCGCGGTCTTGAACTCCCCCAAGAACTGGGACGACGGCTGGCGCTATCAGTTCGGCATTGAGCACAAGCTGAACCAACGTTGGACGATCCGGGCCGGTTACTGCTATGACGCCGCAGTGGCTCCCGACAGCACCGTGGACTTTATGGTCCCCACCGGAGACCGGGAAGCCTACAGCATCGGTGCCAGCTACCGGGTCAACAACGTGGAGTACTCACTGGGCTACGCCTACATGACCATCGGCGAGCGGACCATCCTGAACGCCGACGGCAGCGGCGGCACCGCCAGGGTCAGCGACGGCTACGCCAACATCTTCGCCGTGGGCTGCCGCATCGACCTCTAAAACCAGCCGCCTAAACCAAAAACAGGGTCCTGACCCTGAAACACTAAAACACGAACTGGAAAGGAGCCCATACGTTGACCGCCTACGGAAGAATCGAGGACCATATCGCCGCACGCATCGCCAGCGATCCCGACCGGCTTTGTTGCCGCTTTGAGGGCGCTTCGCTGACTAGAGCTCAGTTTGGGGCCCTTACGGAGGCCTGCCGCGCAAGCCTGGAGGCCTCGGGATTTAAAGAGGGCTACCGACTTGCCACGCTGCTGCCCAACAGCCCTCTGATGCTGGCCCTGAGCACCGCTGTCTGGCAATTGGGCGGCGCCGTAGTCCCCTTGAGCCATCTGGCCGGGGAAAAGATGACCCTCGGCGCGGTGCAGCTGGCGGACCCCTTCGCCGTGGTGGCCACCGCCGGGGTCAAGGAACTGGAGCCTCTGATGGAAAAGCTCAACGGCATGGGCTATCCTGCTGCCGCGGTGTCGCCGGTCCAGCCTCTGCCGGTGATAAGGGGCCGGGAATGCTCCGCCGAGGATCGCTCTATGGCGGTCATTTTCGCCACCTCCGGGACCACGGGACTTCCCAAGGCGGTGCCCCTCACCCATCAGAACCTGCTGTCCAACATCCTGGACACCGCCAGCCACGTGGGCCTGGAGATCGACCAGCCCCACAGCGTGCTGAACATGTTGCCCAATTTCCACACCTTCGGCTTCTGCCTCTCCGGCACCTTGCCGCTGATTTTGGGATACAACCAGGTAGTGCTGCCTTCCTTCATGCCGCCTAGTCGAGCCCTGGAGGCCCTTTACAAGGAAAATGTGACAGTGCTCATCGCGGTGCCTACCATCATCGCCATGCTCTGCGAGGCCATCTCAAAGGGCCCCAATACGCCACCTCCAGGCCTGAAAATGGCGGTCTGCGGCGGAGCTCCTGCCAACGAGAGGATCTACCGGCGCTGCAAGGAATGCCTCGGCGTGGATCTCCACGAAGGATACGGCCTGACGGAGTGTTCGCCCGTGGTGGCGGCAGTCCATCGCAGCTCCGACGGACGGCCGGGCTTTATCGGCCCCATGCTGGAGAGCTTCCAGTGGCAGCTGCGCAATTCTGACGGCGAAGTGCTGGAGGGCGACGAGGGCGTGCTGTGGCTCCAGGGGCCCAGCGTGGCCCAGAGTTATTTCCGTTCGCCCGAGACCACCCAATCCCGCTTCGACGGCCCCTGGTTCAACACCGGCGACGTGGTGCGGATCCACAGCGACGGATTTATCCAGATCCTGGACCGGATGTCGGACATCATTATCTCCGGGGGCTTTAACGTCTACCCCCAGGAGGTGGAGAACTGCCTGAACAGCCATCCCGCCGTGATGGAGTCCGCCGTGGTGGGCTCGCCCAACGCCGTCAGCGGCGAAGTGGTGAAGGCCTTCGTGGTGACCCTGCCCGGCGCGCCGGTACCCACCGAACGGGAGCTGCTGAACTACTGCAAGGACCACCTGGGCTATTACAAGCGGCCCCGCAGCGTGGAATTCGTGGCCGAGCTTCCCCGGTCGCCCATAGGCAAGGTGCTGCGGCGTACCCTTCGGGACCTGGAGAGGCAGCGCCACTCCCAAAAGGGCCAGTAGGGCCTGTCGCGCAGGAGCTCCCGGCAGGATGGGCTCTATAGCTGTGATAAACGCCTATTCGGGCCTGCCCCTGGACCCGATGAACATATCGGCCTACCACATCCAGGAAGAGGACATCGCACACAGCCTGAGCCTGATCTGCCGGGGCGGCGGCCACCTGCGGCACTTCTATTCGGTGGCCCAGCACTGCCTCAACTGCCAGGCCGAGGCCCGGGCCCGTGGGTTGTCTCGGCGGGTCCAGCTGGCCTGTTTGCTCCACGACGCCAGCGAGGCCTACATCGCCGATCTGATCCGGCCCGTAAAGGTCCACCTGCCGGCCTATCAGGAACTGGAGCGTTCCATCATGGCGGCTGTGTGGCGGCGCTTCGGCCTGGCGCTGAGCCCCCACGAAAACGGCCAGTGGCAACAGATCGACGACTGCCTGCTGGCCTGGGAGATGAAGCGCCTCCTGGTGGGCCAGGAGGGCCGGGCCGATCCGCCCATGGTCTCGGTGCCGGACCTGAGGGAGCGGCCCTGGAAAGATGTGGAGCAGCAGTTCCTCCTCCGATTGGGTCAGCTGAGCCATCTGACCGAATCCGAAGGGGAGCCCTGAAGCTGCCGCCGGTACCAGCTGAATAGAAAAGGGGCCTGGTCTTCCTCCGAAGGCCAGGCCCCTTTTTGTGATTCCTGTGATTCTGCAGCTTCGCCGATTTGCAATCCCTCGGGTCTCCCTGTTCAGGGACTCTATTCCCCTATGGAAAAGGTGACCCTCACCGTTCTTTCGCCCAGGGTCTGGGCCCATCCCGTCAGGTCCTCCACGGCGCCCAGCTTGGTGTAGCTCCAGCGGTTGGAGCCGTAGAAGATCACGATCTGCTGGCCCTGGTAGAGCATCACGTCGCCGGGCTGGGCCATCATGGACCGGTCCTGAGAGCTGAGGGCCCGTCCCAGGGAGGCCGTCTTCTCAAAGCCGCCGTAGTCCCTCATCTGGAGCGTCAGGGGCTCCTGTGCCACCATGGCCGCCAGTTCCCGGGCCGCCTCGTTCTGTTCCAACCGGACCCTAAAGGTCCTGTCGCCGATACTGAGGTCTATAGCCATAGGTTCTTCCTCCCTTTCTTCCCTTTCCTGCCTTCTAAGGCCCCCATGGCCTACTGGCTCCTGGGCTTGGGCCCCATGGAGGCCCAAGGTAACAAAAAGCGCCAGGACCGTCAGGGCCAGAGCAACGGTGATTTTCACGGCCCGCACCGCCTTTCATGGGTTTTACTCGCTTTATAGACCAGCCCCCGGGGAATTGCAAATATCTGCGGGATATGGGGCGCCATAGCCCTGGGCTATAGTTCTCTGTTGTCACGCCAAAAAGCCGCCGAAGATCTGCCCCAGGGCAGGACTTCGGCGGCTTTTGCTCGGTCAGGGGGCTCAGCCCAGGAGCCTCATGGGAATCCCCTTGGAAGCCAGGTAGCTTTTCAGTTCCCCTAGGTGGATCTCGTTGAAGTGGAACAGCGACGCCGCCAGAGCGGCGCCGGCCCGGCCCTGGGTCAGGGCTTGATAGAAATGCTCCATGGTCCCGGTGCCGCCCTAGGCGATCACGGGTATCTTCACGGTCTGGCCTATGGCCGCCGTCGGTTCCAGGTCATAGTCCGCCTTAGTGCCGTCCCGGTCCATGCTGGTCAGCAGAATCTCTCTAGCGCCGAGGGCCTCGGCCTCCTGGGCCCACTTTACTGCGTTCATTCACTCAGGGCGGCGGCCTTCTTCGGTGTAGACTTCCCATCCGGAGCCGCTGGCTTGGCGTTGATGGCTAGTACCACGCATTGGCTGCCGAAAACGCCAGTGGTCTGGCCTATCAACTGGGGGTCGCTTACCGCCGCTGAGTTGAGGGACACCTTGTCGGCGCCGGCCAATAGCACTTCCCGAATGTCCTCCAGGGACCTGATGCCGCCGCCCACCGTTAGAGGGATAAAGACCTGGGCCGCCACCAGCAGGTAGTAGAATAGATCGGCGGCCCCGTAGCGGAAGGAGTCCCTATCGCTGGTGGCGCAGGCGATGGCTGTCTCCAGGCCCTCTTCGTCTACCTTTTGGCCCACCCGCTGGGGCACCGGCTTGAACAGCCTGGCGGTATAGCTCTCCTGGGGCGAGGCCTGCCTCCGATCCTGGAGGTACCGCCACAGCCGCCCCAGGAAAGTGGCCTCGCCGGAGTCCTGGCCCCAGAGGGATTTGAAAAAACAGCTCCGCTGCTCCGTGTGGCAAGCCAGCCTGCTTCAACAGGCTGACGCAGCTTTCCTGGGAGCGCCCCGTGGGCAGAGCTAAAGTCAGCATGGCAGGGCCTGCCTTTCGAAGTCTCCCAAGGACCTCCGTTCCTCCAAGGGCAGTGTCAGGGCCTCACCGCTCCCCAGATCCAGCCACCAGCGGTATCTTCGCAGTTTGGCCGTGGCCAGGGAGTCCTCCCGGGAGGTTCAGCTGAGCTCGAAGGCCGCCTTTCCCTGGGCCAGTTTTGTGGGCGTATTCCAGGGCCTGGGAGGTCTCGCAGCCTCCGGCCCAGAACATCACCGCCGGCCGGGGAGAGCAGTGGCCCGCCAACTCCTTGATATTCAAGGTGAAGCCCGCCGTCTGGCCCTGGATGGACTGGCTGGCCAGCAAACCGTCTTAGCGGCCTCCGCCGCCCAGCAGTGCCCCGCCGGAGGAGCTGTAGTCGTTGTAGATCGGGCCGCTGTAGTAGCCCAGGTTCCGTACGAAGGCCAGGTCCAGCCGGAGCCGGTCGCCGTAGCCAGGCGCTCCAAGGCGGTCCAGAGCTTTTTCAAGGGCTCCAAGGCCCCCGAAAGGCCGGGCTGGGCCGCCTTGAAGAGTTCCAGGCACTGCAGCACCGACAGGTCTCCCTTCAGGTAGGGCGGCCGCTTCAGCAGAGCCCTTTTCGCCTCGGTCAGGTCCAGCTCCTCCAGCAGGACACTGTAGGCGCTGTAGTTCCTTTCCTGCAAAGCCTCCATGATTGCCCTGGCACTCTCGGCCGCCAGGCCGTCGCAGAGCCGGGCCGCCACCGATGCGTCGCCGATGACCAGCGCCGAGTCCTGGATTCCCAGGAGGTCCAGCGTCAGTAGCAGAGCCGCAGGGGCCATTCGCTTCGGCTGTGGTAGCTCCCGGCGTAGGTCACTGCCAAAAGGGTCAGGTCCCCTCGGAGCACGCAGGGCTCCCCCAGGGGGGACATGAGGGCGATGAGGCGCCGGCATCGCGACGGAGCCAAGCTGGTCCAGGTCTGCTCCATCAGCTGGACCCCGGCGGGGCTGAAGGGGCGGTAGCCGTAGAGGGAAAAAAGCCCCATCGCCGCGCTCTGGCAGTATTCCATGTTGAAGGCCACTGCCCCGCCCAGGTTGCACAGCCCTTGGGACTCCTGTTCATGGTCCTTCGCTCCTCTCCTTTCTCTCTCGTTTTTCTTCCTTGTTTTTCTTGCCCGTTTTTTCGGTTCTATTCGTGATTTTGCGCCTCAACTTTATCATAATAAAGTGATGGCTTGACAACTTACCGATGGAAAGGTGTGATAGCACCAGATTGCCGCTTTTGCAAAGCGGAGTTTGTGGCTCTGAAATTCCCAGCGGCCCCTTAGGAGGAATAGAATGGACCAGCAAGAGCTTTTCAGCCTCATGGAACGCCCCGTTTTGAGAGACTTGGAGGCCTACAGCGTCGCCACGATTCGGGCCCTCAAAATTCGCCTCTCGGCCAACGAGAACAATTTCGGCCCTCCGCCGTTGGTAGTCGAGGCGGCAGCCCTGGCCGCCCTGGACGAGGAAGACTACTACGACGGGCTGCGGCGGACCATCGTGGCCGAGCGGGAGAAGCTCTGCGGCCTCATGGAATCGCTGGGGATGCCTTTTATCCCTTCCCAGGCCAATTTCGTGGCCCTGTTGCCGGGCCAGCAGAGGCAGGAACTGGACCGGGCTTTGGCCGGCAGGGCCATAGCGGTGCGGCCCTTTTCCCTGGAGGGGACGGCGGCGCTGCGAATATCCATCGGTACGGCCCAGGAAAACCTGGTTTTGGCCGAGGCGCTACGCTAGGCTCTGGAACCTGGCCGCCCCTAAGGGGCCTGTGGGATGGCCTGACATAGGGGCCTTTAGGGACGAACAAAAAAGCCGCCCTTACTCCCGTCCTAGCGACTCAGAGGAAAGAGCGGCATTTTTTGTTTTTCATCGACCTGAAACTTTCACTAACCCTAAAAAAGCTTTTGGTCCTCGGGGCCGTCGCCGGGGCCGGCCATCCCCTCCAGGTGATGGAGCTGGTATTCTGTGACGATGCGCTGCTCGATGATCCGGCCGGATCCGCCGCAGTCCTTGCACTCCCGCTCCTCGGAACCCAGGTTGATCGAGCCCAGGCCGTCGCAGGACTTGCAGACCCGTATTTTCATGGTCTCTTTGTCAAAGCTCAGGTGCTCCCCCAGCTGGTCCAGCGAAAATTCGTTTTTCAGGGTCCGAACCACGATCCGCCCGTCGCCGCTGCATTCCCCACAGTTGAACCGGTTGCCCTTCAGGTCCAGGCCGAAGCCCAGGCCCTTGCATTTCTTGCAGATGCGGATTTTCATATTTTCGGGGTCAAAGTCCACTGCTCATCGATCCTTTCTCTGTCCCCGGAGGGAGCCTGGATGGTAGGACGGCCCGTCAGAGCCCCCCTGTCCCCATTCTACACCATGGCCGTCAAAGCTGCCTGCTCCGCCCGAAGGGGCCCTTCGATATCCCTTTCCACGTCCAGGCCCACCAGCCGGCCCTTATGGAAAACCGCCTCGCCGCCGACCAGCACCGTTTCGAGCCGGCCTTTGCGAAGAATCCGAAGGTCCGCCCAGGCTCCCTCTTCCAAGACGCCCAGGGAGCCGTCGTAAAAGGGGAAGGGAGCCCGGCCCAGGCTCTCGATGACTTCCGGCGCCAGGACTCCGGCGTAGCGCTCTTTCAGGAATTCCCGCTCTCCCTGCACCGACAGATCGTCGTTGCTGGCCTCGCCGTCGGTGCCCAGCCAGGGCACTATGGACCAGTCCAGCAGCCCTGGCAGGTCGGGAAAACCTGCCTTGACCCGGTGGTTCATCCTGGGGTTGAGGACCACCTTCATGGAGCTTTCGGCCATGATCTCCCGTTCTCTTTCGTTGATCCAACAGCAGTCGGAGACCATGAGGCCCGACAGGCTGGGCACTTCGCCCCGGTCCAGGAGGCCCTTGAGAAATTCCACGGGCCGGCAGCCGTAGTCCTTCAGGGCCAGTTCCACATCGCCCCGGTCTTCCGACAGGTGGAGCTGGACCGGACGGCCCAATTCACATCCCAGGCGGATTCCGGAGGCGATGGCCTCCGCCGTTGAAGCGTGGATGCTGTGGAGCGAAGGGCAAACCATCACCGTGGGCCCCTCTTGGGCCATGAGGTCCCGGCAGAACCTCTCGGCCTCCTGGGGAGTCTCGTAGTAGGATCGCTGGGAGTCCTGCTTGGCCTGATAGGCCCCTTCGGTGATGATGTCGTAGTTCATGCGGCCGAAGATCAGCCGGATGCCCACGTCCCTGGCCGCCGCTATGACCTCCTGGTCGTAGAGATTTCCCGACCGGTTGTGGAGGTAAAAGGACACCATCACCGAGGTGATGCCGTAACCGATCATGCGGCCAAAGGCCCTGCGGCAGGCCAGGCGGACCTGATAGGGCGTCATGGCCCTGGAGTATTTGTAGATGCTGTGGCGGCACCAGGTGGCCAGATCCCAGCTCTTGTCCACCATCTCCACGTAGATGGACTGTTCCGGATGGGAATGGGCGTTGAACTCTCCGGCCCAAATTTCGGGGCCCTCAGGATCGGCCCCGCCCTCGGCCCTGGCGATGGCCTGAATTTTTCCCTGGGAGCCGATTTTAACGGTTCCCCAGAAGGACCGATCGTCCTGCCGGATCCAGCCTGTCACGGAATCCCACCTCATAATTCCACCGTCCTTTCCAGTCTCTTAGAGGCCGCCGGGCCCCTGGAGCCTTTCGCCCTGGGGAATAAGGCTTCAGCGCCACAGCGGGCCCTCCTTTTCTCCCTTTTGCCCTCCTTCTATAAAAGTCCTGTAAAAACAAAATCCCCCAAAAACGCCTGAAACTCCGCAGAAAAGGCACCTCGGAGAGCCTCCGGGGTGCCTTTTCTGAGTTGAAAGTATCGCCTGAGCCTCAGCCGAACAGCCACCGGGCTGCCGTCACGCTGCCCTGGAGAACAGGGCAAGAAAAGGACGGGACGGCACCTTTCCTGGAGATTTCCGGAGAGAAGAGAGGCTACTTTGTCAGGAAATTGATGAACCAAACGATGTTGGGCAGCCCCACCAGGTCGATCAGCACGGCTCCGCAGAGGGGAACGATCAGGAAGGCCTTGTGGGACATCACGCCGTAGCGCTCGCACATGGAGCCCATGTTGGCCACGGCGTTGGGAGTGGCGCCCAGCCCGTGGCCCCAGAAGCCCGAGCACATCACGGCGGCGTCGTAGTCCTTGCCCAACAGGGGGAACAGCAGGAACACTCCGATCAGGGCGATGACGATGGTCTGGATGATCAGGATGACCATCAGCGGACCGGCCAGGTCGTAGAGCTCCCAGATCTGGAGGCTCATCATGGCCATGGTCAGAAAGACGCCGATGGACAGGTCGGCGATGAGATCCACCGACTTGGAGCGGATCTTGACCAGGTGGCACAGGTCGTTGAGGTTCCGCGCTATGACGGCCACGAACATGGCACCCACGTAGCCAGGCAGGCTGAAATTAAACCATTCCTTGATCTTGGCGGAAAGCAAGGACCCCAGGGCCATGCAGATCAGCACCAGCGCGAGGGTCTTAAAGAGGCCCTGGCTGGTAACCGTGTCCTCGTGGTCGGCCTCCATCAAGTCGGCCGCCGTTTTACGGTAGATCTCGTCCTGGCTGGTCTCAATGGCCACGTTGTTGCGACGGATCAGCCAGACAGCCAAGGGGCCGCCGATCAGGCCGCCGGCGATGAGGCCGTAGGTGGCCGAAGCGATGGCCACAGCCGATGCTCCGGCCACGCCGAGCTCCTCGGCCATGGGGCCAAAGGCCGCGGCGGCACCGTGACCGCCCTCCAGGGAGACCGCACCGGCCATGATGCCCAGAGCGGGATGGATGCCCGTAAGCGACGCCAGGCCAGCGCCCAGGCCGTTCTGCACCAGCGCCAGGCCCCAGCAGAATACCAGATAGACCAGCAGAGCCCTGCCGCCCTTTTTCAGCAGCCCCAGGCTGCCGCCGATGCCCACGGTGGTGAAGAAAGCCAGCATCATGGGCGTCTGCAGCGCCGTGTTGAAGGACAGGGAGCCTCCCTGGTGGTGCATCACCAGGGCCACCAGGGCCATCAGGACGCCGCCCACCACCGGCGCGGGGATGCAGAATGTCTCGATGAACCGAATTCTGCGGCGGATAGCGTAGCCCATGAGCAGCAACAGCACTGCCAGCATGGTGGTCCAAAGGGGATCAAAGCTGATTTGATAGGACGTTTCAGTTGCCAACCAAGACATATTTCTCACTTCCTTAACTTAAAGCGAAATTTGTCCGTCCAAACCGGCGGAAGCCCTCGGCAAGGGAATTCCTGGGCCCCCTTCCGCTGTCTCGGACAGCTAAATTGACGGATATTTCATATTGTAGCAATAATTTTATCGGGAAAATAGCAATTGACAAAAGCAAAAATTTAAAGCAAAATGATCATTTGTGCGCTCCCAGAAGAAGGAGCCTTCGGGCGAAGATCTGAGGAGCCGTGGATTTGTTTGGAGGAGCCTCCGAGGGAACGTAGGGGAGACCGTCCCAAGAGGAGCCTCTGCGATTAATTTGGAGGAACTGACGTGACTGCAATGAACTTTGAAGACTACAATCTGGCCCCGAGCCTTCTCGAGGCCTTGGTGCGCCGTGGCTTCTCGGAGCCCACGCCTGTACAGGACCAGGTCCTATCCCAGCCCGATCTGGACGCCGACATGGTGGTCCAGGCCAGGACCGGTTCCGGCAAGACCCTGGCTTTTTTGCTGCCCCTGCTGAACCAGATCTCCGGCGGCGGCAGGAAGACGAAAATACTGATCCTCTCGCCCACCAGGGAGCTGGCCATGCAGAGCGCCGGCGAGGCCCAATATTTTGGCCGCGTCCGGGGCCTGGAGACGGCCTCTATCGTGGGCGGCATGGCCATGGACCACCAGATCATCCAGCTCCGGCGGGGAGCCTCCGTCGTGGTGGGCACTCCGGGCCGGGTGCTGGACCACCTGCGGCGCCGCACCCTGGACCTCAGCGAAGTGGACACAGTGGTGCTGGACGAGGGCGACAACATGCTGGACCTGGGCTTTCGGGACGAGCTGGAAGCCATTCTAGACGAAGCCTCAGGGCGCCGCCGGACCTGGGTCTTTTCGGCCACCATGCCCGAGGAGATCCTGTCGCTGTGCCGCCGCTATCTGACGGACCCCATCCACTTGACCCTGGACCAGGACGAGGATCAGCACGAGGACATAGTCCACCGGGCCTATCTGGTGCCGAGCCGCCAGCGCATGGAAGCGCTGGTGAACATACTGCTCTGGGAGCACCCCTCACTCTGCCTGGTCTTCTGCCACACCCGCAACGACACCGCCGAGGTGGCAGAACGGCTCCAGAAGGAGGGGTTCTTGGCCCTGACGCTCCACGGCGACATGAGCCAGCGGGAGCGCAACAGCGCCCTCTTCTCCTTCCGTTCGGGCCGCATCCCCATCTTGGTGGCCACCAACGTGGCCGCCAGGGGCCTGGACATCCAGGGGGTGAGCCACGTGATCCAGCTGGGCTTGCCGGAGTCCATGGAGACCTTTGTCCACCGGTCGGGCCGGACGGGCCGGGCCGGCCACGAGGGCAGCAACCTGCTGGTGTTGACGCCCCAGGAGTCGGGGCGCTTCAAGTTCATGCTCCGGAGCTCCCGCATGAAAGTTCAGTGGCTCAAGGTGCCCGACGAGCCGGAGATCCGCACGATCCAGCGGGAGCTGCGGGAAGAGGCCCTGCTGGCCCAAGAGCCCGAGCCGGAGATCAGAGACTGGGCTCAGGTTCTGCTGAACCGCTGCGGCGATCCCCTGGAACTGGCGGCCAAGCTGCTGACCTCGGCCGTCAAGGACCTGCCCAAGGGCTATTCGTTGCGGGAGGCCCTGCAGGTGGAGCTGGACCGCCGGAAAGGCTCCCTGACGCCCCGCCGGGAAAGCCGCTTCGGCCGCCGGGAATCCAGCGAACGGGGCGTCTCGGGAGAGCGCTTCACCGGCAAGGGAGTGTCCATCAGGATCTGCAAGGGCCGGAACGACGAGGATTGGTCGGTGGGCCGGATCCTGGGAGCCCTCTGCAGCACCCTGGGGGTGGACCGCAAGGAGATCGGCAACATCCGCATGAGAGACCGCCACACAGAAGTGGAGCTGAGCCCCCTGGCCCAGGAGAGGCTAGACCAAGGAGGCCGGGAGCGGCTGCTGGAGCGGGGCCTCATCTCGCAGGGACAGGAGAGCCCAGCGGTGAGCTCCATGACGCCCCTAAAGGAATTCCGCTTCGACCGGGACCGGCGCTTTGACCGCCGGGACCGCTCCTCCAGAGGGCGCAGCCGCTACGGCTCCCAGCGCGCCGAAGGGCCTATCGCCGAATTTCGCCGCCGGGCCCGCCAGGAAAGCTGATCCCTTCCATACGACAAAATAAAAGGGCCCTTCCAGATCTTAAGGCAAAGATCTGGAAGGGCCCTTTCGCCGCCCTAAGGGAAGCCCCTTTTGTCATCAACACCGACCACCGGCTGCCGCCAGCTCTACCTCGATCCGCTGGTCCAGCCTGGTGAAGCGGTATCGCAACAAAAACTCCACAAAGGGCGGCCACCGCCGGGGATCGCTGTCGAACCGGCCCAGCCATCCATCGCCATCGGCATCCAGGGGCCTTTCCAGCAGGGACTCCATGTCCTCTTTCAATTCCAGCAGAAAGTTCTCCCTCGACCGGAAGGGCACTGTGGCCACCAGCCGTCCCCGGGCCCTGAGGGCCTCGCCCCTGCTTTTAGGGCTCCTTTTCGCCCGGCTCCAGGAGGCGGCGGCACGGCCCAGCTGGTTCGGACAATATTCCAGGGCGCCCCACAGGGTGCCGTCGGACTCTATCAGGGCCAGCAGAACGCCCCTGTCGGTCAGTTCTTGCTCCAAAATCCCCCATGGTATGGGAATCTTCCGCACCGGCCCCAGGGCCTCCATCTGTTCGTTCCATCCCAGGGCTAGGGGGACGATCTCCACCTTTTCCCGGGCCTTCAGAAGGGACTGGGCGAAATGGGGGTCCGTGTGCCAGTCCGGCATGAACCATCGGGGCCTAGGGGAGTTGACCAGTATCAAAATGACGCTGCGGCCGCCCTGGGCGGCAATACGCTCCAGATGGGCCACGTGGCGGCAGGCCCGTTCCGAAGGGGCGTCGGGAAAATAGGCTCCGCCGCCGGCGAAGAGGGTGCAGCATTTTACCTCGCCATAAATCAGCTCGCTGCCCTGCTGGATCAGCAGATCGAAGCGGCTTTCCTCCACCGGCACCTCTCGCCGCTTCAGCTGAGCCCCCTCCAGGCCCGGAATCAGGCCCTTTCGGAGGAGCTTGGCCGCCAAATCGTTGGACCGGTGGGTGTGGAGAGGCGTCACGGCTCCGTTTCGGACCACGGCTAGGACCGTGTACTCCGTGGCTCCGCCGTCCGAAGGGTCCAGCACCAGCTCTACTCCGGGATAGAGCAGCTCCCAGAGCCTGCCGGGGTTGGGCAAATAGCACCGGGCTTGACGGCATCCCACCAGGGCCGTGACCACGAATCTGTTGGGCCGGTCCACCATGAGGCCCCTTTCCAGGGGACCCCGGCGGCCCATGGAGTAAATCGCTTCCACAACTTTCCTTCCCTTCTACGCCTTTGCCAGCTCACTTTCAGGGCCATCAGTTCATTCAGATAAATAAATAACCCGACAGCGCTGTGGCGTATTTGTCTAGTGAATTCTATGCTTTAATTGACAATTCATGTCCCCCGTGTTACCCTATCAAAAAAAGGGCCGTCGGCGGAGTCTAAGGCCGCCGGCCCCGAATAAAGGGCAGAGGAGGTTATGGCCATGGGCAGTGCGAAACCTATCTCCTTGGACGGACAGAGCCTGACCCTCCGGGATCTGGTCCAGATAGCCCGGGAGGGGGCCCCGGTAGAGCTTTCGGACCGGGCCGTCGAGAAGATCAACGCCGCCTCGGCGCTGATTCAAAAGTGGATCGATCAAAACCGGGTCATTTACGGCGTCACCACGGGCTTCGGCGACCTGGCCACCGTGAAGGTGGACGCCGAAAAGACCAGACTGCTCCAGGAAAATCTTATCCGCAGCCACGCCGTGGGCACGGGCTCTCCCCTGCCGGTACCCACGGTGCGGGCTATTATGGCGCTCCGGCTTAACGGCTTGACCCGGGGCCATTCGGGCATCACCCTGGAGACCCTGACCCAGCTGATCAACTTCCTCAACCTGGGGATCACTCCTCTAGTGCCGGAGCAGGGGTCCCTGGGAGCCTCCGGCGACCTGTGCCCCCTGTCCCACATCGCCGCCGCCATGCTGGGCGATGGCGACGTGTTCTACCGGGGCCAGCGGATGGAGGCCCTGGAGGCCATGGCGCAGGCGGGCCTCAAGCCCATCAGGCTCCATCCCAAAGAAGGCCTGGCGCTGAATAACGGCACGGCGGCCCTGACGGGCCTGGGCACCCTGGCCCTCTGGGACGGCCTGCAGCTGGCCAAGACAGCCGATATCCTGGGAGCCCTGTCGGTAGAGGCCCTTCACGGCGTACCCTACGGCTTCGATAGCCGCACCCACGCTCTGCGGCCCCACGCCGGCCAGTCGGCGGTGGCCCAGAACCTGCGGCGCCTCATCGCCAAGAGCCAGATCATCGAAAAGTACAAAGGCGCCAGAGTCCAGGATGCCTATTCGCTACGCTGCATTCCCCAGGTCCACGGCGCCAGCCGGGATGCCCTGAACTACGTGCGGGAGCGGATCGAGCTGGAGATCAACTCGGTCACCGACAACCCACTGATCTTCCCCGATTCCGAAGAGGTGCTCAGCGGCGGCAACTTCCACGGCCAGCCCATCGCCCTGGCCATGGACTTTTTCGCCATCGCCATGGCAGAGTACGGCAGCATCTCCGAGCGCCGCACTGCCCGGATGGTGGACAAAAACCTGTCCAACGGCCTACCGCCCTTCATCATCGGCCACAGCGGCGTCAACAGCGGCCTCATGATCACCCAGTACAGCCAGGCCGCCTTGGTATCGGAGAACAAGACCCTGGCCCACCCGGCATCGGTGGACTCTATCCCCACCTCGGCCAACCAGGAGGACCACGTCTCCATGGGCTACTGGGCCGCCCTGAAGGCCACCAGGGTGCTGCGGAACGTGGAACAGGTGCTGGGCATCGAGGCCCTGGCGGCCTGCCAGGCCATCGACTTCTCCCTGCCTTTGGCACCAGGCGAAGGCACCGCGGCGGCCTACAGGGCCTTTCGGGAAGAAATTCCCTTTCTTGAGAAAGATCAGTTCCTCTACCCCCTCCAGTGCCAGGCCATCGAGATGGTCCGTTCCGGCAAGCTGCTCCGGGCTGTCGAGGAGGCCCTGGGGCCGCTGAACTGACCCGGGGACTATCATATACTCCCCAGCAGGCCCCTTTCCCAGTCCCAGCCAACGAAAAAAGGCCCAGGAGAAGCTGGGTCTTTTTTTATGGATTTTTATACCTTATTGAAATAGAAGCAGCTGCCCGCGGCGTTGGATCTATCGCCAGTTGCAACAATTACAGCGCATCTATTGGCCTCACCGCTGGCGTGGATAACATACTAAGCGGCGAAATTTACGGCATTTCTTCCAGGGGTAGCTCTGGCG
>CAZNRB010000016.1:0-23624 GCA_964575405.1 uncultured Synergistaceae bacterium | reverse complement strand
ACCTCAGCATCCCCAGTGGCGTGGCGGTAGAGACGCCATCCAGGGTCCAGGTGGTCATCTGGACCGGCCAGGAGGCCAGCAAAGCGGCCCGGGTAGCCAGGGCTGGATTGACGATGTTTTGGCCGATGCCGCCGAAGAACTGCTTTACTACCACGATGGCGAAGACGCCGCCCACTATCGGCAACCAGGAGGGCACCGTCGGCGGCAGGTTATAGGCCAATAGGAGACCGGTCACCACGGCGCTTAGGTCCGATACGGTAATGGTTCTACCCATCAGCCTCTGCCAGGCCGCTTCGGAGGCCACACAGGCCAGCACCGACAGCACTATGACCCGGAGGGCCGAAAATCCGAAAAAGTAGACGCCAGCGATGCCGGCTGGCACTAGGGCCAGGACCACATCGCCCATGATGTGGGTCACGTTGGTAGGACCCTGGATGTGCGGGGCGATTCGAAGATTCAAATTCAGATCCTTGATGTGGCTCATTATTAGGTCCTCCCTCTATTGCCGGGGCGCCGGTTTCTTCGCCTTGCGCCTCGCAGCGGCGGCGATGCGCTTTTTGGCGTCCTTAAAGCCCTGGGCCAAGAAACGGCCGGCAGGGCAGATGTAGGAACAGGCGCCGCACTCAATGCAGCTCATGCCGCCTTCGGCCTGGAAATCGTCGTTTTTCTTGGCCTTGACGTAGCGATCCAGCAACAGAGGCTGCAACCCCATGGGGCAGGCCTTAACGCAGCGGCTGCAACGGATGCAGGGCTGCTCTTGGGCGTGGGTGACGGTGCGGTCGCTTAGGCAGACCAGCCCGGAGGTGGTCTTGACCACCGGCACGTCCAACGACGTTAGGGAGGGGCCCATCATGGGACCGCCGGCGATGACCACCGCCGGGTCGGACTTGAAGCCACCGGCAAATTCCAGGATCTCGTGGACGCTGATGCCAAGAGGCACCCGGACGTTCATGGCCGTGGCAACGGCGTCGCCGGAAACGGTGATGATACGCTTCAGGCTCATGCGTCCCCACCGGAGGGCATGGCCGATCTCGTAGGTGCTCAGCACGTTGCAGACGATGGTGCCTACGTCGGAGGGAAGTTTACCCACAGGCACGGTTCTGCCGGTGATGGCGTAGATCAGCTGCTTTTCACCGCCCTGGGGGTATTTGGTCTGGAGCACCGTGACCTTGGCGCGGTCCAGGCTCTGGAGTTTCTCCTCCAGAACCTTGGCAGCTTCCATTTTGTTGTCCTCGATGCCCACGTCCAGCTGGGCCTCCGGGAAAAGCCGGAGCAGCGCCTTTATCCCGTCGACGATGGGGTCGTTGTCTTCCAAGATCAAGCGATAGTCGCAGGTCAGATAGGGCTCGCATTCGGCGGCGTTGACGATGAGGCGGTCGATTTTAGCCTCAGGAGGAGGAGAGAGCTTGACGGCGGTGGGAAATCCGGCGCCCCCCATGCCCACAATACCGGACTTGGCGACGGCTTCGCGGATCTCAGCGGCCGAAAGGGCCTCCAGGTCTTGGTGCTTTACCAAGTCGGGGTATTCCTCGTATTGGCCATCACTTTCCACCGTGACGGCCGTCACCGTGGCTCCGGCGATGGTCATCACCGGCCCTATAGCGGTGACGGTGCCCGATACGCTGGAACAGACCACCGCCGACACAGCGCCTTGGGGCGTGCCTAGAGGTTGGCCCACCAGGACCCGATCGCCCTCGGCCACGCATGGCTCGCAGGGTGCCCCTAGGTGCTGGGCCATGGGAAAGACCAGAGGTCCCTGGGGATTCAAGTCCACAATGGCACAGTTTTCAGTGAGGCCCTTCTGTTCCGGTGGATGGATTCCTCGCTTAAAAGTAGGAAGTCTCATGTACTTTTCTTTTGCCTCCTGCAACTAAATTGAGCATACTAGAGCAGCTCGAACAACCGTTTAAAATTATAATGACGTTTCCTCGATTATGGAAGTCATCGGGGGCAAGTGATTGGATTCTCTTTTTAAATTTAGAATTCTATAAAATATCGAGGTACTATTATACAAATTTGTAGAGTGGGGCTTGATTCTAACGGCAGGGTTTCCCGAGAATATTCTGTCCCGCCAAATTTACCGGCAATGAACGGCAAGAGTTAGGATATAATTGAAAGAGAAAACACTAAATTGTGGTCACAAAGTGAGGGATAGGGTGGGCTATGCGCGAAATCAAGATCCTGACGGCCTGCGTCGCTGTTATTACCGTAATTGCCGTCGGAGCAGTTCTCAGCGTGGCTCGGAGTGTCTTTTTGCCTCTAGTCATCGCCTGGCTGCTTTCCTACATTATGGCACCGGTGGTGCGTTTTTTAACGGATAGGAAAATCCCTCTAGGGCTGACGATTGTGATCGTGCTGGTGAGCCTGTTGGCTCTGGCACTGTTGGGAGGGACTTTTTTAAGTTCTCGGTTGGCCGGTTTTGTCCAGGCCTTCCCTGTCTACTACGAGCGGCTGGTGACTATCGCTCGGGACCTGACGCAGCGGATTGGCCTGTCAGCCGAAGTTATGGACCTGAACGACTGGGGGCTGGACGTCCGCAGCTATATGTTGTCGTTGACGCGGCCGGTGTTGACGCTGACGTCGAAGACCGTTATGGTGGCCATCTTTTTGGTCTTCATCCTCATCGGCAGCCCCTATGTAGAATACAAAGTCCGCAAAGCCTTTTCAGCTCAGAGCTGTGACAGAGTTCTGTTGATTTTGGCCACCATCTCCAAGCAGATCGGGCGCTTCCTGTCGGTAATGACCCTGATCAGCGCTGCCACGGGGACCTGCGTATGGATCGCCTTAAGCGCGCTGAAAGTGGACTTTGCCGCTACCTGGGGTATTTTGGCCTTTGTGCTGAATTTCATCCCTACAGTGGGGTCAATCGTGGCCTCTATCCCTCCTATCATGGTGGCCATAGTGCAGTTTTACCCCAATATGCTTCTGCCCATCATGGTGGCGGGATCGCTGCTGCTAATCCAATTTACGCTGGGCAACATCATCACGCCGAAGGTCATGGGCGATAATTTGAATTTAAGCCCCGTGATCATCCTGGTGTCACTGCTCCTTTGGGGATGGCTCTGGGGCGTGGCTGGAGCGCTGTTGTCGGTGCCTATTGCCGCTATCATCAAGATTGTCTGCGAAAACGTGAAACAACTGAATATGCTCAGCGTCATGATGAGCTCCGGCAAGAGCTTTAAGAAAGAGTTCGAAGAGGACCAGCAGCGCTAAGGTTGATTTTCGTAGGGACTCGTAGGGAAAAGGGGTCAGCCGTACGGCGATCGGGGGAAAAAGAGGAAAAAACAGTTGGAAAGCAAAATTGACAAGGTCATAGCGCAAAAAGGGAAAAAAGCAGAAATTACCCTCTCTGTCAACCCTTTTCGCGTCAACGGCGGCGGTCAGCCCGGCGACAGCGGGACTCTTCTGGGGGAGGGCTTTGAAGCTCAAGTGCTGGACTGCCGCAAGAGTAGCGACGGCCCAGTGTTAGAGATGAAACTGCGAAGAGGCCAGCCCAGCCCAGGGTTGGCTGTGGAAGCCGAAGTGGATATGGAGCGCCATCAAGTGCTGTCACGGATGCACAGCGGAGAGCATCTGTTGTCGCGGGTCATGGAAAACTCCCGTTCGGACCTCCAGGTCTATAAAGTGGCCGTGGGAGAGGAGAGGACCTCGGTGTTTTTCCGTTGTCCTCGTGGGATCCAATGGGAATTTCTCTTTGAGGCCGAAGAGGAGGCCAATAGGATCGCCGCCCAGAATTTGCCGGTCACAGCCCGAATCGTTCCGGCCGAGGATGCCCGCCACTTGACGGGACTTAAGGCAAACTGGGACCGAATCGATGACGGCGAGATTCGAGTGGTGGAAATCCAAGATTTCGACAAAATTGCCTGTTCAGGCAGCCATGTGGAGCACACGGGCCAGATCGGAAGAATTTACATAGAGAGCTTTAAAGGCGGCCCAGAACAGTGGGAGCTGGTCTTTTCCCTGGGCGATCTCTCAGCCCAAAAGGAGCATTGTCGGATAATGCGCCAGCTGCTTCATCGCCTTCACTGCCGGCCCGAGGAGTTGGGGCCCATGGTGGAGCGGCTGTCCCAGGACAATAAATCCCTTTCGAAGACTATTTCGAAGATCAGAAGCTTTGTGGTCCTTCCCAGAGAAGAGATAGAAATTTCCGGCGTGCCGGTGTTTCTGTACGCTCTCACTGGCATCGCCAAAGACATAGCCATGGCCAGCCTCTCGTCCTGTTGCAACGAAAACCCTGGAGGCCTGGTATTGGCGCTCCTGTACGACGGAGAATCCCAGCGTATCCCCTTTGTCCTGATGAAAGGAAGGGCCTTAGATCTGGATCCTCGGGATCTGAAGAGCTACGAAGAGCTGGATATACGAGGCGGCGGATCGGCGGACATGTTGAGCGGCCTTACCTCCTGCCGTTCTCAGTCCCGCTGGCTGGCAAAGTTGGAGCAGTGGATCGGGCCTGGAGTCGGCAGAAGCTGAAGGGGAGGGCCGCTATGGGGCTAGAGATCCCCTCGGGAAGTTCTGGTCCTTAATGCTTAGAGTCTCCTATGTTTGACAGGCCTACACAAAACTGCGAAGAAAGGTCCCTGGCTACTTGCCTCCGGCGCCTTAATGTGCTATCCTACCCTACCGTAAGCGTTTATTCGTAAAAAGCGGGGAGGTGCAAATCATGAAGAAGGACATTCATCCCGCATATGGTCCCTGCAAGGTGACCTGCGCATGTGGGAATCAGTTCGAGACTCAGGCTACCGTCCCTGAGATCAAGGTTGGTGTCTGCTCTGCCTGCCATCCCTTTTTTACCGGCAAGAAGGGCCACGTGATTTCTGAGGCTGGACGGCTTGAAAAGTTCAATAAGAAATACGCTGGCATCAACTACGGTCAGAAAGAAACGGGTTCCAACTAAGGAGACCAAGGAACGGGGCATCGCGGGATGCCCCGTTTTTTCTATGACCTTTGCTGATAGATGGCCTTTGTCCCTAACTGGGCCGTAAATATTTAGGATTTGTCCGACAGCTTGATAGCTTGAACAGAAAGGAGCTTGATTTCGTTGAAAGTGGATCTGTTAAATAAAACTCCTGATTTCCTCCGCACCATATGGTGCGCCGGGAGAACCTGTCATTGCCAGGATTCCCCTCAAGAGCTTTTCTCTATGCCCATGGAAGAGGAAGCCATGATAAAGCTGGTGCGCTACCTGATCAAGCAGCGCCATCTGAGCACCCTGGAGCACTGCTCCGTCACCTTTGGCGTCGCTGGTGTCTCCAGGACTCTCTTGGCCCAGTACAGCCGCCACCGTATCGGTGTGAGCCTGTCGGTCCAGAGCCAGCGGTATGTCTCGGAGAACTCGACCAGGACCGGCCGGTGCTTTGATTTCGTCGAGCCTCTGTCGGTGAGCGCTTCGCCGGAGCGCCAAAGGGCCTACTACGAGGCCATGGAGGCCGCTCAGAGAGCCTACGATAGCCTTATAGCTCAAGGCGTTCCCATGGAAGACGCCCGTTTCGTCCTGCCCGGCGGCATCTGCACGAACTTCACTACCACGCTGAATTTGCGCTCTTTCTTCGATATTTACGAAAAAAGGGTCCTGGTGAAGGGGGCACAATGGGAAATCCGGCAGCTGCTCTGCGAGATGGCTTCTCTTCTTGTTAAAGCTGAACCTTGGCTGGCGCCTTTTCTTCCCCTGGGAGAAGGGGAGCCAGCATGATCGGCCTTGCAAAAAGACTTGAGCTTTTAGCCTGCGCTGCGGCGATTGGGGCTGCGGAATCCCACGATAGGCCTCTGCCGGTAGGCGGTCAGGCTGTTATCGAAGGGATCATGATGAAGGGCTACCGGCGCTGGGCTCTAGCCGTGAGACTCCAGGACGGCACCATCTGGCGCGAGCATTGGCCTCTAAGGCCCTGGAAGCTGGGCGGTGCGGAACGGTGGCCCATCATCAGAGGCTTTTTGACCATGATAGAAATGCTCCGGGAGGGCTTTCGTGGTTTGGCCCGGTCCACCGAATTGGCCCTCGGTGAAAAAGAGGAGATGACGGCCAAGGATCTGGTCATTACAGTGGCCGCGGCCGTTTTGATGGTGATCGGCCTCTTTGTCGCCCTGCCCCTTTGGGGTGCCGATCTGATGGTCCATTACGGTCTTGTCCCCTCCTGGTCTGGGTCCCTGGTCGAGGGAGTGCTTCGCGGCGCCGTGTTTATTGGCTATCTAGCTCTAATAGGCCTTTGGGGCGACATTCAACGGGTACTGGCCTATCACGGCGCCGAGCACAAGGTGATCAATGGCTACGAGTCCGGCGGTCCCATGACTCCGGAGCGCCTTCTGGCGGCTTCGCGGATCCACCGGCGTTGCGGAACCTCCTTTTTACTGATAGTTGTGATCGTGAGCATCCTTGTCTTTTCTGTTGTGAGCACCGGGGGGCTGCTTGGGCGCATCGCCTCGCGGGTGCTGCTCCTGCCGTTGGTGGTCGGTATTTCCTATGAGATTATTCGAGGTGCCAGCACCAGCTCCTGGGGTGGGATCCTGATGAAGCCCGCCTTGTGTCTCCAGTACTTGACTACGCGAGAGCCCACTGAAGACCAGTTAGAAGTGGCTCTCCGATCCCTTGAAGAGGCCCTAGGCGCTAATTTTGCCGGCGTTGAGGAGGACCTGTGCAAATGAACATTGAACCTAAACTGAGAGAACTGGAAAAAAACTACAACGAGCTGGAGAGGAAAATGGGGGACCCCGCCATCAGCTCCGACATCAAAGAGATGCAGATTCTGGCGAGAAAACACGCGGATCTGGAAGACGTGGTCACTAAATATCGCCAGTATTGCGAGGTCCGCGATGGGATTGCCGAGGCGAGGGAATTGCAGAGCAGCGGCGATCCGGAAATGGTGGAATTGGCCAAGGAGGAGATCCACGAGAAAGAGCCCATGCTGAACGCCATCGAGGAGGAACTCCGGGTTTTGCTGATTCCGAAGGATCCCAATGACGATAAAAACGTTATCGTAGAAATTCGAGCCGGCACCGGCGGTGACGAGGCGAGCCTCTTCGCCGGCGATCTCTATCGGATGTACAGCCGTTTCGTGGAGCGCCAGGGCTGGAAGATGGAGATCATCGAGGAAAACGAAACAGAGGTGGGCGGTTACAAGGAAATCGTCTTCAAGATAAACGGTCACGGGGCTTACAGCCAGATGAAATACGAAAGCGGAGTTCATCGCGTTCAGAGAGTCCCCGAAACCGAAGCCGGCGGCCGAATTCACACCTCCGCGGCCACGGTGGCCGTGTTGCCTGAGGCCGAGGACGTGGACGTGGAAGTCCGTCCCGAGGATTTAAAGATCGATACCTACCGTTCCAGTGGTGCCGGTGGACAGCACGTGAACATGACCGACTCGGCGGTGCGGATCACCCATTTGCCTACTGGGTTGGTGGTAACTTGCCAGGACGAGCGGTCCCAAATTAAAAACCGGGCGAAGGCTATGATGGTCCTTAAATCGAAACTCTACGACATGGAGCTTCAGAAACAGCAATCAGCCGAGGCTGCCACGAGAAAGGGACAAATCGGTTCGGGAGACCGTTCGGAACGGATTCGGACCTATAATTACCCGCAGAATCGCGTCACCGATCACCGCATCGGCCTTACGCTCTACAAATTGGAATACATGATGGACGGCGACCTCTACGAGATGATCAACGCCTTGATCATGGCCGATCAGGCCGCCAAGCTTCAGGCGCTGGATGAAGCCTGATGGAACTCTGGGAGGGCTGCGCCGCAAGGCTCTGAAGCTCTTTTCTGGCTTCGATAGCCCTGCTATGGAGGCCGATCTGCTTCTCAGCGGGCTGCTGGGCAAAGAACGCCACTGGATCCATAGCCATCCTGAAGAGCCTCTTTCGGATGATTTCCTAAAACGCTTCGGCCAAGCTTGTCAGCGCCGGTTGGCCCACGAGCCGATTCAGTATATTCTGGGCCAATGTCCCTTTTGGGGGATGACCCTGGAAGTGGGCCCGGGATGTCTTGTCCCAAGGCCGGAAACGGAGTATCTCGTAGAAGGGGCGCTGAAATTTTTCTCCGGCGGCCTTTTTATGGACTGGGGATGTGGCAGCGGATGTGTCGCCTTGGCCATATTGAAGGATCGTACCCATGCCCGAGGGGTGTTGGTGGACAAAAATCCCCAAAGCCTCCAATGGGCCCGGAAAAATTTGATCCGCCTGGGCTTTATGGACCGCGCAGTCCTCCTGAAAAGCCGGCATCCTGAAGATCTGCCGCCGATGGAGCTTGATATGATCGTCAGCAATCCGCCCTACATCCCCAGCAGCTGGATCGGCGCTTTGATGGCCGAGGTTCGGGACTACGAGCCCTTGATGGCTTTGGACGGAGGAGAGTACGGCCTTGATCCTTACCGATGGCTTTTTGAGCTGGGCCGTCGCTCTCTCAAGCCCGGAGGAGTGTTGTGTGTCGAATTCGGCGGCGATCATCAAGTCCCTGCCCTTAGGTCGTTGGCTCCGAAAGATTACGTAGAGTCCGACCTGATTCGGGATTGCTCAGGGGAAAATCGAGTATTTGTCTGGCATTTTGTCGGGCCCCGCGATGGCCATGGAAAGTAAATTTTTTGGTATAATCTACAAGCAGATCTATAAGAGTCTCGACTTGAACAGGCCGAGGCAACTTCGACATCTTTAAGGAGACGATTTGAATGGAAACTAGAGATCTGGTCATCATCGGCGGTGGACCTGCTGGGCTTGCTGCGGCTGTCTACGGCAGACGTGCCGGTCTGAGCACCGTGGTTCTCGAGGAAGGGAATTTCGGAGGCGCTATTAATCGTACTGAAGAGATCGAAAACTATCCCGGCATCAGCCACAGCACTGGCCCTGAGATTGGGAAGATGTTCTACAACCACGCCAAGGGCTTGGGAGCTGAATTTGTGGACACCGTGGTAAAGGGAATTTCCGTGGACGGCAAGATGAAGCGGGTGACCACCAGCAAAGGCGACTACGAAGCCAAGGTGGTGGTGGTGGCCACCGGTTCCGAATTCCGCAAGCTGGGATGCCCCGGCGAAGCTGAGTTCACCGGCAAAGGCGTGAGCTATTGCGCCACCTGCGACGGAGCTTTCTTCGAGGACTGTGAGGTCGCCGTGGTGGGCGGTGGCAATACGGCCGTCGAAGAAGGGTGCTATTTGACTCAATTCGCATCGAAGGTCTACATCATCCACCGTCGCGACCAGTTCCGGGCTGACGAGATCGCCGTGGAGCGCATGAAGAAAAATCCCAAGGTGGTCCCCCTTTATTCCACCGTAGTAGAGTCCATCGAGGGCGGAGACTTTGTGGAAAAATTGGTGTTGAAGAACGTGAAAACCGGTGAGACCAGCAACCTTCCTGTGGAAGGCGTCTTCATGTTCGTTGGTAACGTGCCCAATAACGAGCTGGTCAAGGATTTGGTCGAGGTGGCCCCTGGCGGATGGATCAAGGTCAACTCGTCGATGGAGACCAGCGTGCCCGGCATTTTCGCCGCCGGTGACGTTCGAGATACTCCTTTGCGCCAGGTCATTACCGCTGCGGCTGACGGTGCCGTAGCTGGGCAAGCGGCTTATAAGTATATTGCGGAGAACTTCTAATCGGGGTATACTCACAGCAGACGGAGTTCTGGGCGGGGTCCGGTCATTTGACCGCCCCGCTTTTTTAATAGGGATCTGCAGAAAAGGGAGGCCAAGGGATGATCGTAACAGTGACCCTCAACCCAGCGGTGGACGAGCAGTACCTTCTACCCGAATTTGAGCCCGGCAGCTGGAACCGTGCTGAGTCTTCCCGCCGGACCCCTGGCGGTATGGGGATCAATGTGGCGCTGACGCTGTCTCACCTCGGTTATGATGTCGCCGCGATGGGATTTCTCGCCGGATTTAACGGCGACTATATCCGCGACGCCCTGGGACGCACCAGGATAACCACTAACTTCGTCCACGTGCCGGGCGAAACTCGGACAAATGTCTACATTGTCGACAACGTGGGTCAGGTGGAAACGGGCATCTCTGAAGCGGGGCCTCAGATACCGAAGCAGGCCTTGCGGCGTTTCCTCGACAACTATAAACGGATGACCACGCGGGCCTCCGCGGTAGTCATCGGAGGTTCTCTGCCGCCTGGCATACCTATGGACATTTATCGGGACCTCTGCGTTATAGCGAAAAACGTGGGCCTGCCCGTCTATATCGACGCTTCTGGCCCCGAATGCCTTGCCGCCGCTGACAGCGGCCCCTTCTTCGCTAGGGTGGATCACCGCTTTGTATCGGAACTTTGCGGCCATACCGTGGATTCCTTGGACTCTCTGATTGCCGCTTTGCAGGACGTGCACGATCTTGGCGTTCAATGGGCGGTGGCGTCCTACCAACTTTACGGCGACGTCTACTTGACGCCCAAGGGGCTCTTCTTAGCGTCCCTGGCCGAGCGGGAGCAAGCTGTATCGTTGTTCAGGTTTGGCGATGCTCTGGTGGCGGGGATGATTGCCGCCCACGCTGAAGGGATGGACGTGGAAGAGGCCGTGCGTTTCAGCATGGCCTGCGCTGCCGAGGACAGTTCTCATGTGCTCAAGGGAGTGAGCAGCCGCGAGGCGGCAGAGCGGTGCCTGGCATGGGTGAACATCGAAAGGCTGGCATAAAACAACCCCAAAGGGGGGATTGCGATGAAAAGAGCACAGTGGAATCTAGTGGTTGCCGCAGTATTATTGTGGTGCCTTTTCTTCGGCAACGAGGCGTCATGGGCTAAAGGCAACGAGAAAAAGATGACCAGCGAAGAGGCCTCGGTGGCGCGAGAGATCAAAATCGGAGAGCGCATAGCTGAGCAAATCGCTAAAAACATGGAGTTAGTACAGGACCCTAGGGTGCTCAGCCGGGTTCGAATGGTCTTTGATAAGCTGACGCCCAGCCTTAAACGGCCCTTGCCCTATAGTGTTCAAATTGTGCGGGACGACAGTGTCAACGCCTTCTGCATCCCCGGCGGCTTTATCTACGTGACCACTGGGCTTTTGGACTTCGTCCACTGCGAGGCCGAGCTGGCCTCGGTGCTGTCCCACGAATTGATTCACTCCACAGGTAAGCATGGCATCATACAGGTGGAGCGCAACCAGAAGCTGTCCCTAGCTGCCTTGGCGATCGCCATCGCCAGCAGAGGCGAAGGGGCCGCTGTGATCCTTTCCAGCCTTGCCCAGGTAGCCATATCCAGTTCCTACAGCCGCGATCTAGAACAGGAGGCCGACCAGGAAGGCCTGAAACTGTTGACCGGCGCGGGCTATCCCGCCGTGGCTGCTTTGACTGTGTTGGAAGGGCTGGCGGCAGAAGAACTGACCATGCCTTGGTACGATCCAGGCATCTATCTGGACCACCCCAAAATTCAAGAGCGCATCAACTACACCCGTGAGCAGATCCTTAAGATGGGCTATCCCATACATAGAAAACAGGTGCTGGGACTTCTGCGCTCATCGGTGGCTAGTGGCGAAGGGGGCCTGCAGTTGAAGGTCGATGACGTGGAGATCCTGACCCTTCCTGCCGGTGAGGAAAACCAGCGCTTGCTAGATGAGGTCGCAGCGAAGCTGGACCGCAGTTTTCAGATGGAGCTGTCACCCTACGATATTCGAATCATCAAGACCCCCGAGGGAGAGCAGAGCCTCTATATAGGCCTCACAGAAATCCTGAAGAGCCTTCTGCCAGAGGGGGCCGTGGATCTGGAGGAGATCCGATCGAAGCTGCTGACGGCCCACGGAAATGCGTTAAAAAAACACCCTATCGCTGATTATCTTGGCTGATCGCCTGCTTAAGTTCCAGCCCTGCATCGGCTGTAGAAAATCGAGGAGGCCCTTTGGTGTATAAATCTCTTTACAGAAGATACCGGCCCCAGACTTTTGCCGATGTGATCGGCCAGTCTGCAGCGGTTTCCGTGATCACGCGGGCCGTGGAGCAGAATACCGTCAGCCATGCTTACCTTTTTTCCGGCCCCAGAGGGTGCGGTAAGACCACGGTGGCGCGGCTCTTTGCCAAGGCGGTGAACTGTACCCACCGGCGTGGCGCCGAGCCCTGTGGCGACTGCGAGATATGCCGTGCCATTGCCGACGGCAGCTGCCTTGACGTGGTAGAAATCGATGGAGCCTCCAATAACCGAGTCGACGAGATCAGGGAGCTGAAGGACCACGTGTCCTTGGCCTCCTTTGGCTGCGCCTATAAGGTCTACATCATCGACGAAGTTCATATGCTGACCCTAGGGGCCTTTAACGCCCTGTTAAAGACCCTGGAAGAGCCTCCCGAGGGCGTGTTGTTTATCCTGGCCACCACAGAGCCCTACAAGGTGCCTGTGACGATTCGTTCCCGCTGCCAGCATATTCCCTTTCACGGCATGGCGCCTCAGCAGATCGTGGATCGCCTTAAATTCGTAGTTTCTCAGGAGTCCATCGAGGCTCAGGACGAAGCCCTTTGGGAGATTGCCCGCAATTCCGACGGCGGCATGAGAGATGGCCTGTCGCTGCTGGAACAGGCCCTGTCGTTGGGCGAGGTCCCCTTGACTCAAGGGGCCATAGACCGTCTTTTAGGCGGCGGCAGCTCCATGAAAGTTCGCCAGTGGATCACCTTGAGCCGTGCCGATACTGCCCAAGCTCTGCCCTTTCTGGAGAAGATGTTTCGCGGCGGAACCTCGCCGGAGCGTTTCTTGAACAGCCTCTTTTCCTGCATAAGAAATCTCTGGCTCCTGGCCCGATGGGGGGAGCCAGCGCTGGAGGGTCTGGCGCTGTCCCAGGAAGAACTGCAGTGGATCAGCTCTGAAGGTCCACTGTGGGAAGTGGCTTTCCTCGAGGATCTGATGGCGAAAATCGCATCGGCCCTCCCCCAGGTCCGGCGAGGTCTGTCGCTGGACGTGCTGAGCGGTTTGCTGTTAAGTTGGGCTGCCGCTCGTGCGTCTCTACCGGCCCTCCAAGATCCTGCGCTTCGGCAGGACAAAGAAATAGACGAATCAGTCAGAGCGCCCGTTTTTCACAGGGCTACCCCGAAGAGCAAAAGGGAGGCTCAAAAAATTGACGAGCCTCCTAAACCATTGCCCAATGTTTTGGAGCCTAAAGCTCCCGAAGTCTCTGAAGCGGCTGAGAGTTGTAAAGCTTCCGAGGAGCCTGTGGCACTGCCTCAGGACGGAGAGCCCATTGACGGCAGGCTGGCGGAAAGGCTGCTCTCCCTCCTCCCCCAGGAGCCCCATATCCTAGTCTCCATGGCCCTGGCCGATATTTACCGCCATGACAGGACGGCGATTATCACCTTTTCTGAGGGCGAACGCTTTAGTTTCGAGGTTTTGAAGAGCGAAAGGGCCCTGGAGTCGGTCCGTCGAATACTTTCCGATTGGGTCCCCCATATGGAGGCGCTGGAGCTGCGCTGTGGCTCCGAAATTCGGCGCTTTGACTCTTTTCTAGAGTTCAACTCTGCCTCTGCCGCCGTACAAACCGACCCCACCCCGAAGAAGGTGGTCTCTCAAGCCGCGACTAAACCATCGGAGGCCGTCCCGCCTCCTCAGAAAGATCAGAAGGAAGAGCCTCAGCTCGAAAAACAGGAGGGCTTTCACGGCTCTCTGCTGAATCTGGTCTCGCGCCTCGGCGAAGGGGAGCTGTTGTATTACCGGCGGTCCGATCCCGACGAAGAACAAGAGGGACCAGAGGAGTTCTGAGAGGAGTCAGCGCCTTGGAGAAAAATTTCGTTCATCTTCATGTCCATACCGAGTACAGCCTGCTGGATGGCGCGATCCGATGCTCCGATCTGGCTCAGCGGGCTGCGGAATGGCAAATGCCTGCCATCGCCATGACGGACCACGGCGTGATGTACGGCGCCGTGGAGTTTTATCAACAGTGCAAGAGCGCTGGCGTTAAGCCCATTATAGGCTGTGAACTCTACGTCAATCCCGATGGCATCAAACAGAAAAACAAAAAAAGCCACCATCTGCTGCTATTAGCGACTAACGACGAAGGATACCACAATCTTGTAAAGCTCGTGTCTATCGCCAACACCGAAGGATTCTATTACAAGCCAAGGGTCGACCACGACCTGTTGGCACGCTATAGCCGTGGAATAATAGCTACCTCAGCCTGTCTGGCAGGAGAGATCCCTTGCCTTCTGCGAGAGGGCAAAGAGGCGGAGGCCCTTGCCAGAGCCGAACTTTATCGCGATATCTTCGGACCCGAGAACTTTTATCTCGAGGTCCAGTACAATAAACTGGCCGACCAGGCCATAGTCAACCGGCTGCTCGTGGAGATGTCCCGAAAGCACAATTTCCCACTGGTAGCCACTAACGACGCCCATTATCTGAACAAAGAGGATTACGATTGGCACGAGTTGCTGCTCTGCGTCGGCACCAACTCCCTCATCACCGATTCCAACCGCATGACCTTCGAGACCAACGACTTTTATCTCCGTTCGCCCGAGGAAATGTGGTCCTTTTTCGGCAGCGAATTGCCCGATTCCTTGGAAAACACGATGCGCATCGCCGAGCGGTGCAATTTTGAGTTCAAGCTCAAAACAGGGGAGTACAAATTACCGAATTTCGACGTCCCCCAAGGGGAGACCTTAGATTCCTATTTGAGCCATAGTGCCTTGGTGGGCCTTCAGGAACGGCTGGGGACCTCCAGCGTCCCCGAGGAATACCTGCACCGTCTCGACTACGAGCTTGCCGTGATCAAACAGATGGGATTTTCGGGCTACTTTCTGATCATCGCCGATGTGATTCGCAGCTGCAAAGAGCGCCATATTCCTATTGGGCCGGGGCGCGGATCGGCCGCGGGCTCTCTGGTGGCCTATGCCATGAAGATCACCGAACTGGATCCTATACGGTTCGGCCTGATTTTCGAGCGATTTCTGAATCCCGAACGGATTTCCATGCCCGATATAGATACGGATGTCTCCGATAAGGGCAGGGAAGAACTGATCCGCTATGTGGTCGACAAATACGGCGTGGAAAACGTGTCCCAGATTATCACCTTTGGACGTATGAAGTCCAAGCAGGCCATCAAAGACGTGGGGCGCGCTATGGGCATGACCTATTCTGATGTGGACCGGATCGCTAAGTTGATCCCCGACGGGGTAAAGTCCATCGCCCAGGGAGTGGAACAGACGCCGGAGCTCCAGGAGTTGCGCGATACCAATCCTCAAATTCAGGAGCTTTTGAATTCCGCCTCCAGCATGGAAGGTCTGGCCCGGCACTGCTCGCAGCACGCCGCTGGTGTGGTGATCACTCCGATGCCGCTGACCGACGTGGTGCCGGTGCGGAAAATAGGCGAAAATCAGGTGGTAACCCAGTTTTCCATGGAGCCCGTGGAGAACCTGGGCCTTGTGAAGATGGACTTTCTGGGGCTTCAAACCCTTTCGATCATCGAAGAGGCTCTGAGCAACATCCAGGAGAACGGCAAGGAAGTGCCCGATCTGAACAGCCTGCCGCTGGAAGATGCCGAGACCTACAGGATGCTCCAGAGGACCGACACCCTCGGCGTATTTCAGCTGGAGTCGGGAGGCATGAGGCGGCTGATCAAACGGATGGTTCCGGACTGTTTTGCCGACCTGGTGGCCATTTTAGCACTCTACCGTCCCGGTCCCTTGGAAAGCGGCATGGTGGATCAATATGTGGAGTGCAAACACGGCAAGGCAGTCCACTATCTCCATCCCAAGCTTGAGCCGGTGCTGAAAGAGACCTACGGAGTGATAATCTATCAAGAGCAGGTCATGAAGTGCGCCTCCGTATTGGCCGGCTACACACTAGGCGGCGCCGATCTGCTGCGCCGGGCCATGGGAAAGAAAAAGGTGGAAGTCATGAACCAGCAGCGAGCCACCTTTGTGAAGGGATGCCTGAAAAACGGCATAGACCAGCGCAGCGCTGAGGAGATTTTTGACATCATCCAGAAGTTCGCCGGTTACGGGTTCAACAAGTCCCACAGCGCCGCCTACGCCATGATCTCCTACCAGACCGCCTGGTTAAAGGCCCATTTCCCAACGGAATTCATGGCCGCCCATTTGTCCAGTAAAATTGGCGCCAAAAAGGAAGTGGTGGCCGGCTACGTCCGGGAGGTCCGGACCTCGGGAATTCCCGTCCTGGCCCCCGATATAAACCAATCCCGTTCGTCTTTTACTGCCGCTGGCGATGTGATTCGTTTCGGTCTCGGCGCCGTGGCAAAGGTGGGCGACAGCGCTCTGACGGCCATTCTCAGCGTCAGGAAAAAGGACGGTCCCTTTAAAGACTTTTGGGATTTTTTGCGCCGGGTGGACAACCATATTGTCGGAAAAAGCGTCGTCGAAAGCCTCATCAAGTCGGGCGCCTTTGACAGCTTGAATCCAAATCGCCGTCAGCTGTTGGAGTCCTTGCCGGAAATGGCCGATTATGCCCAGCGCCTCAGCGACGAAAGCGATCAGGGGTCCCTTTTCGGCGAGCAGATCGCCGAAGACCATCCCGAATTGATCCAGGTGGAGGACTACGACTTGGCCAAAAAACTGGAGATGGAAAAGGAAGTAATAGGCATGTACATCTCCGGCCACCCCTTTGATCGGTATCGAGACCTCATACAGCCTCATGTGAACTCGGTTATAGCCGACCTGCCCTATTGGCGCAGCGAACGACAGTTCCCCTGCTTTGCCGCTCTGCTTACGGGGTGGAAAGAAAAGTCCACCCGGCGAGGCGACGCCATGGGAGTTCTGGTCGTAGAGGACGGAGAAAGGGAACTTGAGGTGGTATGTTTTCCCAAGTCCAGAGGCGGAAAATCTTGGATGGAGATAAAACCTCTGCTTTTCGAGGGCAAGGCCTATTTGATTCAAGGGCGACTCGATGACCGGGGCGGCGATTCGCTCATAGCCACTGACATTATTCCCATGGAAGGAGAGCTAGCCGGTCCTTCCTTCGTGGAGGTGGCTGTCAGCGGAGACTCTCTGTGCCGAGTTTCGCCCAGGGAATTCCTGCGGGTCCTTAAGAGCTATCCTGGGAAAAGAGCTGTCATATTGAAAATTTCCAATGAGAGTGAAACCGCGGCGGTAATGCTATCCCATATCAGAGTCCGGCCCTGTCCTGAGCTGCAGAGAGATCTGGATTCTCTTTTTTCAGAAGGAGAAGTGAAGGTAGGGGCCTGACGAGATTTAGCCTAAGGGGGTATTAAGGCCAGATGGAACGGAAGGTAAAGATCGTATGCACTTTGGGGCCTGCCAGCCTCAACGAAAAGACCCTCTGCGCCATGATGGATAAAGGGATGAACGTGGCCCGGCTGAACTTCAGCCATGGCACCCATCAAGAGCACCTGAAAGCCCTGAATTTAGTGCGCCGCCTGGCAGCTCAAAGGGGTCGCACTATCGGAATCATGTTGGACACCAAGGGGCCGGAAATTCGGACCACACTGTTGGAAAAAGACCAGCCCGTGGAGCTGCAGCAGGGAAGTCTCTTCGAGCTCAGACAGGACGACGGCTCTTTAGGCAATAGATCGGGCGTCTGCGTGACCCATCCCACATTGGCAAAAGAATGCCATGTAGGCGAAGAGATTTTTATCGACGACGGGACGATTCAACTGCAGGTAGAGGAAATCCGTGGCACCACTCTGGTTTGCCGGGTCCTGGTGGGCGGCCTTCTGTCCAACCGCAAGGGGATCAATATTCCCGACGCTGAACTCAGTTTGCCCGCCATGTCGGAAAAGGACAGGGCCGATATTTTGTGGGGAGTGGAGCAGGGCGTCGATTTTGTGGCCATTTCCTTTGTCCGCGATCGGAACGACGTCCTGGCAGTGCGCAGAGTCATCGAAGATGCCGGTGGCGATATCAAGCTGATAGCCAAGATAGAGAGCCGCAAGGCCGTGAAAAACTTGGAGTCCATCGCCGATGCCGCCGACGGCATGATGATAGCCCGGGGAGATCTGGGCGTGGAAATTCCCACAGAAGAGGTCCCTCTGGCGCAGAAGCAGATTATCGACCTTTGCCGGCTTCGGGGCAAGCCTACCATTGTTGCCACCCAGATGCTGGATTCTATGATCCGCAATCCCCGGCCCACTCGGGCCGAGGCCAACGACGTGGCCAACGCGGTGCTCGATGGAGCCGATGCGGTGATGTTGTCCGGCGAATCGGCGGCAGGCAAATATCCTGTGCTGGCTCTGGAGACCATGGCTCGAATCGTCCTCAAGGCCCAGGAAGGCCTTGAAAAGTGGCAGAGGCCCTTCAGTGTGCCCACGTCTAGGTACAACGTGGCCGACGGCATCAGCATGGCCGCTGTGGAAATTGCCGATAAGCTCGACGCCAAAGCCATCATCGCCCTGACCAGTAGCGGTTCCACCGCTAGGATGATCAGCAAATACCGCCCTCGCTGTCCCATTATTGCCCTCACTCCGTCAGAAAAGGGCCTTCGGGAAATGGCCCTCAGCTGGGGACTGTTGCCCCTATATCATCACAGAGCTGATACCGAAGACGAAGCCTTTCAAGGGGCTCTGGAGGCCTCCATTGCCCATGGCTTCGTGGAAGAAGGCGATCTGGTAGTGCTAACGGCGGGCCTGCCCTTGGACGTGCCGGGGACGACCAACATGATTCGGGTTCACACCGTGGGAAAGATCGTCGCCACCGGGTTGCCGGTACTGCCCGGTGTGATCACGGCCCGGGCCTGCGTCCTCAAAAAGCCCGAGGACCTATTGGAACTCCAGCAGGGCGATATCCTGGTGGCCAACCAGACGGACAAGTTGATGGTCCCCCATATGGGCAAGGCCTCCGCTCTGGTCACCGCTGAAGGGGGCCTTACGAGCCATGCCGCGATCCTGTCGCTGGAATTGGGGATCCCCTGCATTGTGGGAGCCTCTGGGGTGGTTGAGGCGCTGAACACAGGTATGGTGATCACCCTCGATTCCGGAAAAGGCCTGGTTTACCGTGGAACGGTGAACGTGGGCAACCGCGATTAGCTCCTAGCCGGTCCGAGGCCATGGTGCTCTTCAGAAAGGCCCGGCGAATCCTAGGAGAATCCCAGGAAAATTGTGTTATGATCACTTTAGAATTTTTTTGTCCTTAGGCCGATCTTATTTGAAAGGAATTGCGATGGGATGTCAAACGACCTGTTCAGTACCTTCCGATGGCAGGATTTTATAGATATTGCCGTCGTTTCCTTTGTCATCTACAGAATGCTGCTTTTGCTCATCGGAACCCGGGCTGTGCAGCTGGCAAAGGGTATTTTCTTTATCGGCATTTTGACCTTTATAGCCCGATGGATGAACCTGGAAGTTTTTTCCTGGCTGCTGGTTCGGATGACCAACGTCCTGCTGATCGCCATTCCCATCGTGTTTCAGCCGGAGCTCCGCAAAATTTTGGAAGAGCTTGGCCGCGGCAATATATGGCGCCGGAGGAAGACCATTAAAAAGGTCGAGCTGGTCAGCGAAGAGGTCAGCAAAGCTCTGATGTACCTGAGGGCCCATAAAATTGGAGCTCTGATGGTGCTTCAAAGGGAAACAGGGCTGAAGGATTTTTGGCGCACTGCCGTGACCCTGAACGCGGAGCTCACCCAAGAGTTGATCATAGCCCTGTTCTGGCCCAACAATCCCCTTCACGACGGAGCTGTGATCATAGACACCGAAAAAATCATAGCCGCAGGCTGCTATCTGCCCTTGACCGAGGACGCCGACCTTTCGCGCTGGCTGGGGACCCGCCATAGGGCCGCCATAGGCGTTACGGAGGTCTCGGACTGTCTCTCCCTGGTGGTGTCGGAAGAGCGGGGGGAAATTTCTCTGGCCGAGAACGGTCAGTTGACCCAGGATTTAAAGGAAGCACAGCTTAAAAAGCTGCTGATCCAGTACTTCTCCGGCGAAGGCGAAAAAAACAAGCACCAGTCTTTGCTGGATAGGCTACGCGACGGAATACGATCCTTGAGCAATCCTCATTAGGGGGCAAAGGCCATGATACTGAGAAAATATACCGATATCGATGAATGGCTTTCTTCCAAGGGATTTCTCAAGGTTATATCCTTTCTTTTAGCCTTGGCCCTCTGGGGTTACGTAGTAGGGGACCGCAACGAAGAAATGATCAAGGAGTTCGAAGTGCGCCTTGACTTTCTCAATCCTCCTTCTGGCCTGATGTTGGCCCCTTCGTCTCGCTCGGTCTTCGTGACCCTCATGGGGGAGCGCCGTGTCATCTCGTCCCTTGACAGCTATGCCATGGCCTCCGATGTGGATCTCCGGGGGCTCTCCTCGGGCCGTTATCAGCTGCCGGTCCGCTTTTCTGCGCCGCCAAGGACCAGGGTGACCCAGATGACGCCTTCATTTGTTGACGTGGAACTCTTTCGTGTAGTGGAAAAAAGGCTGCCCGTGCGCGTTCAGGCTCCTGAGGATATGCCCGATGGCTATGTTATGGACGGCACGTCGGTATCGCCTGAGACGGTGTTGGTCCTCGGTCGAGAGGATATCTTGGACTCCATGGACGCCGTGACGGTGTTCCCATCGGTGGAACAACTGGCCGAAGGAGGAGCCTGGACCATGCAGCTCCATGGGCCAGCTGGATCTCCGGAGGAGCGGTTCCAGTTCTCGCCTTCGGAGGTCACCGTCTCAGCCAGCTATTTCCAGGCTAAACCCCGCAAGAACGTGCCCGTTCACGTCGATCTGGAAGGGGAGCTCCCCTCGGGCCTGACGCTGCGGTCCGTCGCTGTCGATCCGTCGGAGATCACCGTGGAGGGGCCCTCCGATGTGCTGAGCGGCCTCCATGTGCTGAATACGGAGTCCCTTGACCTCTCATCGGTCAATAAAAGCGACAGCTACCCCCGCCGGATTACCTCCTTGCCCGCCGGACTGTCGCTGCTAGATTCGCCGCTGGTGCTGATCAACGTGACCATAGAATCTCAGCGAGTATCCCAGACTTTGAGCGCTATCCCTGTGGAAATCGAGGGAGGCCTGGCTTCCGCCTGGAGAGCCGATCCTCGCCGCGTCTCGGTGTCAATTTCCGGTTCTCCTGATGTGATGGGGAGCCTGGACCTAGAAAAATTGGATCTCCACGTTTATGTTGACGTGACCAACGTGGTCGTGCCGTCGCTGCGCCTGCCCCTGAGGGTTCGGTTTAATAAAGATTCGGGCGTGGATCTCGTGGAGACCGATCCGTTGACAGTGACTGTGAGAGCTCTTGCCCATTAGGCTATGGGGCAATGGGAGGAAATTTGGGATGGAAAGCAAAGCTGAAAAAAAACATCGCTGCCGCTGCCTCTTTGGGACCGATGGCGTCCGCGATATAGCCAATCGTGGTGCCATGACGCCCGAGATGGCGTTGCGGCTTGGCAGAGCCTATGTGTTGTTTTTGATCGAGAGGGGAGCTCCGAGACCTCGTATAGTGGTGGGCCGGGACACGCGCCGCTCGGGAAGGATGTTGGAATCAGCCCTGATCGCGGGAATGTCCTCGGCAGGGGCGGAAGTCCTCACCTTAGGCGTAGTGCCCACACCTGCGGTGAGCTATGGAGTGAGCTGCTTCGGAGCGCAAGGGGGAGTCGTGGTCAGCGCCTCCCACAACCCTCCTGAATACAACGGGATTAAATTCCTCAACTGTCTGGGCCAAAAGCTGAGCGACAGCGAGGAAATGGAGATCGAAGACTATTTAGGCGACGACCTTTTGGACGAATGGCGTCCCTCGGGAGCTTCCATTGGCGAAATTATTTTCGAGGAAGAATTCTATCGGGATTACGGCCAGAAGATGCTGGAGGTCCTGGACGGCGATAACCTTTCAGGGATGCGGCTCGTCTTCGACTGCGCCAATGGCGCCGCCTCCCGAATCATGCCTATGGTGCTGCAGTGTTTGGAATGCGAAAGCGTCCTCATCGGAGCGAAGCCTGACGGGCTGAACATCAACGAAAAAGCTGGCGTCATGCATCTGGAGTCCCTTGCCCAGGCCGTGCAGGACCAGGACGCCGACTTGGGAATCGCCTACGACGGAGACGCCGACAGGGTCCTTCTGGTGGACCGCAAAAAGAGGATCATCGACGGCGATATTATCCTGTGGGTGCTTGCCCGTTACCTCCAGAGGGAGGGAACTTTGGGCAGTGGCGTGGTGGCCACTGTGATGAGCAACGGTGCCCTGGAACGGAATCTTGACCGCGACGGCATCACCCTGTTTCGATGCGCCGTAGGTGATAGATACGTGTTGGAAATGATGAGGAACACCGCTTCCCGTCTCGGAGGCGAGCAATCAGGCCACGTGATTATCGATCATTATGTGCGAACCGGCGACGGACTGACCACCGGCTTTGCCTTTCTTCGGGCCTGTCGGGACCTTGGAGAAAATCCATCCTTTCTAGTGGACCGCTTTGGCGCCCTACCTCAAAAGCTGACAAATATCACCGTGAAAAATCGCGATAGGGTCCTACAGGATCCCGCATTGAAAGGAGCAATTGAACGGGAAAACCGTGCTTTAGGGTTAGACGGTCGTATTTTTATCCGTGCCTCCGGCACCGAGCCTCTGATCCGTCTATTGGTAGAGTGCGATGACTGGGAAACATTGGAGACCCTTTCTCGACGTTTTGAGGCCATGATCAAGGAGATGTAACCGGTGATTCGTGAATGTCTGTTTCCCGTTGCAGGGTTAGGGACCCGCTTTCTCCCTGCCACAAAGGCCACGCCGAAAGAGATGATGCCTCTTTTGGACCGCCCGACGATCCACTATGGCGTGGAGGAGGCTGTAGCGTCGGGGTGTGACCGTATAGTGTTGATCACCAGTCGCGGCAAGTCCGCTATCGAGGACTATTTTGACAATTCTCCTGAGCTGGAGACGATGCTCGCAGAGCGCCACAAAGAGGGGATGCTGCAGCTCGTCCGGGATATACCGGCTATGGCTCAAGTGGTCACTACTCGTCAAAAAGAGCCTCTTGGATTGGGCCATGCTGTGCTCTGCGGTGAGCCTCTCTGTTCAGGCGACTATTTTGGAGTGATTCTCCCCGATGACGTGATGGAAGGGATTCCTCCTGTGCTGTCCCAGCTGCTGGAAGTGCATGACCGTCTGGGCGGGTCCTGCGTAGCCCTTGAAACCGTTCCGAAAGATCAAATAAGCCGCTACGGCGTCGCCTCCGGCAGAGAAGTAGAACCCGGAATTTGGCGCCTCGATGGTCTGGTAGAAAAGCCCTCGACCGATCAAGCTCCCAGCAATATGGCGGTGATGGGGCGCTACGTGCTCTCCCGCCGGGTCTTTGAGATCCTGAAAACCACGTCCCGTGGCGCTGGAGGAGAGATACAACTGACCGACGCTCTTAAGGTTTTGGCCGCTGAGGAGCCTCTTTATGGAGTGGTCTACCAGGGGGACCGCTATGACTGCGGTACTGTAGAGGGATGGCTGGAGGCCAACCTGCGCAGGGCCATGAAATCGGAAAAATTCCGTCCCATCGTTGAGAAAGTCCTAAAAGAGGACCTGTAAGGGCCTAAGGGACTTTGTACAAAAAGTAGGACCTCTAGAGCGTAGCGAAAATCAGGAACCACCGGCGAAGCCTGCGGTCTGAAGACAAAATCCCCCTTTTGCGGGGGATTTTGTCTTCAGACTGTTCCAAAAAGGGAGCTGCTGCGGGCGCCTATGACTGTGGCTCAGGCCGTTTGCCCTAGGGGTCGGGCCTCTTTTGCCTTGTCCCAACGATCTAACAGCGACACCAAGACAGGGCAGAGGATGGCGGTGAGCAACGTGGCGGCAGTACAGGCCGCTGTGGCC
>CAZNRB010000015.1:0-23706 GCA_964575405.1 uncultured Synergistaceae bacterium | reverse complement strand
TCCAGCCCAAGGCATGGGCGCCCGGTAGCATGCAATATCCTAAAATCCAGAAGAGCGAGCAGCTTATAGATCCACATCTGCGCGGGCCAATAACCTCTTGCCCTTTTGTACTAGCTAGCAAAAAAGGCGATAGCGTTTTCAGTCTTTTGTTTTTGATTAAGGATCATTTTAAGCTCCCCTCGCCTATTCTAGCTCTGGCTCCGCTCCCCCCGGCGTCAACAGGGGCCTGTAGGTGCAGCGGCAATCACGCATTCACCAGGCAGCACGTAGCGGCCTTCTTGGCTGTCGTAAAGGCCCTTGGACAGGTCGAATTCCTTCCCGTCCATTCTAACATGGCTTTCCCGGTAAGTCTTGCCGGCGCTGGCGTGGATTCCAATCCACTTACGTATGTCAAACCTACGCCTTTGCTCTTGCCTTCGGCGAGCAGACAAATAATTAAGATCTTTATTCCTAAAAGTTTGGCGCATCAGAAAAACCATTCACGTTTTTTACGACCGTTCTTTCACGTTTTTCCTTATGGCGTTGTCAAAGCCCTTTCGACGATAATTTTACGAGAAGGCATAGAAAACCCTAAAAAGGATGCCCTTTTCTTTGTTGAGGATCAATTATCGGCTTAGTTAAAGAAAAATCATTTTGTGCTTTCTATATCATGAAGGAGTGATATCTGTCATGAGACTCGAAATCGGAGCCTTTCACGTCAAGGATATTCGCTTCGGCGAAAAAACTGGCTACAGCCAAGGAATTTTAACACTTAACAAAGAGGAACTGCTGAAGGTGGTCCACGAGGACGAGCACATCACTACTGCCGACTTGCGCATCGTGCGCCCTGGCGATCAGGTATTGCTCTGCCCCGTAAAGGAAGCTATTGAGATGCGATGCAAAGTCTCCGGTGGCGCAGGGATTTTCCCCGGCGTCACCTCGGAGATGAACATCGCTGGAAGCGGACGCACCCACTGCCTCCAGGACTGTTCTTTAATAGTAGTGGGCGAACATTGGGGCGGTTTCCAAGATGGCGTTATCGACATGGGAGGCCCCTATCAACACTACACTATCTTTGGCGGCATGCCCAACCTGGTGCTGGTGGCCGATACTGACGAGGAATTTGAACGTCATGAGCAACAGAAAAAAAATCACGCTCTACGTTGGGCCGGGATGCGCCTGGCCGAATACATCGGTCAGTGCGTCAAGGACATGGAGCCCGAAAATATCGAGGTCTATGACCTGCCCCCTCTGCCCGAGCGTGACGAAGCAGTAAAGGCCTTGCCCGGCGTGGTCTATGTACTCCAGCCCCAGACCCAGATGGAGACGTTGGGCTATAACACGCTGATCTATGGCTGGGACGGCAACCATATTCTTCCTACGTTCATGCACCCAAACGAACTACTGGATGGCTGTCTGGTATCTGGTAGTTTTATGCCCACCTCTTCAAAGATCTCAACCTATGAATTCGCCACGAACCCAATGATTAAGCGGCTCTATGCCGAACACGGCAAGACCATCAACTTCCTGGGCGTCATCATGTCCACTCTAAACGTGAAGATGGACGAAAAGTACCGCTGCGTCAAAATGACCGGAGAAATCGCTGTCAACCTTGGCGCAAAGGCTGCTGTAGTGGTTGAGGAAGGTTACGGCAACCCCGATGTGGACTACACTGCCATGCTGGTAGAGCTGGAGCGGCTAGGCATCAAGACCGTGGGGCTCTCCGATGAATGCACGGGCCGCGACGGCGCTTCTCAGCCATTGGTATCTATGAATCCGGTCACCGACGCTTTGGTAACCACAGGCAACGTCTCGCAAATCTACCATCTGCCTGCCATGGAAGTCATCGGCGAGCTGGAGGCTTTGGCCCGTGATGGCAACTCTGGCGGCTGGGAGGGCTGCATCAACGAAGACGGGTCTTGCGTGATGGAAAACAACGGCATGTTCTGCGCCAACCACATCAGCGGCTATTCCACCAGAACCTGCGCTGACTTTTAGTCCGGAGGGATTAGAGAATGAAAGCAATCCATTATATCAACCAGTTCTTCGGCCAGATCGGCGGCGAGGAGATGGCCGACCAGAAACCAATTTTCCACGATGGCCTGATAGGCTGTTCCCTGCTGCTGAACAACCTGATGGCCGACGTGGAAGTAACAAACACCATTGTCTGCGGAGACAACTACATCACCAATCATACCGAAGAGGCTTTGGCAGAGATCTTCGCTTGGCTGGATACAAAGGAATTTGACATTTTCTTCGCCGGACCTGCTTTTATGGCGGGACGCTACGGCGTGGGCTGCGGCATCATTTGCAAGGCCGTGTCCGAAAAGTACGGCGTGCCGGTGTTGTCTTCGATGAACGAGGAGAACCCCGGTGTGGAAGAGTTTAAATCGTCGGTCTACATCTTTAAAGGCGGCCGCAAGTCTACCTTTATGAAACAGGACTTGACGGCTATGGCTAAATTCGCCGAAAAGATCGCCAAGGGCGAGACCTTGCTCCCCGCCGGTCAGGAAGGATATTTCCCGCGGGGCATCCGCATGGAAATTCCCTATCCTGGCGGAAAAATGGCCTGTGATCGTGTCATTGAAATGCTGCTGAAAAAGCTCAACGGCGACTCTTTCCAGACCGAGTTAGCCATTCCAAAGATGGATCGAATCCCGCCGGCTATGGCACTGAAAGACCTGAGCAAGTGCACTATCGCATTGGTTTCCTCCAGCGGCGTGGTCCCCATCGACAACCCCGACCGGATCCAGAGCGCGTCGGCTCAAAAATGGGGAAAGTACGATATTTCCAAGCTGGATCATTTGCCCAGCAACATGTTCAAGACCATCCATGCCGGTTTTGATCCCGCTGCCATGTGCGCGGTGCCGGACCGGGGCATCCCCGTGGATGCCATGCGGGCCTATGAAAAAGAGGGAAAGATCGGCAAGCTCTACGATTATTACTATGTGACGGTAGGCACCGGCACAACTCAGAATTTCGCCGCCAAATTTGGCAAAGAGATCGCCGCGGAGCTGATCTCCGCCGGAGTGGACGGAGTGGTCCTGACGGCGACCTGAGGCACCTGCACTCGTTGCGGTGCAACGATGGCCAAAGAAATCGAGCGCGCTGGACTGCCTGTGGTAGTGATGTGTAACCTCATCGACGTAGCCAAGACTGTGGGCGCTAACCGCCTAGTGCAAACCGTGTCGGTCCCCTATCCTTTGGGAGATCCTGACATGACCCCCGAGGCAGAATGGCAACTTAGATACCACCGCACTGGCGTCGCCCTGGACGCTCTGGCTACGGAACTTCAGGAACCTAAGGTCTTCCCCACCAAATATTAGCCCCTGGAAGGAACACGACGGGCGACGAAAAAATCGTTGTCCGTCCTCTTCATCTAAGGCTTTTGCGATATGTTTCTTCGTTTAGCGGCAGAAACCGAAGGTTTCGCCGATCCTTCCACATGAAAGGGGCTTTACCATGGGAAAAAAGAGCAACAGCGTTTACATAATCTCCTTAGCCATCACCCTGGCGGTTATCGCTTGGGGCCTTGTTACGCCTCAATCCTTCGGCAGCTTCGCTAATTCGCTTTTTAACGGGCTGACAAGTTATTTTGGCTGGGGCTATATGCTCTCGATGAACATCTTCGTGGCTTTTTGCATCTTCATAGCAGCCAGCCGCTTTGGAAAAGTTCGCCTAGGTCCAAAGGATTCTAGGCCCGAATACAATAATGTATCCTGGTTTGCCATGCTCTTCTCGGCAGGAATGGGCGTAGGGCTTGTATTCTACGGCGCCGCTGAGCCGCTGATCCATTTCGGCAGCACTCCCTTTGGAGCGGCTCCAGGATCGATCCAGGCAGCTCGAGATGCCATGCAGATATCCTTCTTCCATTGGGGACTCCATCCGTGGGCAGGCTACGCCGTTGTGGCCATGCCGCTGGCCTATCTCCAATTCCGCCGTAATGCGCCAGGGCTGATGAGCTCTCTTTTTATCCCCTTGATCGGAGAAAGGGGCGTCCAGGGCACTACCGGCAAGGTGGTCGATATATTGGCCATTTTTGCGACTCTTGGAGGTTTGACCACCTCCTTGGGGCTTGGCACTCTTCAGCTCAACAGCGGCTTAAACACCATTTTCGGCACTGCTAACACTCTGACCGTTCAGCTTCTCATCGTGGCAGTTCTTACCTTTCTATACACTGGATCGGCAGTGTCGGGCATCGACAAGGGCATTAAACTGGTGGCCGACACCAACCTTTATGTCTGCCTGTTTCTGATGGCCAGTCTCTTCGTCGTAGGCCCCACCATGACCATCGTGGCCTCCCTCATGACCGGTCTGGGAGACTTCCTCAGCGGCCTTATTAAAGAGAGTTTCGCCATGGCACCCTATGGAGGCCCCTATGACAGCCACCTTCGAAGCTGGACTCTTTACTATTGGGCTTGGTGGATCGCCTGGGCTCCTTTTGTGGGATCCTTTGTAGCCCGCATCTCTCGGGGGCGCACGATCCGCGAATTCGTGGCTGGCGTGCTGGTGATTCCTGCGCTGGGCAGCTTCACTTGGTTCGCTATCTTTGGGACCTCGGCGCTCCATCTGGAGATCGTCAAAGGCATATCCCTATCAGCCAGCGTCATTAAAGACGTTTCTGTGGGGGCCTTCGAGATGTATAAGTACTATCCCCTGGGCAAAATCATGTCAGTGATCATGCTGGTGTTGATCACCACTTTCTTCGTGACGTCGGCCAACTCGGGGACCTATGTGCTGGCTGCTTATTCTGAACAGGGCACCTTGAATCCATCCAAAGCAAAAATGGGAGTTTGGGGCGTCCTCATGGCCGTATTGGCCGTTGTCCTACTGATCTCTGGCGGCCTTCAAAATCTGCAGACCATCTCCTTGGCTACAGCTCCGCCCTTTGCTGTCATAATGGTCTGCGCCTGCTACGCCCTGTGGAAAATGCTGATAATCGACGAGGAAAGGGGCGTACTTTATTAGTGTAAGATCAATGGGCCTCCCCGGTGCCTTGAGGAGGCCCATTTTCGCAATTCCTCAAATAGAACCTATAGCTTATAGAGGAGGCTGTCCCTGTGGAAGAGAGCCTGTTGCTGTTCAGTCCGCAGTTTCCTAGCTGGGATAAGGAGGCTTTTCAACTGGCAGACAAAGACCCCGCAATTCTGGAAGAACTCCAGCGCCAGGGCTTTGTGAGGTTCCAAGATCAGGCCTATGTATTGACGCCACAAGGCGATCAGAGGCGCTTACAGATCGCCATGGAATTGGGCTGCCCGGCTTTTGCCTTGGGAAACTTTGACCCAGAAAGGGCCCTATGGCGCAATAAATTCTATCTCCTTTTTGACAAAGCCTTTCTTGGACGCTGGAGCGTCAAGGAATTCTCTTGCGGAGAAACGCTGCCAGTGGTGCCCCACCTTCAAGGTCCAGAGCTCTATCAACTAGACAAAGCAGGTCAAATCCGCTACACCTGGCCGGACCACCCATTGATCCACTCTTTCCTGGAGACTTTCCCGAACTGGGGAGTAGCCTCCAGGGCCATAGCAGCGCCTGGCGAAGCAGGGCTAGAAAAATGGATCGCCGATCATCATGTGCCTAGGGGCAGTTTCACCTGGGATCTGGTATTTCGCAGCCGTTACGATTTTGCCCTTTATCGCAGATTTCCACCGATAGAAACCGATCGATTCCGTTGCCAGAACGCCGACAGGGCCTTTTGCCTGTTCTGCAGCGATGAGGACCCTCGACGGGTCTACGATGCCCTTGGAAAACTCCATCTCTTTATACTGGCGCTGCGCCGGATTTATATCCCCGGATACGCCGATTTCGACAGCCAAGACCAGGAAAATCAAAACCTCATGATGGTGGTCACCGACAAGGAGAAAAACCTTGAAGGCCTGTCAAAAAAACTCCGCGCCCAAGGGAAGGCGCTAATCGATCCTGCAAAACCGCTGTTTCTAATTGGCACCAGTTTGGAGCGCTTAAGGGCCCAACAATCCCCTACTGAGACCTACTACGACTGGTTCTGCGATAATTCTCTCCACATCCTGCGGCCCGATGAGGATTAAGAAAGCTTCAAAGACCTTCTAAAGGGGGATCTCCTATTGAACCTTTGATTTCACAAAAAGATTAATTATTCTGTTTTTGGTGACAACGAATCCCCTTTCCGAAAGAGTGCCATAAAAGTTATAAAAACTCTCGAACCCCGACGGCTTTTTCCGGCAGAACGTAGATTTTTTTCACTTTTGCAGTTTCTTGCCGCTTCGCCGCTAACTATGCCGATTGTTTATCCTTGAGCCCTTACAGTACACCTAGCGGTAAATTTTGTATTATAATTAGGAAAGGAGCTGCTGTGTGGCCTCAGAGGGCCCCTATCTGTGCAAACGATTAAGGTTTCACTTCACTTGAGGAGGTTTATCTTAGGAATGTCCAGAGTAGCTATTAAGGGTTCCGCCTATTGCCTTGAGCACACCCCTGAGTTGGGGCTCCATTACGGGAATACTCCCTATACCGCCGGTGAAGGCGAGAAGGAATATCTCGAGGAGTTGCCCAAGCATATTCAGACCTACGAGGAAGCCAAAGACTACGCTCCCAACTTGACCTACATCGGCGCCATGTCCATCGCTGACCTGGAAAACCAGGCCACGCCCATGTATGAGCACCGAGTCGCCGGCGCTCCCCGCTTCGGCAAGTACGGAGAGATCATGCCCGAAGACGAGTTTTTAGGCATGATGGACATCTGCGACGTCTTCGATCTGGTCTGGCTCCAGAAGGATTTCGCCGTTTCTATTCGCCCCAAACTGGAAGCCCATGAGCTGATCACCGACGAGATGGTCGCTCGCCTCGAAGCCGGTCACGACCTTCCAGAGATCGAACAGGAGATCTCCGAGAACCACGCTTTGGCGCTGTATTACAATCATAAAGTAGTGGGTTGCGTGCGCTCGGCCCACGCCGTAGACGAGAACCTTTTCTCCCACGTCATCATGGAAAACCTGGCTTCCAAGGCCGGTTCCGTGCTGGCGCTGCTCCATCTGCTTAAAAATACCGGACTGGCGCCGACCGACGTGGATTTCCTCATCGAATGCTCCGAAGAGGGAGCAGGCGACGCCTGCCAGCGGGCTGGATGCAACTTCGCAAAGGCTATTGCCGAGATAGCCGGTTGCGTCAACGCCAGCGGCTGCGATGTCCGCGGCTTCTGCGCAGGCCCCGTTAACGCCATGATAGCCGGAGCTGCCCAGGTGGCCAGCGGTGCCCGAAAGAACGTGGTGGTCATCGCCGGCGGTGCGGTGCCCAAACTCTACATGAACAGCCGGGACCACGTTAAAAAGGGCATGCCCGCCCTGGAAGATTGCTTAGGCTCCTTTGCGGTGCTCCTGACGCCCTGCGACGGCGTCAGCCCCGAAATGCGCCTCGACGCCCTGGGAAAACACACCGTCGGCGCTGGAGCCGCTCCTCAGGCCATCACCCAGGCCTTGACCTGGGATCCCCTCCAAAAAGCCGGTCTGACCTTTGCCGATGTGGATAAATTCGGAGCGGAGCTCCACATCCCCGAGATCACCGAACCTGCCGGCGCTGGCAACGTGCCTCTGGCGAACATCAAGATGATCGCCGCCTTGGCGGTAATGAAAAAGGGCATAGAGAAGAAGGACATGATGACCTTCGTCAAGGAAAAGGGCCTGCCCGGATTTGCCCACACCCAAGGGCATATTCCCGCCGGAGTGCCTTTCGTGGGCCCCGCAGTGGACATGATCAAGGAGGGCAAGATGGAGCGCGCTATGATCATCGGCAAGGGCTCCCTGTTCCTGGCCCGGTTGACCAACCTGGCCGACGGCGCCTCCTTCCTGATCGAGAAGCCCGCCCCTGCGGCCGCTTCTGTAACCAAGGACGACATCAAGAGCCTGCTCTTGGAGGCCCTTTCCGAAATCTCCGCTTCCCTAACGAAGTAAGGAGGATTAGGTCATGTCTGACGTAAAGAAACTGATCGGCCAGGCCCTGGCCGAAATCATCGACTCCGCCGCCCACGGAGGCCCGAGGATCCGCGTGGGCCTTCAGGCCAATGGTAGCGAGCACGGTCCCCTGGAGGTCGCCAAGGCTGCCCGTTTAGCCATGGAGCAGAATCCCAACCTACAGGTAGTTATGATAGGCCCCAAAAAAGTGGACGCCTTTAACGATCTGGAGTGGATAGAGACGCTGGACTGCGAAGCCGACCTGGAGCGCGCCATGGATGAAGCCATGGATTCGGGCACGGTGGCCGGAATCGTGGCCATGCATCACCCCTTCCCCATGGGCGTGGCCACCATCGGGCGGGTCCTCACTCCCGCCCAGGGGCGTGACATGATCGTGGCCTCCACTACCGGAACCAGCGCCGTCAACAGAGTTGAAGCCATGATCCGTAACGCCGTCTACGGCATAGCCGTGGCCAAGGCGATCGGAAAAGACAACCCCACCGTTGGCATCCTCAACGTGGAAGGCGGTCAGGTAGTCTTCAAAGCCCTGCGGAAGCTTCAAGAGAATGGATACCCCATCGTCTTCGGAGAGAGTAAACGGGCCGACGGAGGGTCGGTGCTGCGTGGCAACGACATCCTCCAGGGCGCTGTGGATATCTGCGTATGCGACACCTTGACGGGCAACGTGCTCATGAAGATGTTCTCGTCCTTCAATACCGGCGGCTCCTACGAGGCCCTGGGATGGGGCTACGGCCCGTCGGCCGGCGAAGGATGGTCTCATGTGGTCAACATCATATCTCGAGCCTCCGGAGCACCGGTGATCGCCAATTCCCTGGTCTACTGCGCCGCCGCTGCCGCAGGCGGACTGCCTCAAAAGGTGGCAGCCGAGGTGGAGGCCGCTAAGGCGGCAGGACTGGAGGGGATCATCGAAGCCTTTACGCCCAAGGCCACAACCGCAGAAGAGGTGAAGGCCCCCGCTGCGGAGCCCACCGACGAGGAGATTCACGGCGTCGACGTGCTGGCCATCGAGGACGCCGTCCGGGAGCTCTGGAAAAAGGGCATTTACGCCGAAAGCTCCATGGGCTGCACCGGGCCGGTGGTAAAGCTGAACAAGCGCAACGAAGAGGAGGCCCGCAAGATCCTGGCCGACGGAGGCTACATTTAGGCTTTTCTATTCACACTGCGCTGTAGATCCCCGGCCTATTGGCTGTGAAACCACATTTTGAGGGGACGCCGTGATCCTTTGGGATCAAGGCGCCCCCTTTTATTCACTCAGCCCGTCGAGATGAAGCCACATAATCATAGTCTAGAGACTTTTGCCGGCAAATATCCATATCCTGTAGCTTTACTCAGCCTGACATCTTCTATTGACCGCACTATAAATTAGTTAGGTTAAAATAACTCTAGAGGTTCGAATGATGTAATAGATGAAGGATCTACAGGAGGTCCTGGTCAGGACCATGGAGCTCTACCAGCGCTACGGCGACGAACCGCCGGTGATAGAAGAGTTTGTCGCAGTCTACCGCTGGTTGGCGTCCATTGATAGCCAAGGGCGCTTTTCCCAAGCCCGCCGGGTGGGCAAAGAAAAGCCCGAGAAGGAGTTTGAAGGGACCTTGCGATCTCTGATCGGCCAGGAGGTCCAGGAGACACTGGAACAGCTTTTCGCCTGGGGCGATCCCGAGTTTCGCGTCGTCGCCGTGAGCCTGCTGAACCTTCTGGGAAAGGCCTTTAACAGTCTCCAGAGGCTGCAGGACCGGGGAATCACCAGGACCGAGGGGCAACAATTCCGCTACGACGTCCAGGACAAGAAGGTGGGCATTATCGGTTACGGCCTTTACGACAACTTCTTCCTGGGCAAATACGCCCAGTTTCACACCTTTGACCTCAGGGATGCCAAGGGATTGCTGAGTTACCTCATCGGCGCCAGGAGACGAAAATCTACCCCGCGGGGATCCATTGGCACTTGGGGGCCCAACGCGCTGGAGTATGCTCCCGTGCTGGAAAGGCTGGATATAGTCATCATGACGGGATGCACCATCGTCAACGACGGCTACCGTGGCCTGCTGGAGGACTGCAAGAACGCCCAGATTCGTGGCATTTACGGCCCCAGCTGCGGCGGCGGACGCTACAGCAACGGCAGTGGTCCCCAGATCAGGATCGCCGCAGATCACAAAGGGTATTAGCGCCTTGCCTTTTTCAAAGGCTCTGTAGATATTACTCATCGATATGCTCTCCTCTGTAGCGAGCTATGGCAGCGCAGTCCTTGTCGCCTCGGCCCGATAGGTTGACCACCATGATGCTGTCTTTAGTCATAGCCAGCGCCAGCTTTAAGGCATGGGCCACGGCGTGGGACGACTCGATGTCCGGAATGATACCTTCGGTCCTGGATAAAGACTCAAAGGCTTCCACGGCCTCGTCGTCGGTCACCGGCACGTACTGGGCTCTGCCGATGTCGTGAAGATAGGCGTGTTCAGGTCCTACGCCTGGATAGTCAGGCACGCCGATATGGAATAAATCGGGGCTATTTGGCCGTACTGGTCTTGGCAGAAATAGGATTTCATTCCGTGGAAAATGCCCAGGTGGCCCACGTTTATGGTGACCACCGTCTCAAAGGAATCTACGCTCCGGCCAGCTCCTTCGCATCCTATGAGGGCCACTTCTTTGTCTTCGATGAAGTGGTAGAAACAGCCTATGGCATTAGAACCTCAGCCGGCGCAGGCCAGCACGGCGGCGGGCAGACGGCCTTCCTTTTCCAAGATCTTCTCCTTAATCTCTTTGGAGATCACCGACTGAAAGTCCCTGACCATAGTCGGAAAGGGATGGGGTCCCGTAACATAGCCAAGGCAATAATGGGTATCGGCGATGCGGCTGGTCCAGTGGACCATGGCCTCTAACACGGCGTCTTTCAGCGTGGCCGTGCCGGTCTTGACGGCCACTACCTCGGCGCCCAGCAGCTTCATGCGGTAGACGTTAAGAGCCTGGCGAAGGGTATCCTCGTAGCCCATAAGAATCACGCATTTCATGTCCATTAACGCTGCAACCGTAGCGGTGGCCACGCCGTGCTGTACAGCGCCGGTTTCGGCGATCAAGCCGGACTTTGCCCATTTTTTTAGCCAGCAGGGCCTGGCCAAGCACGTTGTTGATCTTGTGGGCTCCGGTGTGATTCATGTCCTCCCGTTTGAGGTAGATCTTGGCTCCTCCCAGGTCTTGAGTCATTTTCTTGGCGAAGTACAGCCTGGAGGGCCTTCCGGCGTATTCGTTAAGGAGCTCCGAAAGCTCCTGATTAAACTGCCGGTCCCCCTTGTAGTGCTCGTAAGCCTCTTCTAGCTCCACCAGAGCGCTCATCAGCATCTCCGGAATGTACTGGCCGCCGTGAACGTCAAAACGTCCCTTTGGATTATTCATATCCCCTTTTCCTCCTCCTGCTGCCTTGACTGCTTTTGAAGGCCGGGCTAGGCCGCCTCCTTATCCTTTCCGTCCTTTGCGAGGGCTTTTCTAGGGCTCTTCGCTTGTCTTTGGCGCGGGGCACCCTAAGGCGCGCCGGGCCTGTAGGCAGTGTCCTTAGATCAAAGCTCCTTTATATTGTCTGTCCTGATCTCGTCTTCTAGGCGCTCTAGGCGCCAAAGCCTCCGGAACAACATGGCCTATCCTCCTCAAAAAAAGACTCCCCCGACCGCCCAGTCCGATCGAAGGAGTCCCATAAAAAAAGTCCTCCACAGAAACTAGGCTCTGTCAAGGACGAATAAACGCGTTTATCTGCGGTGCCACCTTGATTCACGGCATGACCCGTGCTCTTAGCAGGATACCAACATATCCCCGGCAAGTAACGCCTGCCCAAACGTAGCAGAATACTCTGTGGAACCCACATTTGACTGCGCCCTCAGCGGTCCATTTGACAACCTGTTTCTTGCCCGGTTCTCAGCACCACGGGCTCTCTGTGAAGGCATAATTGCCATTATCTCCGCGTCAACGGTTTGTCATATTAAATTGCCCCGGACTTTAGCATAATATCAGGGCGCTGTCAATGGCCTGTTATAGCTTTGTCAAACATATGTGGCACTAAGCATTAAGAGCATGAGCGAGGACTTTCCTGGGGGACTTCAAGCCCAGAGGTCTCATAGGGAAGTTCTTGTATTTGCGGTTATGGACGGCCAGCCGGGGTACGTCAATAGGAGGTGTTCGCAAAAGTACTTTCAGTTCTATGTTACGAACGCTACTGCAAGCTACCGTCGAACATCGTTTACCAATTGTACTTTGAAGGAAAAAGCGGTAATATGTTTTTTTTAGGATTGGGTTCATTGGGATTTCCCTTCAGGAGGGTTTTTATGTATTCGGTAGATAGGATTCGCAATTTGGCGATCGTGGCCCATATTGACCACGGCAAGACGACACTGATCGATTCGATTTTCCGCTCCACTAAAGTATTCCGCCATAACGAAAAAATGGCCGAACGGGTCATGGACAGCGGCGAGCTCGAGAAGGAACGGGGCATCACCATCACTTCCAAGCACTGCACCGTCGAATGGAAGGACTATCTGATCAACATCATCGACACGCCTGGCCACGCCGATTTCTCCGGCGAGGTGGAGCGGGTCCTCTCTATGGTGGACAGCGTTCTTCTCCTGGTGGACGCCAACGAAGGCCCTATGCCCCAGACCCGTTACGTCCTGTCCCGGGCTCTAGCCATGGGGCTGCGGCCCATTGTGATCGTCAACAAAGTAGACCGGCCCAACGCCGCACCGTCGGAGGCCTTGGAAAAGACTTTTGATCTCTTCCTGGAGTTGGGAGCCACCGACGAACAGGCCGATTTCCCAGTGCTTTACGGCTCCGGCCTGGCTGGATGGCTCGTCCGAGACCTGGACAAAGAGCCCCATGAAGGTATGGACGCCCTTTTCGAGACCATCGTGGCCCACGTTCCGCCTCCCCCATCAAACCAGGACGAGCCCTTTTTGATGCAGATCAGCACCCTGGCGTGGAGCGACTACGTGGGACAGATCGGGTGCGGCCGAGTCATCTCCGGCCGCCATCGCAAGGGAGATTCCTTCGTCCACAGCCACACCAAATGGATCAACGAGGAAAATCGCGACAAGGGCTGGGACGTTACCAGCAGCAACTCTGAAAGAAGCGCCCATCTCTGGGTTACTAGAGGCATCGAACGGGTGGAAGTGGATGAAGTCTTTGCCGGCGATATCGTGTGGCTCTGTGGCCCCAAGGAAATCACCATCGGCGACACCTTGGCCTCTCCCGAATTGAACGGCAAAACCCTGGCTCCGCTTGATATTGAAGAGCCTACAGTTTCCATGTTCTTTCTAGTGAACAGCGGCCCCTTTGCAGGACGGGACGGAACGCCCCTGACGCTACGGCAGCTCAAGGCTAGATTAGAGCGGGAATGTATGACCAACGTGGCCCTGCGCGTAGAAGACCTAGGGCGCCCCGACGGCTTGAAAGTATCGGGACGGGGAGAGCTTCAAATGGCTATCCTGGTAGAACAGATGATCCGCGAAGGCTCGGAACTCTGCGTTTCCCGGCCCGAAGTCATCACCAGAACTGACAGCAATGGAAAAACGTTGGAACCTATCGAACAGCTCATGATCGATGTGCCCGGAGAATTTCAGGGCATCGTTATCGAAAAATTGGCTCAGCGCAAGGCGGAGCTAGTCAACATGAACACTCTGGGTACCGGGGTAGTTCGCATGGAATTTGACATTCCTACCAGAGGATTAATCGGTTATAGAAACACCTTCATGACCGACACCAGAGGACTGGGGATCATGGCATCACGATTCAAAAACTACGGTCCCTGGCGCGGCGAAGTGACCAGCCGCAACCGGGGTTCCATGGTCAGCATGGACACTGGCCCAGCGACCAGCTACCAACTGGAAAATCTGCAAGAGCGAGGAGTTCTTTTCATCGCTCCAGGCACGGAAGTCTACGCTGGAGAGGTGATCGGCGAGAACTCCCGCCCCGGCGACATACCCTGCAACCCCACAAAGAAGAAGCAAATGAGCAATTGCCGCTCTTCCACAAAGGACATTTCGGTGAAGCTCGATGTGCCTCGCACGATGGTACTTGACCGGGCTATCGAATGGATTGGCGACGACGAGCTGGTAGAAGCCACGCCAAAGGAAGTTCGCATCCGCAAGACCATCTTGGATCTAAACGCCCGCAAAAAAGCTGAAAAGGCCCGCAACGAGGCCTGACCAAAAGGCTCGAAAAGATCCCAGGGGACCGAAACGCCGCCCGTTTCGGTCCTTTTTTCGTAGCAAGGCCTTTTGATTGACCCGATGGGAGTTCTTTTGTGACAAAACAGCTAATAGCTGCACATATTTTTTGAACTCCATAACTCAACACACCAACAAAGCCTCTTAAATTCTATCTTAAAAATAAACCTAGCTCGGCTTTTCAAAAGTACGAAGGGATAATTCTTTATGTTAGACTCAACAAACTACAGCAAAAAAGTCTTTTGCTCTTGTTTTTCTTTCGGTTTTATAGTATATTCACATTGTTAGATCCATTCACAATGAAGAGGGGGGTTTGTTAATGGCAGTAAACATCGATAAAGACGTATGTGTTGGTTGCGAGGCCTGCGTGACCACTTGTCCCGTAGAGGCTCTGAGCATGGTCGACGGAAAGTCCGACGTGGACAGCGGCAAATGCGTCGAGTGCGGCGCCTGCGTTTCCGTCTGCCCTGTGGAGGCGCTCTCCCTGTAAGAGCTAAAAAATTGGCCGTTTCCTTTGGGAAACGGCCTTTTTTGTAATTTACACAAGAGCAGAGGAGCTTTAAAAGCCCTTCTGCTCTTTTTTATCGGCAAGTCTTACGGTGTAGTACAATAGGAAGCCGAAGACTACGAAGGGGGCCGAGCTCCCATTGGAAGGAGAGCATCATGGAAAAAATCATTTTAACAGGTGACCGTCCGACGGGAAGGCTTCACGTGGGGCATTATGTAGGTTCTCTGAGGCATCGTGTGGAGCTTCAGGATTCTGGTAAATACAACAAAATATTCATCATGATCGCCGACGCGCAGGCCCTGACGGACAACGCCGATAATCCCGAAAAAGTGCGCCAAAACATCGTAGAAGTGGCCTTGGATTATCTGTCCTGCGGGCTAGATCCCGCAAAGTCGACAATCTTCATTCAGTCCCAGATTCCACAGCTCTGCGAGCTCACTTCGTACTACATGAATTTGGTCACCGTCTCCAGGCTTCAACGGAACCCCACTGTCAAGGCCGAAATCCAGATGCGCCATTTTGAAACCACCATTCCAGTGGGATTTTTCACCTACCCCATAAGCCAGGCCGCCGATATTACCGCTTTTAAAGCCACCACGGTCCCCGTAGGCGAGGATCAGCTTCCCATGTTGGAGCAGACCAAGGAGATCGTGCGAAAGTTCAACGCCGTCTACGGCGAAGTCCTGGTGGATCCCGATATCCTCCTGCCCTCCAACGCTGCCTGCCAACGCCTGCCAGGTACCGACGGCAAAGCCAAGATGAGCAAATACCTAGGCAACTGCATTTATCTGTCGGACTTTCCCTAGGAGCTGAGACAGAAAATCATGAACATGTACACCGACCCGCTCCATATCAGAGTTCAGGACCCCGGCCATTTGGAGGGGAATACGGCCTTTACCTACCTAGACGCCTTTTGTAAGACCGACCATTTCGATCGCTACCTGCCAGAATACGCCAACCTGGAAGAGTTGAAAGCACACTACACCCGAGGGGGGTTGGGAGATGTAAAGGTCAAGAAATTCCTCAACTCGGTCCTTCAAGAGGAACTGGATCCGATCCGCAGCCGCCGCAGGGAATTCGAAAAGGATATTCCCGCTATCTACCATATGCTAAAAGAAGGGTCCCAAAGGGCCGAAGAAGCTGCTGCCCAGACTCTGGCAGAGGTTAAAGGCGCTATGAAAATCAACTATTTCGACGATATGGCCCTAATCGAAGAGCAGTCCAAGCGCTATCAGGACAGCTAGTCTCCGACAAAGGAGAAACAAAAAAGCAGGCACAAGGAGATAGTTTCCTTGGACCTGCTCTTTTTATTTGTATACACCTATACAGAACTATTCGAGAAAATCCCGCAGCTTTTTACTTCGGCTGGGGTGGCGCAGTTTGCGCAGAGCCTTGGCCTCGATCTGCCGTATCCGCTCCCGGGTCACACCGAAACGGCGTCCCACTTCTTCCAAGGTGTATGACCGGCCGTCTTCCAAACCGAAACGGTACCGCAACACCTCCCGCTCCCGTTCTGACAGGGCCCCAAGCATCTCTTCGATTTGCTCGTGCAGAAGGTTGCCAGCTGCGGCATCCTCGGGACTGGGCATGTTGCTGTCCTCAATAAAGTCGCCCAGTTGGCTGTCCTCCTCTTCTCCTATGGGAGTCTCCAAGGACACCGGCAGTTGGGCAATGCGCCGGATCTCCTCGACCCGGCTGATATCGATTTCCATCTCGGCGGCTACTTCCTCGTCGGTGGGCTCCCGCCCTAGACGCTGCACCAGCTGCCGGGAGATCCTAACCATTTTGTTGATGGTCTCCACCATGTGGACGGGGATGCGAATCGTCCGGGCCTGGTCGGCGATGGCTCGTGTTATGGCCTGACGAATCCACCAGGTGGCATAGGTGCTGAACTTGAAGCCCTTGCGATAGTCGAACTTCTCCACCGCTCTGATCAACCCCAGATTGCCCTCCTGAATTAAGTCCAGAAAGAGCATCCCCCTGCCGATATACTTTTTGGCGATGCTGACCACCAGCCGCAAATTGGCGTCGATGATCTGCTGCTTCGCGTCCTCGTCGCCCTGTTCCACCAACTTAGCCAGCTCAACTTCCCGTTCTGCGTCCAGCAACGGCACCTTCCCGATCTCCCTAAGGTACATCCGCACCGGATCGGTCAGCGGCATGTCTTCCATCTGTCCCAGCTCTTCGCCGTAAACGGGAATATCAAAGCCGCTGTCGGCCAAATCGGGACCGTCGCCGTTGCCTTTCTTGGCCTTCCCTATGGCAAGATCAGCACTGGAAAAGGATTTTTCCGAAGGCAGTTCCACCTCATGGCTGGAATTAACGGAATCCGACGGAGCGGCAGCCCCAGCACTTCGGGATTTAGGGGCTCCCTTGCCTTCCTTATTAGCATTAGCTCCGGGAGGGGTCTTCTCAGGGGCGTTCTTTTTAGCGGGAGCCCTGTTGCCGTCGCTGACTACCTCCACTCCCAGTTCCATCAAGTTGTCGAAGACGTTTTCCAGGACTTCGGTGTTCCAGAACTCCATGGGGATGATTTTCTCTATATCCTTTTGGGTCACATAGCCGTTTTGGCGGCCCAACATGATCAACTCACGGATCCTGTCCATGTAGACTCTCATGTCGTCCCGGGAAATATTCATCTTTTTCGCGCCGGTGCTCTTTTTCGTCGTCACTGCCATCCAGAATTCCCTCCACTTGAGAGCCTCTTCGAGAGGCTTCGGCAGAAACATTCGAAGAAAAAGATCAGGTTCCATCATGGAGAGAACCTTTCTCTCATAGGAACCTGATCGTTCTTTATTCTCTTTTATATTCGATTAATTATATCATGTTCACAAGGAAAGCTCAAGCGCAGGAATTTTGCTTCATTCCGAAAGGGTCAGGGCCCCCGAAAAATCGCTCAAGACCGGCAAAGCAGTTACCGGCGAAGGTCCCAGCACCTCCCAAGTAGCCTCGAGCTGCAGCGACAGCAGCTCTGCCGTGACCGAGAGGCCCCGGGGATTGTCGGTTTCATAAGGTACGGGGCCCCGGAGATAGCCCAGTTTTTCCGCGTAATAGGCTATTAGGCTTTGATCGTCTTTCTTGTGGTCCACGGCCTCGGCCAGAGCCCTAAGGCAAGCTCCTTCGTCGATCAAAGGCAGCAGGGCGATCAAGGCGATTACTTTGTAATGGGACAGGGGAACTTCCTTGCGCCAAAAAGTACAGTCCGTGATCCCGCCGCGAAGCTCTGAGTGGCTCTCCAAAAAGGACGCCAAAAGAGTTTCCATATGCCGGCTGTAGCCAAAAACCACGGTGAAAAGCGACAGATGGCCTTGAGGTTTTCCGGCCGTCAAGGGATCTTCCCATGCCATGGTCCCCGCCACTCCGGTCACCAATCCGCAGAGATAGAGGAATTCGCTCTCCATGGCCAAAGCCCCGGCAGCTATCCTTGCCATTAAGGGGTTAAGTCCCGACGAAAAAAGAGGCCCGCTCTTGGGGCTGACGGCCCCCCAAGGTCCTACTTCCACGTCTAAATCGCTGTCCCAATAGGGAAGATACATCGTCAACCACCCCCTTGGAGCGTCAAATTGGGCCCCATTAATCCTCAGAATTTTATCACGGCAGGGCCTTTTCCGACACAAAAACATGATCCTTTCGTTACGAAATTTTTCCGATCCGAAGGTCCTTTATGGCTCGGTATAATGGCTAGCCGTCTACTGATCTTATGGAAAAGCAAATTCTAACGGGAGGTGAACCGATGTTCGGAGAAATGGTCAGCTGGCTCGTGCGGACCGTCGGTAATATGGGATATGCCGGCATTGTCGGGCTTATGTTCTTGGAGTCCTCTTTCTTTCCCTTTCCCAGCGAGGTGGTGATGCCTCCGGCGGGGTATCTGGCCCACGAAGGGCAACTCTCTCTGTCGCTGGTCCTTCTGGCAGGACTTTTCGGCAGCCTTTTAGGGGCCTGGTTCAACTACTGGATCGCTGTCCGCTTCGGCCGTCCTTTTTTTGAGCGATGGGGCAAATACTTTTTCGTCTCCTCAGAATCTCTGGACAAAGCGGACCGTTTTTTTGAAAAGCACGGCCACATCAGCACCTTCGTGGGGCGCCTTATCCCTGTGATCCGGCAATACATTTCGCTGCCGGCGGGCATAGCCCGTATGAACTTGTTCCAGTTTTCCTTTTACACAGGTCTCGGCGCGGGGCTCTGGGTCCTAATCCTGACTATGATAGGCTATTGGCTCGGCCGAAATCAGGCTTTGATCGACAGCCGCCTTCATGAGATCACTTTAGGGCTGTTGGCCTTCTGCGTCCTCCTGGTGGGAGGTTACGTCTGGCATTGGCGGCGCAAAAACCGCTCCGGCAAGGATGCTTAAAAATTAAAAGGGACATGCAAAAAGGCGAAAGCCCCTTCCTGGGACCTTCGCCTTTTCTTTTATTTGACCTTTCTATTTTGCAGCTCCAGAGAGCCGGGGGGCCCCGTGAGATCAAAAGCTCCCAAGACCAGGCCCGCGCAGGCTCCTGGATATTCTTTCAGAGCTCCGCCAAAGGAGTCCAAAATAGACCGCCCATGATCTCTCCAGCTTTTATCTCCGGTAAGGCCCCAAAGGGTCGTGAAATTGCGGACCATCATGGCGTTTCCTGACGGGACCAGGCCGTCGCCGCCATCCCAGGAGGCCATAATCTCCAGCGTCCCTGGCGGCATCAACGCCATGGCTCCCCTATCGCCGAAGGTCTCCAGAGCCCTTTGGCTCCACAGCTCACCCAGATCCAGCCATTCCTGGGAACCTCCCGATTGGAACAGCTCCAGACAGGTCCATATGAGGGCGCTGAAATCCTCCAAGTTGGCCTCTCCATGGGGCTCTCCGTTGAAGAAACCGTGAAAAAGCTCCGTCCCCCGGATCATCGTTCCAGTCATGGCCCTCAGAATCTTCTCGGACTCCTGGGCCCATTGGGGAGCTCCTAGGACCCTAGAGGCTCTAGCCAACACTCCGGCAAAAAGGGCCGTGGAAGCAGTCACAGCTCGATCTTCCAGAGGCGGAGCGTCTCTGTTCAGTTGGACCTTCGACAGCTCGGACCAGCAGGGCTCCAGCCTTTGCATCAGATCCGATACATTCGAATAGCCAGAAGCTGCCAGGTCCAACCAAAGAACGTTCTTGCCCTGGTTCTTTCCGGTCAGAGGATCGGGGAAATTGCCTTCCTCTGTAATACCGCAGGCTTGGCAGAAAAAGGCCCCCTCTTCGCCCAAGATATCCCAAATCTCTCCCTTTGTCCAGAGATAATAGTCCTCCTTGGTCCCCTCCGAATGAAAAAGATTCTCCCCGGTGCTCAGCAGCCCGTCATCCCTTCTCAGCCTTTCCAATACCGACGTCAACCCTCGCTGGATTACGTTGCGGTAAAGGGGGCTTTCGAAGATTTTATAGCCTTCCACATAGGCCCTAAGGATCGCCGTTTGATCTATCAAGCGCCGACCCAGATTGGGTACTCTCCATTGGCGGTCCAGGCAATAGCTGTGGAACGCTCCTTCCAGATGATCCCGCAGAGCTCCAGCAGCCATAGCCGTCAGGGTGTGGTCTAGCAGCTTTTTGGCCCTGGGATCATCGGAAAGACAGGCCAAAAGCAGCAGCCGGGGCACCTGAGGAAACTTCGGCTGCCGTCCAAAGCCGCCCCATTCCTGGTCGGAGGCCTCCAATAGCTCCGATAATGCCCGGCTTCTCAACCCTTCAGGCAGCGGACCTTCAGCGGGGAGCAGAGCCTGAGCCAACTGGGCTTGAAAAGAGTCAGCCGCCGCTTCCATCTGTTCCCGTTTCATCAGCCACAGCCATTTAATCCGCCGCAGCACATCCAGCAGCCCTGGCATCTGAGGATTGGAGCTCTCTGTAGGCATGTAGGATCCGGCGAAAAAGGGCCTTCGATCGGGCGTCATGAACAGGTTCAACGGCCATCCTCCCCGACCGTTCATGAGCTGGCAGAGCGTTCGGGCAGCTAGGGCAAGATGGGGCACCTCTTCCTGCTCCGCTAGAATGGCCACAAAATTCTGGTTCAACAGCTTAACGACCTCTGGATTTTTGAAGCTTTCCTCCATAGCGTGGCTCCAGCGGCTCCCGCCGTGATGGATTATCAAGAACACCGGTTTATCCGCTTTTTTCGCCTCTTCCAAGGCCCCTTTGTCCCAATTCCGCCAAAGAACTCCTTTAGCATCGCAGCAACTCAGAGTAGAATGGCCCTTTGTGCCCTCTTTCATGGTCTGCTACAGCTCCTCGAGAACATCTATCAGCTCTCCTAAACGGGAAAGCACTTTTACAGCTCCGGCTCTTCTGAGGACCTGGGGACCGCAGTTTCCCGTAACTACGCCTACAGCGCCGACGCCGGCATTGACCGCGGCTTCCATGTCCAAATCGGTATCGCCCACGTAGAGACTTTCTGAGGGGCTCCTCTCCAGCCTGCTAAGAGCCTCCAGCAATACTGCGGGGCTCGGTTTAGGCTCCAGGTTTGCCGCGCCGATGGCCACAGGGCAGAACCCCAATAACCCTAGGGCTTCCATGGCTGCTTGGACGTCATGGCGATTGGAAGCCACGGCCACTGCTATCCTTCGATCCCTGAGGTCCTTCAACAGAGGAACCGTATCCGGAAAGGGCTCTATTCCAGAATAGTTGTTGTCCCTCATGATCTCTCGATAGCGATGGGCCCAGGAAGATCCGCCCTGTCCCCAGATTCTATCCAAGGCCTCTGTCAGGAGCAGTCCGATGGTGCCCCTCACCTCCTCCAGGGAAGGCTCTCTCAGATTTTTCTCCCGTGCCACCGCTAGCATAGTACTCCCAATGGCCCCAGCGCTGTCCACCAAGGTCATGTCGAAATCGAAAACCACCGCTCGAATCAATTGAAGGGCTCCTTTCCATAGTTCGTCCATGGCCTCTAATAATACAGAAGATCCGGAGCTGCTTTAGCGCCGCCCTACTGCTTCAGCCCTTTTAAAATGGCCAGTTCCACAGGGAAATATTATAATCCCGAAGCCAGCAGTAAGCGACATAAAATCCCTTCCCAAGGGCCGAGAAGCCTGTGGTTGGTGACTGAACTGCTGCAAGATCTCTTTGCCGTAGTTCGAAAGCCGGCCATACCAGAACAGCCAAAGAGCGCCCCATCTCCAGACTGCAAATACAAAGAGGGCCCTTCGGTCTAATCGCCGAAGGGCCCAGAGCGGAGAACATGCCGCCTTGAAATTAAGCGCCCATGCTCTCAAGAGCGTCCATATTTGGTCAATACAGCCCGGGATAGAGGGGCTTGGCAGAGCAGAGATCCCGGACTTCCTCTCGGATCTCCGCCAGGACCTTCTGGTCCTCCACGTGGCCGATCACTCGATCGATCCAGCTGGCGATCTGGACCATTTCATCTTCGCCGAAGCCTCGTGAGGTCACTGCCGGCGTGCCAATACGGATGCCGCTGGTCACCATGGGACTCAGGGTCTCAAAGGGCACCGTGTTCTTATTTACCGTAATGCCAGCTTGATCCAAAGCGATCTGGGCCGCCTTGCCGGTAACGCCGCGATTGGTCAAGTTGATGAGCATCAGGTGGTTATCGGTGCCCCCCGAAACCAGGTGGAATCCACGGTTCATCAGCTCTTGTGCCAAGCGTTTGGCGTTGGAGAGCACCTGTTTCTGATAATCCTTAAACTCCGGCTTCAACGCCTCAGCGAAGGCAACGGCCTTGGCTGCTATGACATGCATCAGCGGACCGCCCTGCATGCCCGGGAAAATGGCCGAGTCCACGGCCTTGGCGTAGGGCTCTTTGCACATGATCATACCGCCCCGGGGCCCCCGCAGGGTCTTGTGGGTGGTGGTGGTCACGAAGTCGCACCAGGGCACAGGATCCTTGTGAAGCTTGGCGGCCACCAATCCTGCAATATGGGCGATATCGAACATCACCAGAGCCCCCACGGAGTCGGCGATGGCCCGGAATTTTTCGGCGTCGATCTCCCGCGGGTAAGCGCTGGCACCGCAGACGATCATCTTGGGCTTATGTTCCCTGGCAAGCTGTTGGAGCTCGTCGAAATCGATCTGTTCAGTCTGGCGATTCACGCCGTAGGGGATCACGTTGTAAAGCTTCCCCGAGAAGTTCACCGGCGAGCCGTGGGTCAAGTGTCCCCCGTCGGTGAGGTTCATGGCCAAAATGGTGTCGCCGGGCTTAAGGGCCGAGAAATAGACAGCCATGTTAGCCTGGCTGCCAGCGTGGGGCTGCACGTTCACGTGATCGCAACCAAAAAGTTCTTTCGCCCGTTCGATGGCCAGCATCTCGGCTTTGTCCACTATCTCGCAGCCGCCGTAGTAACGCCGTCCCGAATAGCCTTCGGCGTATTTGTTGGTCAATACGGACCCCATCGCAGCCATCACCGCTGGAGAGGTGAAGTTCTCCGAGGCAATCAGCTCTATCTGGCCGTTTTGACGGTCGTATTCCTGGAGGATCACATCAGCGATCTGAGGATCCACCGCCCTAATCACCGCATCTGTACAGTGACTCATAGCGTAACCACCTTTCAAGTCAATTCTAAGTCAAGTGTAAAAATTCTGCTTATTAGATGAAGAGATTATACCAAAAGAGGACTTACCTGTCCCATGGAGACAGCACTAACATACTGCTACGACCAGCCTCCTCATTTTTCAAAAACAGCCCTAAACCACCCAAAAACTCTAAATATAGCCTATTTTATAACTATTGTTCGCTTTCTTGGCGCTATTGGTACTGCATTTATAATAAACACATAATCAAAAAAATCTATTATTACACTCACAATTGCTTTGTGAACCTTGGAGCCATGTGCGCCCACTTTAAAACATCGTTTTTCCAACTTTTAGCACTATGGTTTTAGCCCTGCAATAGCATTGATCGAGCTTCTATCCTTGACTTGTTACAATTACATCAGTATACTATCTCAATAGAGTAGAAAATTTTTGAAAGGGTATTAGGGAATGGAGGTATCTGGATTTATTTTCTGTTTCACTAAAAAAGGAGGAACGCAAGATGAAAAAGATCCTCGCTCTGTGCCTCGTCGTCAGTAACCTGTGTGCCGCTGGAGCTGCCTGGGCCGACAAACCTGCCCAGCTGCG
>CAZNRB010000014.1:0-24452 GCA_964575405.1 uncultured Synergistaceae bacterium | reverse complement strand
ATCCTGGACCGCCTACGCCGCAGCTCCAGCAACGCTGAATTCCTGTCGACCATTCAAAACGTCTGATCCCTAAAGGTGCGCCAGGCGATTTATAGGGGCTTATTTTTAAGAGAAAAAGCCTGTTATTTGGCCTCTCTTTCTGTATAATAAGCTGAGGAGTTTAAAAGTAGGAATTTTGCCTCGGAAAAAGCGCGTTCCCCCTCCGACCTATGGCTATCGGGGAACCTCGGACAAATACATGAGGAGTGATGTGGGCCCCATGGAAAAAAATAGATCCAATCGCAGAGGTTTCTGGCTGCTCATGTCGTTTATGGCTTTCTTGACTCTCTGCTGTGGCTCTGCCGCGGTTCATTTCGGAAAAGTTCCGGCCAGCCTGGGGACCAAAGAGCGCCCATCGGTTGGTTTTTGGAGGTTAAACCGCTCAGAAGCCTATGCGGCCACGGTGCCGCAAGCCCATAGTCTGGACCTGAAGGCCCTAGATGAGGTGCCTCTGGTCTCGTTGCCTAGCCCCAAATACGAGGACAACGGCCTGGTACTCGATGAGATAGTCCTAGAAGAGGATCTCCGCGACAACAGCAGGCTGATCAGACGGCGAGATAAGGAAGCCGTGGACTTGAGCCATCCGCCTTTGTCCCTGGGGATTTCCAAAGTCTCGATTCCTCTGCCTGAAACGGGCGTTTTGCTCCAGAAAGTGGACGCTTTGGAGAGCATGCTCCAGAGCATCGAAGGCGAGAAAGATCCTTGGATTGAGCATACCGTGGCCTCCGGCGAGTTGTTGGGTGACATATCGCGGAAATACGGTATTTTTACGGCCACCATTTGTAAGGCCAACGACATTTCCAATCCCAATCGCCTGGCTATGGGCCAGGTGCTGCTGATCCCTCGTACCGAGAACGATTTAGATGCGGTGCTGGAAGAGCAGCAGCATCGCAAAGAGAAGGCCGCCGCTGAGAAGCATAAGGCAGAGCCGATCGCTTATCAGGAATATGTGGTGAAAAACGGCGATTCCCTCTGGACCATCGCCAATTCCTTCAAGCTCACCGTGGACAGCATTTACGGCTGCAATACCTTAAAAAATCCTGATGCCATCTCTCCGGGCACCAAGCTGAGAATTCCCAACCAAGATGGCATGAGCGTCAAAGTCACCAAGGGACAGACCGTAGCGGGGCTGGCAAAAAAATATGACGCCTCGGAGATCGCGATCCAGGCAGCCAACGGCCTCAAGGCCGGGGACACACTGAAGATCGGGCAGGAGCTGTTCATCCCCGGCGCCAGTCAGGCCGTGGCGATCTACAGGAGCAGTTCCGCTGGCGGAGGCGCCTCCGGGCGGGCTCCTTCGGTAGCCAAAGCCCCCGCCGACGCCGCTGGACGGTTTAGCTGGCCTGTATCGGGGCGGATTAACAGTCCCTTCGGATGGCGCCGCCATCCCATCGGCAAGAAACGGTCCTTCCATTCTGGCCTCGACATCAAGGCCAGCCGGCACACGCCTATTAAAGCTGCGGGAGACGGACAGGTGATCTTCTCCGGATGGATGAACGGCTACGGTCGAACGGTGATTATCCGCCACAGCGGCAACTACACGACCCTTTACGCCCACGCTCAGAAGCTGCTGGTGCGCAAGGGCCAGCGAGTTTCTCGTGGCACGGTGATCGCCCACGTGGGATCCAGCGGTCGTTCTACGGGCCCCCATCTGCACTTCGAGATCCGGCGCGGCGATAAACCGACAAATCCGATGAGTTACCTGCGCTGATTAAAGGAGGCCTCCCTATGAAAAAAATTCTTCTTGCCCTGATGGTCCTGTTGTTAAGCCTAAACACCGCTTACGGCGACGACGAATCGTTGATGTTCCAGCAAGTGGATCATCTCGAGACGATACTTTACGGTCAAATCCGCACCGGAGGGCTCATCGCCCGGCTGAACACGGTGGAGAGGGATCTTTTCGGCCGGGAGCTTCCTGGCAGCATCGCAGAGCGTCAGACAGCGCTGATCAATTTCCTGGAAAGCGGAACCAACGGCCAGCCGTCGCTGTTGTTCAAGTTGGGCGTGGCAGAATGGGCTCTTGGACAGAGAAACGGGGCCTTGGAACCTCTGGTCCGCCGGATTCCGGTCCTGGAGGAGCGCCTAGAAGGCGCCTCCATGGCCGACAGGCCTCTGGCCATGCGGGTAGAGCGGGTCCTGTCGCTGGTGGTCTCTGATGTGGTGATGTGGGAGCCCGTGACGATCCCTCAGGGTACGGTTCTGCGGATGGAGCTTCTGGACACCTTGACGCCAGCTCAATCCAGAAAGGGCGATCCCCTACGTTTTGCCGTGACCCACGATTTGGTGATCGGCGACCATTTGGCAGTCAGTCGAGGCAGCAACGCATGGGGTGAGGTTCAGCTGGTGAGACGGCCCAGCTCCTTTGGCCGCCCCTCGGAGATCAAAATTTCCGTGGACAATCTGATCCCCCTTGGCGCCCCGTCGCTTCCCATGGGCATTGGCAGCAAAGCTAAAAAGGCCAGCGAGTTCGAGATGAGCTACGTGGCGGCAGCGGGCACCAGCATAGCCGGCGCCATCGCCTTTGGCCCCCTGGGGTTGGTGGGAGGATTTTTTATCCGCGGCAACGCGAAAGAAGTCCCCGCAGGCACGGTGGTCTACGCCGAGACCATGGAGACCGTCACTGTCCCTGCCTATCCCGTTCCCGAGGGGCTTCGGGCGATGCTTCAGCCCCTGGAGCTGCCCGGAGAAGCTGCCGCGCCCACTCCGGAAAATTCCAATAGGAGCGCCATCGACAGTTTATAAGCGCCCGTCCCTCCGGGGCCTTTATGGATCTGCTGGAGAGGCGGTGACGAGCCCTCCCGGCTGCGCCGGGAGGACTCTTGTTCTGTTCACGTATCTGCCTGGCCCGCTTTTGCGCTGAAACGGGCGGTGCCCGAAAGGATGGCTGACATGCAGTGGCGAAGCCACTATTTTCTGGCTTTGGTGACGACGGTTGCTTTTATAGTTTTTTTTTCGTGGAGTATGCGCCGCGACCTGGAATTGAACGATGAAATTCCAGCGGCAAGGGAAGAAATTCCCATAGAATTGGACGACGTAGAGGTCACCCGCCCTGTGGGTGAGGACCTTTGGCATGTCACGGCCCATAAGGTGTTCCGCTATAGCCGGGAAGACCGCATGGAGGGGATCGCCTCGGACCTGACCGGTCAGGGCGGCGTCCGGCACCTGTGGGCTCCCTCTGGGCGATTCCTGCGGGAGCAGGAGGAATTGATCTTAGATGACCCTAAAGGCGATTGGATCCGAGAAGTCCATCCCTTTACGTGGGAAGGTCCCAGGGCAATTTGGCGGCAGAGGGAAGATCGCTGGATTTTCCCTGAAGGCGTTGTGGTCAGAGGCGACACCTTCGCTTTGGATGGAGCGAGGGCCGAAATGGACGCCCAGAAACGTATTCGAGTCGAAGGTGGAACGATACTATGGTGGAGCGAGGAATAGAGCGGACAAAGGGCCTCCTTCGGATCCTAAGCGCCTTTTGTCTCCTGGTCTTCTCGTCGGTGGCGCTGGCCGCCGGGGAGGAGCAGGAAGCAATTTTAGACGCCCTAAATATTCAGTACATAGAGCGCATGGGCGTGGCCATGGCCGAGGGCGAAGTGGTCTTCCGCTACGGGGCTATGGAGGTCAGGGCCGATAAGGTCCTGATGGAGCCCGAGACCGGCCTTGTGAGGGCCTATTCGCTGCCTGGCTCCTCAGTCGTCCTGACCGGCGAAGGAGGCACCGTCGTGGGCGACTACCTGGAATACAACATCCACGACCGCAGCGGCTATTTGACCTACCCCTCGGCGGTAGCACCCTCTGGTGTGGGGGCCACCTATATCAAGGCCGAACGGGTCAGGATCGCCCCTGCCGAACAGGCCCGGGCTGATCAGTGGCTTCACGGCAAATACACCGCTTCTTCGGCGCCCGACGCTACGGTGATGCGTTGGGAAAGCTCTAAATTCACCACCTGCAAGCTGTCGGAGGATCAGCACTACCTTCTTTCGTCGAAGCGCATGGTGGTGGTGCCCGGCAAGTGGGTGATCTCCAAAACGCCGAGGGTCTATCTCGGCGGAGCCTATTTGTTCACCTACCCCTTCGACTACGTGGCCAGAGCCAACCGAAGGAGCCGGAACTTCATGCCCATGCTGGGCTACGACAGCGATAAAGAGCTGGGCATCCTCAGCAAGGGGACTCTGTTTTGGAGGAACGGCCACGTGGACCTGGGCGTGGGCTACTGGTCCACGGGCTTCGAATGGGAGGGCAAGATAGAGCAGAGACTGGCCGAATGGATCTCTGTGTACGTAGGGGACAAGCACGTTTACGATCCCGACGAGGAAGAAATCGCCTCTAGGCCTTTCTGGGGAGCTAATATGGAATACGCCGGCTGGACGATGAAAGTGAACTGGAGCCAGAGAGAGCAGCTTTCGGTGAACAAGCGCGCGGGAAGATCCGATTACGACACCACTCTGTGGAGAGATCCGGAAATTCAGCTAGTATCCCCTTGGGTCGGCCTTCACATAGGATCCTTCTCCCAGTACCTGCGCGCCAAGGGCGGCTGGGGCCGCTTCCAGGAGACCGGGACCAGGGTGCGCACCGATTGGATCGAGCGCGAGGCCTGGGGAGTGGAGTATTACACGGAATACGCCATGAAGGCCGGGGAATGGGATATAGTCCCCTTCTTCAAGGGGCAGTTTTGGGATTACAACTACAACGACTCCGGCGACAGCGAGCATAGAATCTCCATTGGCACGATGGGGGTCCGGTTCTCCAGCGGAGATTTTGAGCTGGGAACCGCTTTCCAGCAGCGTCGGGTTTCAGGACAGTCGGCCTTCCGGCGCGGTTGGGATGACTACGACGATTCGGATTCGCTGTATCAGCGGATCGGGTTCCGCTTTGCCCCGAACTGGACCATCCAAGTTCAGGCCATCATCGATATGTCGCCCGACGAGAAGAGCCGGGATCTCGACGAGTTGGGCTATATCCTGACCTACGATAACAACTGCTGCACCCGCTGGATTTTTACGATCAAAGACGATTTGAGCGGCGACGACGATGACTGGTACGCCCTCTCCTTTGAGATCACGGCGTTCCCCGGCACAGCCGTGCGCATCGGCGACAAGTACCTGAGCAACCCCTTTGGACGGCCTTTGCGCCTGCCGGTCCGGAAGCCCCGCAGGGTAACCCAGATGGAACAGGAGGCCGAGGATATCTACGAGCTGGAAGAGATTTCGGTCTATTCCGGCCCTGGCACGGCTGGAACTCCCAGCATGACCGAGAACAGCTTTGGAGCCAATCCCTTCCAGGCCCCCGGCGAGTCTTACGCAGAAATGCTGACCGTCGATATAGACAGCTCCGAGCCTCTGCAGCCTCGGTATAGAGTAGAATAGGGGAAGTCGCCGAGAGGTTCCCACGAAAAAGGCCTCGTCTTTGGGGACGAGGCCTTTTTCAAGGTTTTCAAGAGCCCCTTCGGGCTTTATCATCTAGAGTACTTCGATGCGCAGGACCTTGAGCTTCCGGGTTCCCATGGGGACCTTGACGAGCACCTCTTCGTTGGCCCGGCGGTTCATCAGGGCCCGCCCAACGGGGCTCACCGATGAGATCTTGCCGTTTTTTGGGTCCGACTCCTCGGAACCGACGATGGCGTAGACGAATTCCTTGTTGTGGGTTATGTCCATGATTGTCACTGAGGTCCCCACAGCCACATGAGACCCGTCAAGGCTGGCACTGTCTATGACCTTGGCCCGGCTCAGCTGGTATTCCAAACTCTGGATTTTCCCCTCCAGCTTGGCCTGGTCGTCTTTGGCGGCAGCATACTCGGCGTTCTCGCTGAGATCGCCGAAAGAGCGGGCTTCCTCGATGCGCTGAGCGATCTTATAGCGCTCTTCGCTGCGAAGCTGTTTGAGCTCGCTGTTCAGTTTGTCGTAGCCCTCTTGGGTCATGAGGATGACTTCGTCATTGCGCTTGTGGTCAGCCACGTCAAAAACCTCCGATGTAGTGTGATGGGACCTGTCCCAAAAGGCAAAGGTCTTGGCTTTAAAAACGAATTTTAGCAGATGAGGCGCTCTCTGGCAAATTCTATGGCCTGGGCGGTTCTCTGCCTGCAATGAACTATAATGAATCGAGGAATAGAGAAAATTGATGGAAAAGAAGTCTTTTGATGGTGCAAAAAATCACAAGGATCGGGAACAACCTTCGTCCCCGGCAAAGTCTTCGGCCAAAAAGAGGATCTCCTTTCGGGGGAGCCGCTCCAGATCGAACGCCGGGCCAAAGTCCAAGTCCCTTTTGACAAAACGGGCCGCCGGCAAGGGCTCTAAGACGGCGCCGGCCCTGAAATTCATCCCCCTTGGTGGGATGGGGGAGATCGGCAAGAACATGTACGTGCTGGAATACGGCGACGACATGATTGTCATCGACAGCGGGCTCATGTTCCCCAACGAGGACATGCTGGGAATAGATTTCGTGATCCCCGACACGTCCTATTTGGACGAGAACAGGGATAAAATTCGAGGCATCCTGCTGACCCACGGCCACGAGGATCACATCGGAGCCCTGTCCTTTGTGCTGCCCAAGTACGACGTCCCCCTTTACGGGACTCGCCTTACTCTGGGGATGGTGGGGCAAAAGCTGGCCGAATCAAATCCCCGCTACAAGCCCAAAATGATGGAGGTCCAGGCCGGTGACACCATCAAGCTGGGCGCTTTTTCGGTGACCTTCATAGCGGTCTGCCATTCCATTCCTGATGCCGTGGCCATGGCCGTGGAGACGCCCCTTGGGACGGTCATCCATACCGGCGATTACAAATTGGATCCCACTCCGGTGGACGGACGGGGGACTGACTACGCCTCCTTCGCCGAATTGGGCCGCAAGGGCGTGTTGCTGCTCTGCGCCGACTCCACCAATGCGGAGAGGGAGGGTTTTACGAAATCGGAAAGGACCCTGGTGGGGCCTCTGGATCGCCTGCTGCGGACCTATAGGAACCGGCGGGTCGTGATCTCGGCCTTTGCCAGCAACCTGAACCGGGTTCAGCTGGTGCTGGACGCGGCGGCGCGGTTCAACAGAAAAGTGGCCTTCGCTGGGCGTAGCATGGTCAGCAACGTGGAGCTAGCCCTACGGTTGGGCTATCTTTCGGCGGAACCTGGAGTCATCATCCCCCTCAGTGAAATCGATTCACTGCAGCCGGCTCGGCTGATCGTGATGACCACCGGCAGCCAGGGAGAGCCCTTTTCCGGCCTGGTTCTGATGAGCAGGGGAGAACACCACAGGGTCCGCCTTGGCCCCAAGGACGTGGTAGCCCTTTTCGCCAACCCCATACCGGGCAACGAAAAGACCGTTAGCAGCACCATTAACCAGCTTTTCGAATTGGGCTGTGAGGTCCTTTACGAGAAAGAGCAAGGACTTCACGTCTCCGGGCACGCCTCCCGCGAAGAGATGAAGATGCTGCTGGACATGATAAAACCTCGCTACTTCGTGCCGGTCCACGGGGAATACCGAATGCAGGTCCGTCACGGCCAGCTGGCAGAGGCAGTGGGAGTGGCTCCAAACAATATATTTTTGATGGAAAACGGCGAAGTGCTTACCATCACCGCCCAGGGCGCCCACTGCAGCGGAAGGGTCACCGCGGGGGCGGTGTTGGTCGATGGCTTAGCCTTGGGGGCCACCGAGGGGTCCCTCCTTCAGGAGCGCCAGGACTTGGCCGAAAGCGGCGTCATGGTAGTGAGCTTAATTCTGAACGGTCGGGGGCAGTTGGCCTGCGATCCCCTTTTCGAGAGTTACGGCCAAATCCATCTGGAGGACGCCGAGGCCATGCGCCGGGAATTTATAGATGTGGTGCGGCGCACCGTTAACCGGGGAGGGGCCGATAGCGACGAAATGCTGAAACGCCAGATTTCGCTGCGCTGCAAGGAATTGCTGCGGAAGCACATCCGCTCTTCTTCCTGCGTTATCCCCGTCATATCCCGCATAGAGCCATAGTCAGGGGACCCTTTAGGGGAGGCCTTTCCACGGTCTCTCCTTGGAGCTTCTGACCACCTCAGCGAGACCGCCGCTGCGAGAATTTTATCTGCACAAATTTGCACATAAGGTAGGTGCGTTGCCCTGTGGAAGATTTGATTTTCAGCCTTAATGCCACTATGCCGATTTTTCTATTGATGGTACTGGGCCTCCTTTTCAGGCAAGCCGGCTTGATATCAGCGCGATTTGTGGACGATGCCAATCAATTCGTCTTTAAGGTCGCCCTGCCTGTGATGCTTTTCGACGAGCTCAGCCTTTCAAATATCGCTGAGGTTTGGGATAGTTCCTTCGTCCTTTTCTGTTCTGTGGTCACCTGCATCAGCATCCTGTTGGCCTGGTTGCTTTCTCGGTACCTCAAGGATCCTTCCCTGCGGGGAGAGTTTATCCAGGGGGCCTTTCGGAGCAGCGCCACCCTTTTGGGCGTCGCCTTTGTGCGCAATATGTACGGTCAGGCCGGAATAGGCCCCTTGATGGTGCTGTCCAGCGTGCCGCTGTACAACATGGCTTCCGTGACGATTCTGGCCCTCACGGGCCCCCGCAGAGAGGCCTTGGGCTGGAGCATGGCGGCTCGAACCCTGAAGGGCATCGCCCTTAATCCCTTGATTTTGGGCATCCTGGCCGGCGTGGCCTGGGCATTGTGGGGCCCCGCTCAGCCCCTGATCGTCCAGAAAACCTTAGGCAGCATCCATAACATAGCTACGCCGCTGGGGCTGATAGCTATGGGGGCTTCCTTCGACGGCCGTGGCGCTCTTCAGGGCCTGAAAAGCGCTCTGGGCGTCGTGGCGATCAAGCTGTTGCTGCTCTGCGCCCTTTTCCTGCCTTTGGCCATAGCCCTGGGATATCGCTATCAGGCCCTGGTGGCTATCACGGTGATGCTGGGCTCTCCCACCACGGTGAGCTGTTTCGTCATGGCTCGCAATATGGGACATCAAGGGGTGCTGACCACCAATGTGGTGGCCTTGACTACGTTGGGCAGCGGCTTCACTTTGACGTTATGGTTTTATCTGCTGAGAAGCCAGGGGCTGATTTAAGGCCCTAAGGGGTGTTAGGAGGATAGGGGCGATGGAGTACAACAGCATTTTTCAGGGATTGATTCAAGGGCTTACGGAGTTTCTCCCGGTGAGCAGCTCCGGACATCTTGCCCTTTTTCAGCAGATCACCGGGGCCACGGCCCCATTGGCCTTCGATCTGCTCTTGCACGGCGCTACCCTCCTGGCCACGGTTTGTTATTTTGGGAGAGACATAGTGACCCTAGCAGGGGAGTTCTTCTTGGGGCTGGTGCCTTGGGGGGACCGCCGCAGCGAAGGATGGCGTTTAGGATGGGCCGTCGTGGCGGGTTCCCTTTTCACTGCGCTGATCGGGCTGTCCTTAAAACCATGGGTGGAGATGGCCCTATTGTCCCGCCGGGCGGTGGCGCTGGGCCTTTGGGTCTCCGCCGCTTTGCTCCTGGGAACTTCTTTCCTGAGGAAATCGGAGAGACCTCTGGGGATAGGGACCGGCATTTTAGTCGGCATAGTGCAGGGGCTGGCGGTGTTTCCCGGCATTTCCAGATCGGGAGCGACCATAGCCATGGGATTGATCTGGGGCCTTTCGGTCCGTGAGGCCTTCCGGTTCTCCTTCTTGCTGTCCTTGCCGGCTATAGCCGGAGCCGCCCTTTTGGAGCTGGGTGATCTGACTTCTCTCAGCCTTCCCCATGGATGGGCCTGGGGAGTGGTGGCGGCCTTCCTCTCAGGCCTGGCGGCTTTGAGGATTTTTTATCGAGTGGTGACTCTGGGGCGCTGGCGCTTTTTCGCGGCCTACTGCGCGGCCCTGGGCACTGTCGCACTGTTTTTATAAGCGAGGCGAAGACTATGGAGTTCTCAAAGGTCAAGATCCTTCTCGCTTCGGCCAGCCCCCGCCGAAGGGACCTGCTCCAGGGATTGGGATGGAACTTTGAGGTCTACCCGGTGGACGTGGACGAATCGCCGATTCCCGGTGAACTGCCAAAACAGACTGCCTACCGCTTGGCCGGCCTTAAGGCCCAGCGTGGCGCCGGTCTTTTTCCAGATCATTTGGTCATAGGTGCCGACACGGTGGTGGATAGGGCTGGGGAAATTTACGGAAAACCGCGATCCGACGAGGAGGCTCTGGCCATGTTGAAAAATCTGTCCGGAAATTTCCATCGGGTCCACAGCGGACTCTGCGTGGTCTGGCAGGGCCGGATGCTTCAGGACTGCGAGACCACTCGAGTCTATTTCCGCCGCCTTTCGGAAGAGGATTGCCGCAGCTACGTGGCAACAGGGGAACACCGAGGAAAGGCCGGAGCTTACGCCATTCAAGGCCGCGGGGCGATGATGATCCACAGCATAGACGGAGATTACTTCAATGTAGTCGGCTTGCCTCTGGGATTGCTGGGCCGCATCATGGAGCGCCTGGGCTTTCCCCTTACAGAGCTCTGGAGGGCACAATGATGAGACGCTATGGAACTTTGAGAACCCTAAATCCCTTTGTGATGCTCTGCGCTCTGGCGCTGGTCCTGGCGTTGCCGTCTCTGTTCTGGCGGATAAACTGGGAGAGGGCCAACCGCAGCGCCGTTATAGTGGAAGACCTGGACGAGCTGCGGCGTTTCGCCGCCAAGGAGCCCTTGGGATCGGTGACCGGCCTTCTGCTGGAATCGGGGATTTCAGGTTTTGCCGTGCCGGAGTATTCGGCGGAAGATATCCGCATGGGAGCCCTGCCGTCGGTGTCCTGCCTTCCCCTTGCCAGCCTTCCGGAAAGGCAGCGGCAGCTTTTCGCCAATCCTGCTGGAACGGTGCTGTGGTTGGAGGATCCTCAGCAGGCCTCCCGGCAGATAGAATTTTTGGCGCGCCGTTTTCCCGACGGCGAGGCCAGTCAGGACGGGGCTTTGTGGCTTTTCAGAGTCCCCTGGACCGTACAGGACCTGGGGGACTCGGGCCTTCTGCCCGACCTGGCGGCGATGGAAAGCCTTTCTTCAGCTGGAGTCCCCATGATTTACCGCCCCAGGCCTTTGAGGACAGGCACCGTGGAGGACCTGCTGGGTGGCCTTGAATACCTCTGCGACAGCTTCCCCAGTATCAAGGTTTTATCGCCGGTCAGCGAAGTTTCCGCGGCCTTCCCCCAGACAGTTCCTCTAGGGGACTTCATAAAGAAACGGGGACTTCTGGCAGCCCAGTTGGAGTTTTCCTCCCAGATTGGCAACGTGCAGCTGCTCTGGTCCTCCTGGCCTTCTGTGGCGTCCATGCACGGCGTCTCGGCCGAAGAGATCGTTGCCCGCAAGATATCCCGCTCCACCCTGTTGGATAGGATGTTCCGGGCCGCCCACGAACGGTCGGTCAGGATACTGCTTTTGAGGAGCGATAAATTTCGCTCCCTTCCCCAGAGCCTGACAGAATACTGTTCCGACGTGGCCACGATACGGGCCAGGCTTGACGAGAGCGGAATTGGACGGCTGTGGCCTCAGCCGATGGACTACCGCGATAGCTCTGTGCTGGCAGCAGTGGCGATGGCGCTGTTGCTCCTGACCCTGGCGGCCCGCTACAGCGAGCGTTTTTTCGCGATAAAGATCCTGTCAAGATGGCCCCTGCAATTGCTGACGTTATCGCTGTTTCTGGGGCTGTTGATATGGAAAGTGAGTCTTTTTGCCAAATTAGGCGGTGCCTTTGTCACCGGCTTGGTGGCCACCGAGGCGGCTTTGCTGGCCCTGGACCGTTGGAGAGCCCCCCTGCGAGGGATCCCGGAGGGGCTGCTGATGGTCCTGGCAGGGGGATTGACGGCGGCGGCCCTTTTCTCCACACCCATCTATATGATGCGGCTCAGGACCTTTTCGGGAGTGAAAATAACGCTGCTTTTGCCCCTGGTGCTGGTGCTGTTGCTGGACCTGCGGCGGCGGGAACATCCCGAGTCCCTTTCGGAGATCCTCCGCCGTCCGCCCCTGTGGGGAGAGCTTCTATTGGGCGGCGGCCTCATGTTGGCGGCCCTGTTGATGTTGGTGCGAAGCGGCAACAGCGGCTTTGTGCTGTCACTGGAGACTCACGTCCGCCAGTGGCTCGAGAACGCCTTGGTGGCCCGTCCTCGGAACAAGGAGCTCTTGGCGGGCTATCCCTGTCTGGTCCTTTGGTATTATCTGAGGCGGGCTCAGCTGTGGCCCCACTATCGGGAGATCCTTCGCCTGGGCTCCACCTTGGCTTTTTCGTCGGCGGTCAACAGCTTCTGCCACTTCCACACCGTTCTATCGCTGACACTGCTTCGGGTCTTTAACGGCTGGTGGGCCGGCCTCCTGGTGGGCTCCATGGCCTTGGCGGCCCTGGCCTGTCTACGGTGGGGCTGGCGCAGGGCAGCGGCGCTCCAAGACAGCCAGTGACCATGAGACCCTGGTCCGTACTGCTTTGCGGCTATTACGGCATGGGGAACCTGGGCGACGAGCTCCTGGCCCGGGCCTGCATCGACCGGCTGACTGGCCTGGGGGTGCCCAGAGAGGGGATCGCTATGCTTTCGGGCGATGTGGCGGAGAGCGAAAGGCGCCACGCCGTGGCCGCCGTGGACCGATGGAGCCCCGTGGCGGTCTGGCGGGCTCTGAGGTGCAGCAAAACGCTGCTTTTAGGAGGCGGAGGCCTTTTTCAGGACAGCAGTAGCTTGAGAAGTCCCCTTTACTATTGGGCTGTGGTGCGAATGGCTCAGGCTGCCCGGTGCCGCCCCTGGGCTTTCAGCCAATCCATAGGGCCCCTTCGGTCGCCCCTTTCCAGGGCCCTGGCAAGAGACGCCTTCAAGATCTGCTCTGTCCGAGCCGTTCGGGACCGCCCTTCTCTGGAAGCGTTGAGGCGTATGGGACTCCAGGTCTTGGAGAGCTGCGATCTTGCGCTGGGCTGCTCTCTGGATGCCGTTGGGCAGAGCGGGAATCCTTGCTGGCTGATCAACCTGCGCCCCTGGGACCATGACTTGGAATACAGGGCCGCCGAGGCCTTTGAGGCTCTCCAGCCCCCCGATGGGGTGCTGAAGATAGGCGTCGCCATGGCTCCAGAGGATCAAGGGCTGATGGAGAGGTTGGAACGGGAGGGAAAGCTTCACCTCCAGGGCATCTTTAGAGTGGATGAAAAAAACATGGCCCAGGCCTTTGGGGTAGCCCGATGGGCCTTCGGCATGAGGCTCCATTTTGGCGTCCTTTCGCTGATATCCAGGGTCCCTTGCACCTTGATACCCTACGATCCCAAGGTGGAGAGCTTAGCGGAGCAATGGGGCCTGCCCCTGTGGTCCATGGGAATTCCTAAAGCCGCTGAATCGGCGCGGTTTGAAAAACTGGAAGAAGCCAAGAAGGACCTGGACCGTCTTTTCAGGGAATGCCTGAACGAGGTGATGAAGTAATGGAAGCGGAAAATCTGGCGGTCTTGACAGAGCAGGCCAGACAGGCCCGGAAAGACGTGATCCGCATGATAGGCCTTTCCCAGACGGGGCAAATTGCCTCGGCCTTTTCGGTGTTGGATATTCTGGTTTGCCTCTATTGGAAGGTCATGAACTTTCAGGAGGAAAACCCGACCGCTGGCCCCCGGGACCGCCTTGTCTTTGGAAAGAGCCAGGGCTGCGCGGCCCTCTACGCCGTGTTAGCCCATCGAGGTTTTTTCAGCCGCCAAAACCTGTGGAGTTTTCGCCGCCTTGGCGGCATCCTACAGGGAATTCCCGATAGCCAACACACCCCTGGAGTGGACGCCACTACGGGCATTCCCGGCCTGAGCTTGGGCATCGCCGCCGGCATGGCCCTGGCCCGTCGCATCGACCACAGCCCCGAGCGGGTTTTCTGCGTCATCGGCGACGGCGAACTCCAACAGGGAGGACTTTGGGAATCGGCCTTGACGGCTTCCCATTGGGGCCTTTCCAATCTGACGCTGGTGGTGGATAAAAACGCTCTACAGCAGGGCGGAGCCGAGGCGGCGGCGAGAAATATGGCGCCCTTGGCGGACAAATTCCAGGCCTTCGGATGGACCGTTCTAGAAGCCCAGGGCCACGATTTTCAGAGCCTGCTCCAGGCCTTTGGCAGTTCCAGCTCTGGTCCCAGGGTCATCCTGGCCCACACCCTTCGCGGCAAAGGGGTATCCTTTATCGAGAAAGATTTTAAGTCTTCGGAAAGTCCTTTTTCCTGGGCCTTGGCAGAGCGGGCGCTGGAGGAATTGGAAAAGGAGGAATAGGCGATGAAGTCATCCATGATCGAACGGGCCGGATCAGTCCTAGCGGAGCTCGGAGAAAATAGCCCCTCTATGGTCCTGCTCTACTCCGATCTTGTGGACGAAAGCCTTGTCCGCCCCTTCAGCGAAGGCTTTCCGCATCGGACCTTTAATATGGCTATGGGTGATCTCGATATGGTGGCTCTAGCCTCTGGACTGGCCCTTTCGGGGAAAGAGGTCTGGATCTGCGCTCCTGCCTGGAGGCTGCTTCCCAGCGCCTACGGCGCTTTGCGCGGAGAAATCGCCTTGGCAAAACAGCCGGTGCGCTTTATCTCCTGTGCCTCAGGACTTACGGCCGGCGAAGGGGGAGCGCAGCTTCAGATGCTGGAGGATCTGGCATTGATGCGCTCTCTGCCGGACATGAAAGTCCAGGTCCCCTCCGACAGCGCCGTGGCGGAGCACCTCATCCGCAGGGCCGCTAAAGATCCCAGCCCCCTCTATCTGCGCCTTTCGTCGTTGGCTGTGGACGATCTGGAACGGCCCGCCGGCCTGGACCAGGGACAGGGCCTAGGTCAGTTGCTGCGGGACGGCACGGGCGTGACCCTTTGCGCCTGCGGGATACTGGTACAGGAGGCCCTGGCAGCAGCCCAAATCCTGTCCTATCAGGGGATCGACGCGGCCCTTATCGACTGTTTTTCCATTAAGCCCCTTGCTGAGGGGCCCCTTCTATCGTCGGTTCGCCGTACGGGATGCTGTGTCGTGGCGGAAGAGCACTCCCACTGCGGCGGATTGGGGGAAGCTGTAGCGTCGCTTTGCAGCCGTCACTATCCCGTTCCCGTCAAGACGGTCTCGGTGAAGGACCGGAGCGGTCAAAGCGGCACCGCCGGGGAGCTTCTGGACTATTACGGCCTTTCCAGCCGGGAAATCGTAAGTGCGGCCGTCCAGGCCTGGACGATGAGGAGGCGCTAGCTCGTGGAGATCCAGATAGCCGGTTTGACGAAAGTCTTTCCCCCCAACGTGGAGGCCATAAGCAACCTCTATCTCTCCATACCGGAAAACGATTTTGTCTACCTCATCGGAGAAACTGGATCCGGCAAGACCACGTTGCTGCGTATGTTGACCTGCGAGGTGATCCCCACACAGGGCAAGCTGACCGTAGGGGGCGTGAACCTGAGAGAGCTTCGCCGGTCCGAGGTCCCTTTTTTCCGGCGGGACGTGGGAGTGGTCTTCCAGGACTTTAAATTGCTGCCCCATCTTTCGGCTTGGGAAAACGTGGCCTTTCCCTTGGAAGTCTGCGGATTCTCTAAAAACGACGTGCGGGAACGGGTCAACGAGGTGATAGATCAAATAGGGCTCTGGCGCCGGCGTTTTCTCTATCCGGAACAGCTTTCCGGCGGCGAGTGCCAGCGGGTGGCCATCGCGAGGGCCATTGTGAACATGCCAGCCCTTTTTCTCGCCGACGAGCCCACGGGCAACTTGGATCCCCACACTGCGGAGTACGTGCTGCAGATGCTGCTGTCGATCCACTCCGCCGGGACCACCGTGATCGTGGCCACCCACGACCAAGTATTGGTCAATACCTACCGTCAGCGGGTGGTGGAGCTCCATCAGGGCCGTTTGGTAAGGGACGAGCGGGAGGGGAGGTACAGCAGCGATGGGGACCTTTAGCTACATTATTCGGGATACGGTCCGGCTGCTGTGCCGCCATTGGGGCGTCAGCGTCCTGACGCTGCTGACGGCGGCGGCCATGTACTTCCTGGTGGGAGCCAGCACGATGCTGGCCATGTCCATCCGCCATATCGCCGCGGACATCGAAAGCGATCTGGTGGTCCAGGCCTTTTCACAAAAGCAGGAAGGAGCCGCCAAGGTGCTGGACCTGCTCAAGACCGATCCCTCGATAGCCCAGTTGACCGTGATCTCCCCCGATCAGGCCATGGAGCGGCTGAGGGCCAGAATGGGGGCCCAGGCCAGAGCTGTGACTATGGTGGGCGATAATCCTCTGCCCTGGACGGTGGAAATCCAGGTCCGCAACGCCCCAGCGGTCTCGGCGGTGGTCCAAAAGCTTTCGCCGCTGCCGGAAGTGGACGATCTAGTCTACGCTGGGACGCTGGCGGAGCGGCTTATCAATATATCGTCGGTTATTTCCAAGGGGACTGTGGTGATCCTGGTCATTTCTCTACTGGTCAGTTCTCTGGTGTTGTACAATACAATCCGTATCGGAGTCTATTCCCGGCGCCACGAGATCGCCGTGATGCTTCTGGTGGGAGCCACCAAGCGCTACGTGGCCTCGCCCTTTGTCCTTCAGGGCATGGTCCTGGGATTTTTAGGCTCCATTCTGGCCGTGGGAATGCTCCATGGCGGCTACAGCGCAGTGATTCAAAGCCTAAGGTCGGCACTGCCCTTTTTGAATCTCCGCAGGGAAATGTCCCTTCTGATGACCATCGATCAGACAATTCTCTCGGCGGGATTTTTGACCGGCTGGTTCTGCAGCGCTTGGGCTGCGGGACGATACGTGAAGAGAACTTCGAAACCCCTTTGATAGGGCCAAAGGGCCAGGAGGGCGTGGAATCATGAAAAGAGGTGCAATTATTGCAGCTTTGCTGGCGGCGCTTCTGAGGGGTCCTGCCGCTGCCGGTGACAATTACGACAGTCAAATCGCCGACGCCGAAGCCTCTTTGGCGAAAACCGAGAGCCAAATCCGCCGCTACCACCAGGAAATACAACGGTCCCAGCGGAAGATCAACAGCCTCCTGCAGGAAAAGGACTCCTACGACCAGAAAGCTAGGCTTTCGGAAGAGAACATCAATCTGTTGAACCTGCAGATCAGGAAAAACGAACAGGACCTTTCGTCGTTGGAGGCCGACTTGAAGAGCCGCAGCGCCAGAGCCTCGGAACTCCAGTCTCTTCTGGGCGAGCGGCTGACGGCGATTTACAAATACGGGGGCCAAGCGGAGCTGAGCCTGCTCCTCTCGGCCAGAGATTCCCTGGAACTGCGCAACAGCGCCTATATGCTGCGCTACGTGGCCGACCAGGATCAAAGGATGATCCAATCGCTCCAGGAGGAACAACTCAAGATCCAGGCCAGTATGGAGAACATCAGCCGCCAGAAACAGCAGCTGGAGCAGAGGAAAAGGGACCTTCAACGGCAGAGGACCGAGAACCAGCAGGCCTCGCAACAGCGAGAAAAGCTGATCCAGAAGGTGAACCAGGAAAAAAGAAATTACGAGCAGGCCGTGCGGGAGTTTGAAGAGGACCAGAAGGCGCTGGAACAGAAGATCAGCGAGCTCATGCGCAAAAAGGAGGAAGAGGCCCGCAGAAGAAGACAGGAGGGCAAGGGCGATTCAAAGCCCCAGCTGACCCACAAGGGAAAATTTTCCTGGCCCATTCCTCAGAGAAAGCTCAGCGGCAACTTCGGGACTCGAATTCACCCCCAGTTCAAGACAAAATCGGCCCACACCGGAATCGACGTCCCGGCGCCCAAGGGCACCCCGGTGGGAGCCGGGGCCGCTGGAGACGTGCTCTACGCCGGCTGGCTCCGGGGATACGGTCAGGTGGTGATCTTAGACCACGGCAGCGGCTTTTCCACGGTCTATGCCCACATGAGCGCCATTCTGGTGGAGGAGGGCCAGAGAGTGAATGAAGGCGAGCCCGTCGGCAAGGTCGGAGCCACCGGCGTTGCCACGGGAAACCATCTCCATTTTGAAGTGCGCGTCAACGGAAAGGCCCAGGATCCTCTGAAATACCTCGATAGGTAGGGAGGCTGTTATGAAAAAAGTAAAAAAATATAGAGATCTGCTGATAGGTCTCTGTGTTGGTTTTGCCCTGGCCCTCTGGCTGCCCAAGGTGGTGGCCGACACGCTGCCTCTTTCGCAGATAGTGCCCTTCAGCTCCAACGACCTGATGCTGCTAAAACAGGCCCGGTTGATTATCGAAGCCTATCAGGTGGACGCGGAAGAAAAAAAGGTCCCCGAGGAGACCATAGTCTACGGCGCTATGAAGGGCATGATTTCCGCCTGGGAAGACCCCTATACCCGCTTTGTGACGCCTAAAGAGCTGGAGGAGGAGCAGATCGCCTTCCAGGGCAAATATGGCGGTCTGGGGATCACTATCGGCCAGAGGGACGGCCAAACGCTGGTCATCAGTCCCATCGAGGACACCCCGGCCGATCGGGCTGGCCTCAAGCCCATGGACCAGATAGTGAAGGTGGACGACGAGATCGTCCTGGGCTGGGAGATGGAGCGCATAGTGAAACTCCTTCGGGGCGAAGCCGGCGATCCCGTAACGGTCTGGGTCCGCCGCGAGGGCGAGCCGGACCTGTTGGAATTCCCCATGGTCCGGGAGATCATCGAGCTCAAGTCGGTGCGCTTTGAAGTGCTGGACCAGGACATCGGATATATCAGGCTCAGCCAATTCATCGTCCCCAGCGCCCCAGAAGTGGGCAACGCTGTGATAGAGCTGAAAAAACGAGGCGTCAAGGGCTTGATCTTGGATCTGCGCAACAACGGCGGGGGCCTTTTGGAATCGGCTGTGGACATCTGCGATCTTTTCATCGACGGAGGCCTGTTGGTCTACACCCAGGGCAGGGTGCCGAAAGCCAACGATAAAATTTCCGCCCAGGAGGGTGTGCTGACGGACCTGCCTTTGGTGGTGCTCATCAACGAGGGCAGCGCCAGCGCGTCGGAGATCGTGGCTGGAGCCACCAGGGACCGCCACAGGGCCATACTGGTGGGCCAGAAGAGTTTCGGCAAAGGATCGGTGCAGACTCTGTTCAACCTTCCCGACGGTTCGGCAATCTACGTGACCATCGCCAGGTACTATATTCCCTCTGGCGTGACCATCGATAACGTGGGCCTGGAGCCGGACATCGCCGTGGAAGGCGAGTGGTCCAGGGAACCCGAGAAGGACACCCAGATTCAGACCGCCCGCGCGGTGCTGCTTCGCCAGATCGCCGGAGAGTCCAGGGAAGAGCTGATCGCGGCTTTCGCCTCGGAGACAAAGTCCTCCCATGGTGATGACCCGGACTCCTAGAGCTCCGAAGGCCGCCCCAAAGCCATCAAATAGTAAGAGCCTGAAGAGGCGGCAGAGATCTCTTCTCAAGCGCCTCAGGAAAAAGAAAACGAAAGAAAACGAAAAAGAAAACCAGGAGAATAGCGGCAAAGGAGAGGAGCAGAATTGATCTTCAGGCCGAAAAGAAAGGCCAAAAAAAGAAAGCCCAAGATAGTCATATCGTTGCTTTTGGGCCTGGCCGTGGGATTTTTGGGGCTTTTTCTGGTCCCTCAGGAAGAGCCTCAATCTTCCTATTCCACCGGGGCGCCTCTCTCGCCAGTCTCCCAGGATCAGCTTGCGGCCCCGCTCTCCCATAAAGAGCCTGGGGAGGACTCGGAGGCCGAAAAGGAGGGCGAGACTGCCTCTCTTGCCCCTTCGGCGGAGCCTGCACCTCGGCAGGAACCGGAAGAAGAGTGGACTGAGCCATGGCTTGCCCTGGTCATCGACGACTTCGGCCACAGCCTGGCCATAGCTGAAGAGATCGCTGGTCTTTCTCTCAAGGCCACTTGGGCCGTGCTGCCCCAGACCGCCCACGGCGCTGCCGTGATGGACCTGGCCCGCCGAAAGGGACAGCCCTACATAGTCCATCTGCCTATGCAGGCTCTGGTGGACAGCGACGGCCATGGAGCCTATCTGATCGGAGTGGACAGCTCTCCGGAGAGAATCGAGGGAGTGGTCCAGGGCCTTCTCAGGGATTTCCCCGACGCTGCCGGCGTCAACAACCATCGAGGCTCTAAGGCCACCGAGTCGGAAAGGACCATGGACGCCTTTATGGCCTCTCTGGCGAAAACTCCCTGGGGCTTTCTGGACAGCAGGACATCCTCCAAGTCGGTTGCTTTCGACCAGGCCTTGAAGTATCATATTCCAGTCGCAAAAAACGGATATTTTATCGACGTAGTCATGGAACTGTCGAAAATGAAGTCCCAATTCGCTTTAGCTCTAAAGGGAGCGGAAAAGCGAGGATCAGCCGTCGCAATCTGCCACGCCAGGACAGGAACGCTGCCGTTCCTGCGCTGGCTGGCCCAAAACGAAAACGGCCCTGTCCGAATGGTCACTTTGGATGAAGTTTGGGCCCGGTCCGGCCGTTAGGAGGAATCGAAGTGAAAGGGAAGATCGAAGCGCTGATAGGCGCACAATGGGGCGATGAGGGCAAGGGCCGCGTAGTGGACTCTATCGGCGAAAAGATCGATATCTTTGCCCGTTATCAGGGCGGAGCCAATGCAGGACACACCGTCTACGTGGGAAAAGAAAAATACGTGTTCCGCCTTTTGCCTTCGGGAATGCTCTATCCCGGCAAAACCTGCGTCATAGGCAACGGCGTGGTAATCGACCCCGAGCAGCTGCTGAAAGAGCTGGGGGACCTCCGCAGCCGGGGAATGGATCGGGCCAGGCTCCTCATAAGCGGAGCGGCTCACGTGGTTATGCCCTATCACAAGCAGCTGGACCAGGCCCAAGAAGCGGCGCGGAACCCGGAACATAAGATCGGCACCACCGGCCGGGGCATAGGCCCCTGCTATGTGGACAAATACGCCCGCGTAGGCATCAGGATAGAGGACCTTTTGGATCCCGAGGCGCTTCGAGATAAACTCGCCATGGTCCTGGCCGAAAAGAACCGCATCCTGACCCGGCTTTACGATCAGGATCCGATAGCTTTTGACGAGATCTACCAGGAGGCCTGTGAATGGGGACGGCAGCTCTCGCCCTACGTGGCCGATGTGTCGCTGGAGCTCTCCGAGGCCCTGGAGGAAGGCCAGACCGTGCTGTTAGAGGGCGCCCAGGGCACCCTGTTGGACGTGGATCACGGCACCTATCCCATGGTGACCAGCTCCAACCCCGCCTCTTCCGGCGGCTGCATCGGTACCGGCATCGGCATGGGCTACGTGGACCGAGTGATCGGTGTGGCCAAGGCCTACCTTACCAGGGTGGGCTCGGGCCCCTTCCCGACGGAAGAGCCGGGCCCCGACGGCGATCTCATCCGGACCCGAGGCAGCGAATTCGGCGCCGTTACAGGGCGGCCCCGGCGCTGCGGATGGCTGGACCTGGTGGCGTTGCGCTATGCCGTAAGGGTCAACGGCTTGACCTGCCTGGCCCTGACGAAGCTGGATATTCTGACGGGCTTTAAAGAGATCAAGCTGTGCAACTCCTACCGGGTAGACGGAGAAGTGAGGGAGCACTTCACGGCGGCCGAGCGGAAACTGGCCAAGGCAGAGCCCATATACTACAGCCTGCCGGGATGGGACGAGGATATTTCGAAGGTCAGGACCTTCGAGGACCTGCCGGCCAACGCCCGGGCCTATGTGGAGCACATCGAAAAGGTTACTGGAATCCCGGTGGTCCTCATCGGAGTGGGCCCCGAGCGGGAGCAGCTGATCCTTCGGGGGCTGTAGCGAAATGACACTAAAGGCTCTGTCCCCGCCGGCAAGGGGACAGGGCCGTTTTAATTAATAACATTAATAACATTAATAACGACAAAAAGGGCTTTTCCAACCGGTTCCACCGGGGAGAAGCCCTTTAAATTTACGAAATGGTGGGTGATACAGGGTTCGAACCTGTGACCTCTTCCGTGTGAAGGAAGCGCTCTTCCGCTGAGCTAATCACCCGCAACGGCATGTATTATACGGTACTGGTCCCGAATATGCAAGCTCCGGCCGGACCTTTTTAAGACTCAGGCGTTTCGCCGAAAGTTTATCACAGCGGCGAAGGAGTAAAAGACCGTGGTTTTACCGGAATGAAAGGCTCTAGAAAATATGATATCATATATTTTACGTGGCCTCAAGGATAACTGGCATCGGACTTTAGGACGCAAGAGAACTCAAAAAGGCGACAAGAAGACGAACTTAAAGGGGTGGAGTCATGCAAAAACTGAAAGAAAAAATAATGGAGGCCCTGTCTTCCGTGCTGCCCATCACGCTGATAGTCCTTTTCATCAGCGTTACCGTGGTGCCTATGCCCATAGGGACCATCCTGCTGTTTCTATCGGGAGCGGCCCTGCTTATTTTGGGGATGGGCTTCTTTTCTTTGGGCGCCGATATGGCCATGATGCCCATGGGAGAAGCCGTAGGCACCCAGATGACCCGTTTCAAAAAGGTCATAGGCGCCATGGTGCTGTGCATGGTTATGGGAATTTTGGTCACCGTAGCGGAGCCGGACTTGCAGGTCCTGGCCCGTCAAGTGCCGTCGATCCCCGACACGGTGTTGATCCTCACCGTAGCCGTGGGCGTAGGCATTTTCCTGGTGGTCGCCATGATTCGAATGGCCTTCCAGATCAGCCTGGCCAAGATGTTGTGGATCTTTTACGGCATCGTGTTTTTGCTTTCGGCCTGGGCTCCCCGGGACTTCATCCCCATGGCCTTTGACTCCGGCGGCGTGACCACGGGCCCCATCACGGTGCCCTTTATCATGTCCCTGGGCGTGGGCCTTTCTGCCCTCAGCAGATCCTCCAGCAAAGAGGACAGCTTCGGCCTGGTGGGCCTCTCCAGCATCGGGCCGATCCTGAGTGTCCTGCTGTTGAGCATCTTTTATGCCCCTTCCACGGCGAACTACGCCCCCTTTTCGGTCCCCTACGTGGAGACCACCCGCGACGTGGCGAAGCAATTTGCTATGGGAGCTCCAGCTTACGTGATGGAGGTCGCCATGGCGTTGCTGCCCATTATCGCCTTTGCCGTGCTGTTTCAGCTCCTTTTTCACATTTTCCGGCGCAAACAGATCATCAAGGTCTCCGTCGGCATGATCTACACCTACATCGGCCTAGTGACCTTTTTGACGGGCGTCAACGTGGGCTTCATGCCGGCAGGACATTTCATCGGGGCATCGGTGGCCGCCTCGCCCTATAAATGGCTTCTTATCCCTATCGGTTTCGTGATGGGCTACTTTATCGTCGCCGCAGAGCCGGCGGTCCATCTCTTGAACAAACAGGTAGAAGAGCTTTCCGGCGGCGCCATTCCCCAGTCGGCCATGAAGCTGAGCCTTTCTATCGGCGTGGCCTTCTCTCTGGCCCTATCGATGATTCGAATTTTGACAGGACTGTCCATTTTTTGGATAATTATCCCAGGCTATGCTGTGTCTCTGCTGCTGCCGCGATGGATTCCCCGTATTTTCACCGGCATCGCCTTCGACTCCGGCGGAGTTGCCAGCGGCCCCATGACCGCCACTTTCCTGTTGCCTTTTGCCATGGGGGCTTGTGAGACCCTGGGCGGCAATATTCTGGCGGACGCTTTCGGAGTGGTGGCCTTCGTGGCCATGACCCCGCTGATCACGATTCAGGTGTTGGGATTGATCTTCCGCAAGGTCTACCACAAGAGACAGGCGGCAGAGGCAAAAGTTTCGGGCGGTATTGTGGAGTATTAGGAGGCTCTCTATGGATAAGGAATCCACCAGTCCTATCATTAAAATGTTAGTCACCATTGTGGATCGCAAAAAGACCGACCACGTGGCCGAGTTTTTTCAGGAGCGGGGGCTCCACGCCAATTTTGCGATTCTGGGCGTCGGAACGGCCAGCTCGGAGATCCTGGACTATCTCGGCTTGGGGGAGACCGATAAAGGCGTGATCCTAAGCCTGATCCCCCAGGACCGGATTGCGGGGATTTTGAAAGGCATTACCGACAGCATGCAGCTGAGCAAGCCCGGCAAAGGAATCTGCTTTACCCTACCCCTTTCGGGTATAAGCCAGTGGGTTCTTTCTGCTTTTGAGGCCGTTGAGGAGAGTAACGTCGTGGACGACGGAGACAGCGAAGTGAGCGGGGGCGCCGATATGGAAGATCTGAAAAATTCGAAGCACTTTGACCTGATCCTGGCCGTAGTGGAGCCGGGGCATGTGGACCAGATTATGACCGCCGCCAAGGCGGCCGGAGCGACAGGCGGGACGGTGCTCAGCGGCCGCGATCTGGAAAGTTCCGAGAGCGGCAGTTTCTTCGGCATAGCCATCAGGAAGGAAAAGGAACTGATCGGTATTGTGGCGGACCACGAGAAGAAACAGGAGATCATGAAGGCCATCTGCTCCATTCCCAACCTGGAAACCGATTCCAACGGCATGGTGCTTTCCATTCCTGTGGACGAAATGGTGGGCATCGGCGGCAAAACGGAATAATAACTATAGGCTTTGGTATAACGAGAAAAGAGGCTGTTTCCTACGCTAGGAGACAGCCTCTTTTTTAGAGTTTTAGGGATCTGAAAAGAGGGCAAAAAATGGTGGGTGATACAGGGTTCGAACCTGTGACCTCTTCCGTGTGAAGGAAG
>CAZNRB010000013.1:0-26436 GCA_964575405.1 uncultured Synergistaceae bacterium | reverse complement strand
CTGCCTAAGGCCTTTGTCAAAGAATGCGCTGAGTCTTTTATGCTCACATCGGCGCCTTTTTTGAAGGCCACGATGGTGGTGTTGAAGCCTATGGTCTGGTCGACCACGGCGGTGACCCAATGGCTGAGACGTTTCAAAAAAGAGGGGCAAGGCAGTGAGATGCCCAGCGTGACCCACGACGAACTGCTGAGCATTGTGGAAGATATGGGGGCCCAGGGAGAGCTTCCCTACGCTGAAAGGGAATTGATTGAAAGCGCGATCAATTTTAACGAGCTGGAGGTCTGGGAAGTTCAGACGCCTCGCATAGACCTCTTTGCTCTGAACGTGAACGAAAACCCTGAAACAGCCAAAAATCTGATTCTCAAAAACCATTATACCCGCATACCGGTCTACGAAGGCACTACCGATAACATTATCGGCATTCTTAACGAGAAGCTCTATCTGGAAAGGCTGGTCAACGGCGAGCTTACCGATCTGAGGAGCTGCCTGCTCAAACCACTACTGGTCTCCGGCAGCACAAGCCTGATGGATGCCTTTAGGATTCTCAAGACCAACAGAACCCATCTAGCTGTAGTGCTTGACGATTATGGCGGCACGTCGGGGATCGTGACTTTGGAAGACCTGATCGAAGAGCTTCTGGGCGAAATTTACGATGAGCTGGACGACATCAAAGAGAACTTTACCCAGATAGGAGATCGGGTCTATCTGACCTTCGGCGACATCTATATGGAGGATCTTTTCTTCAAGTATTTGCACTGCATGGAAATGCCTGACACCGAAATGCCAACCCTCAGCGGCTGGCTAATCGAGGAGTTTAAGGTATTCCCCGAAGAGGGGGCCTCGATCCAATGGAAAAATCTGCGTTTTGAGATCGTCAAGGCCGGAGCCCAAAGGGTTCAGAAGGTGAGGATCACCGATCTTTCTGATTCCGCAGCCGAGGAGAAGGCAATTGACGGGGAGGAATAAAAGAAAGAGTAGACAGCAAGGATTTTAATGCCTTGGATTTGCGTCAATTGCCGATTTTGAAGGCTCCTGGTGTTCCATCCCAGATAAAATTCCGTGTAATTAAGTATTTGTAGGAAATCGCCTGCTTCTTATCTGGACGGAAAAGCCCTAGCGCTGTACAATCTACAGGACAATAGCTCTAGGAGGTATAGGTTGATGATGAAAATTGCGAAGCTCATAGCAGTTGTGACTCTAGGTGTGCTCTTGGCTGCGTCGACTGCCATGGCAGCCGACACGATTGGAGCTATTGAGCCTCAGCGCGTTCTATTTGAACATCCACGTTTTGCCGATGTTCAAAAACGGGTCCAGACTGTGATCGATGCCAAGCAGAAGGAAGCCAAAAGCGAGATTGAGAAGGCTTCAGACAATCAGAAAAAGGCAGAAATCTACAATCAAAAAAAGCAAGAAGCTGCCAGGGAAGAGCAAAACCTCATGGCACCTTTGTTTAAAGAGATCAATGTGGCCATCCGGACTGTGGCCCAGCGTCAGAAGGTGACTATTGTCCTCGATAAAACCGCTATATATTACGGCGGCATCGATTTGACCGACGACGTCATTCAGGAGCTGAAAAAACGCAACGCCGGCAACTGATCGCTCTTTGACCTTAACGCTCTTTCCTGATCGACGGAAAGGGCGTTTTCTCGTTTTTAGCTAAAGGCAAGCTATTATGGGATTGTCTTTGAATTAGGCATAATTGTGTAAGGGAGGACTCATTATGGCGGAGATCAAGAACTGGCACGTCGTGCCGGTAGAGTTTCCTGAGGATTGCAACGTCATTTTTGGACAGAGCCATTTTATCAAGACCGTGGAAGATCTTTACGAGATCTTGGTCACCTCGGTGCCGGGTCTGGAATTTGGCATCGCTTTTTGTGAGGCTTCGGGAGACTGCAAAATTCGCCGTGACGGCAACGCGGCTGATCTCGTGCAGATAGCTGTCGAAAACGCCTGTCGTATCGGCTGCGGTCATTCCTTTATCATCGTGATCCGAAAAGGGTACCCGATCAATGTGCTAAATCAGATCAAGCTATGCCAGGAGGTCTGTCGAATCTTTGCAGCCACGGCGAATGCTCTGCAGGTGCTGGTCTGTGAGACCGACCAAGGCCGTGGAGTTGTGGGCGTCGTGGACGGCTTGGCTCCAAAGGGAGTAGAGGACGATGGAGACGTGGCCGCTCGCAAGAGCCTCCTGAGAGATATTATCGGTTACAAACGATAATCGCTGAAAGGAGCGTTCTGCCGAGCGCTCTTTTTCTGTTTTTTGCAGATCAAATTAACTTAACTTGGAATTGGAAAGGAAGCCGCCGATGGCAAAGAAGACGAGCAGTCGTTACGTCTGTTCAGAATGCGGCTATATGGCGCTACAGCCCGCAGGCAGGTGCCCTCAATGCGGCGCCTGGGGAGCCATGGAAGAGGAGGGGCTCTATTCGGGACCGTCGAAATCCTCTCATCGGCCCCGGCTACTTACGCCTGAAAGCATTCGGACAATAGGAGCGCCTCGCCGCCTGCCCAGCGGTTTCGCTGAGTTGGATCGAGTGCTTGGAGGCGGCTGGGTTCCCGGCGGAGTGGTCCTCATAGGAGGCCAGCCGGGCATAGGCAAATCTACGTTGCTGCTTCAGGTCTGCGGCCGTCTGGCTCAAAAGGGCAATAAGGTGCTGTACATTTCTGGCGAAGAGTCTCCGTCGCAGCTCAGTCTGAGGGGCCAACGCCTTAGCGTGTTGCAGGATGGCCTGGAGATTTGCTGTCATACGGAGATCGAGGAAGCATTGAATTTAATTGACGGCCATAGCCTTGTGGTTATTGACAGCGTTCAGGCCATGAAGGCCGATTCTGAGTCGGGGGGGCCAGGAACGCCTACGCAGGTTCGTGCTGTCGCCCAGATCTGCCTGGAGCGGGCCAAGGACAGCTCCATTCCCATGGTCTTGGTGGGCCACATCACCAAAGAAGGACGTATAGCTGGACCTATGCTTTTGGAGCATATGGTCGATGCCGTGGTGATGTTCTCAGGTGAACATTCCTCGCTTTATCGGACTTTGCGGGCCAGCAAAAACCGTTATGGTGGCACAGACGAAATAGGCATCTTTGAGATGAGCCGCGATGGTCTGTTGGAGGTCCCTGACCCAAGTTACCTCTACTGGAATCGACAGGACAGCTCGGTTTCTGGCGTGGCTATGACCGTCCTGATGGAGGGGAGTCGCCCTCTGGTGGCTGAGATCCAAGCCCTCGCAAGCAAAACTTCTTTTGCCTATCCTAAGAGGGCGGGGATAGGTGTAGGGGCCAATAAAATGCATCTGCTATTGGCGGTGCTACAGAGCCGTTGCGGCCTAGCATCGTTGGAAAAGGACATTTACTGCAACGTAGCAGGAGGACTGGAGATTCGAGATCCTGGGGCCGACTTGGCCATTGCGGCCGCCTTAGCTTCCTCGGTAACCGATATTTACATTGGCCCCTACTGCTGTCTTATCGGGGAAATTGGTCTTGCGGGAGAGTTGCGTCCCGTTTCTGGCCTGGTGCAGAGGCTGAGAGAGGCTAGCAGGCTAGGATTTCGCCGGGCCTTGGTGAGTTCCCGCGAGAAGATTGCGGGAGAACCTGCCCTGGAGCTTCTTAGAGCGGGGACCCTTCGGGAAGCTCTGCGGCAGATCTCCATGCTGGAATGATATGCCTGTAGCTAACGTATATGTGTGATAGAGAAGTATAGAACGAAGTATTCAACAAGCAGAAGATGAAAAGAGTAAGTTTGCCTTGGGCACGTCGGAGAAGAAGTGAAGAGCCAAAATGAGGGAAGCGCGACCATACTGCAAAGTAGTATCTGCAAAATGACCAATTACAGGAGGGGCCATTTCCTCCATGAGTAAGGCAACGCAAAAGGAACGCCGTAGGCAACCTATGATTCTATTGGCTGAGAAGTATAGCATACTAAGGCAGCTTCACGCTACAAGACGAACAGGCAGTATATTTACAGGTGGGTGAAGCGTTATAACGGCACGCTAATGAGCAGTAGTCCTTTAGCAAAATAGAATACTCCAACCGCCGCCGGAAAACTATATCGAGAGAAATTCCTCTTCGAGGAAGTTTAGACTTTTTAGCTGACTACCTTCGCGCCGTTTTTTTCGGCGCCCTATACTTTAACTCATTAAATTGATAATTGACAAAAGCTAAGGGCTGGGGTATAACGTTCCTGGTTTCAATATGGCTTTGCCCAGGGCCTAGCGTAGTCCTGGGCAAATGTGGCGGAGGCGCCTCTCCATAGGCCTCCGCTGAGCTTTGAAAATTCAATGGAGGTCTTCGTTAAGATGAAAAGAAAGGGTTCTGTCGTTGCCGTAGCGTTTTTTGCCCTGGTTGCCATGGCTGCTATATTGTCCGCTGGCTCCCTCTCCCAAGCTGGAGCGACTTCGCAGGAGCCGTCGCAGAAGCGGGTCCTGGTCGTAGGTATGGAGGCAGCCTTTAAGCCCTACGAGTTCCGCGACGCCTCTGGCGAGATCGTGGGCTTTGACGTGGACATCGTCGACGCCTTGGTGGAGATGTTGGGCTGGGAAGTGCAGTACCAGGACATGGCCTTTGACGCTCTGATCCCGGCGCTGGTGGCAGGAAAGATCGACATGATCGCTTCTGGTCTTTCCAAAACGCCCCAAAGGGCCGAGCGGATCGATTTCAGCCGCTCTTACTATGCCCTTTCCGATTCCGAGGACTGCATCATCGTCCGCCCCGACGACGCCATCGCCGGGCTCCAGGAGATAGAGGGCCGCATCTTGGCGGTTCAGCTGGGCTCCACCCAGGACGTCTTCATGTCGGCCCAGGAAGGGCTGGCCGAAATTCGCCGCTTCAAATCGGTGGAGGACTGCCTGCGGGAGGTCACGTTGAAACGGGCTGACTTCGGCTTCGTGGCCAGGACCGTGGCCGAGAACATCTTGGAGGCCAAGGACTTTGCCGGAAAGTTGAAGATCAGCGCCTACGTCACCGAAAGCACCGGCGACGGAGTGGCCTTTGGTTTCGCCAAGGGCAACGAAGCGCTGCGGGACGCCGTAGACCAGGTGCTGGGGGAGTACATGGCCTCGGAGGCCTACACCGCCGTCTTGGAGAAGTGGAACGTAGAATAATATCTTTGGGATATCTCTAGCTCTTCAGGGGACCTGCCGCCGGTAGGTCCTATTTTGCGTCTCCAGGCCCTCGAGGCGATCTCTGAAGGTCAGCGGCAAGGCCGTTATTTTTGTGAACAAAAGTTCATGACCTAGTTGACTTTTTCTGAAAGCCTCCTATAATAGGTTCATTGATGTGGGAGTTGGTGAATTAGAGTTTATCTAGGAGGCGCAGTGCTGTGAAAAAAGTGGGCTTTATGGTCGCTCTATTGGCACTTTGTGGTCTTGCGGGAGGGGCCTTTGGGGCTACCGCTTTGGACAAGGACACCCTTTTGGTGGGCACCGAGTCCACCTTTAGGCCCTTTGAGTTCCGCGATCCCTCGGGCGAGCTGGTGGGCTTTGACGTGGACCTGGTTAACATCTTGGCCGAGAAGATCGGCAAAAAGGTGGAGTTCGTGGACATGGCCTTTGACGGCCTGATCCCGGCGCTGTTGGTGGGGAAAATAGACATCATCGCCGCCGGTATGAGCGCCACCGCCGAGCGGGCCAAGCGGATCGCCTTCACAAAAAGCTATCGCATCACCGCGGAGTCCAAGGCCCTTTCGGTGGTTGCCAAGGCCGATGGGGAAGCTCCGAAGGCCCTGGAGGATTTGGCGGGCATGACTGTAGCTGTCCAGCTGGGCACCATCCAAGACGACTTCATGACCTCCATAGAGGATCAAGTGGGCCTGATAGAGATCAAGCGTTACGGCAAAACGGCTGACGCCATGAGGGAAATCCTCCTGGGAAGAGTGGACGCCGGCTGCTTTGACGGTTCCGTCAGTCACCAGACAATCACCAACACCAAGGACTTTAATGGCAAGCTGAAGATCTGCTTCTACGCGCCGATGAACAGCAACGGCCCCGCGCTGGGCATATCCAAGAAGGACCCTCAGCTGGTACAGGCCCTCAACGGCGCTTTGGAGGAGTTTATGGCCAGCCCCGAGTATCTGGAGCTGGTGGACAAGTGGGGACTGGACATCAAAGGGTAGCAATAGGAATGCTGAGGAGCTGTCTGGCTGCATTGGCTGGTCAGAAGGGAACTGGTAAAATCAAAGAATCCCTACCATACCTAAAGAGGTGTTGTTGATGAAAAAGATCTGTCTTGTCGCGCTCATGTGGGCCCTTCTCATAGGCGCTGGCCAAGGGCTGGCAGCCTCGGCTTTGGAAAAGGACACCATCCTGGTGGGCACCGAGTCCACCTTTAGGCCCTTTGAATTTCGCGATCCCTCGGGCGAGCTGGTGGGCTTCGACGTGGACGTGGTCCGGCTCCTGGGAGAGAAGCTGGGCAAAAAGGTGGAGTTCGTGGACATGGCCTTTGACGGTTTGATTCCCTCCCTGTTGGTGGGGCGCATCGATCTTATCGCAGCGGGAATGAGCGCCACTCCGGAGCGAGCCCAACGGATAGCCTTCACCCAGAGCTACTACTCCACCTTTAGCGCCTATGCCGTGGTGGCCAAAGCCGACGACGATTCCATCGCCTCGGTGGAGGACCTGAAGGGCCTGACGGTAGCCGTCCAGCTTGGAACTATCCAGGACGAATTTATCACCTCCCAGGCCGGTGAAGTGGGCGTCAAGGACATCCGGCGCTATCAGAAGACCGAAGACGGCATGCGCGAGATCCTACTAGGCCGGGCCGACGCCGGCTGTTTCAACGGCGCCGTTACCAAGGACATCCTGGAAAACAGCAAGGACTTCGCAGGGAAGCTGAAGATCTGTTTCATCTCTAACACCAACAGCAACGGCATGGCCCTGGGCCTTTCTAAGGAGGATCCGGAATTCCTGGTGGCGTTGGATCAAGCCCTGGAAGAGCTCATGGCTTCTCCCCAGTACGGCGAACTGCTGGCTAAATGGGAACTACTGCAACAACCCTAGTATGATCAGAGCAGCGGTCTTGTCCCCGTGGGCAGGGCCGCTTTTTTGTGGTCTCCTTTCTTTGTGTTTTTCTCGATCTGCTATTATAATTCCTGTCATATTACGGCAGTTCTGCAATGCGCCGACGGCGCAGATCGGAGGTACCTAGTTGTACGGTTTTGCTCTAAAAGTCTACGGTTGTCAGATGAACCAATACGATGCCGATAAAATTCGCACAGCCCTGATCGAGAGGGGATGGCAGGAAGCCCCTGAGGACAGCAGCGACGCGGTGATCTTCGTGGGTTGCAGCATCCGCGAGAAGGCAGAACATAAAGTCTGGAGCGAGCTGGGCCGTTACGGCGCCCGCTGGAAAGCCGAGGGCAGGCCTTTGGTGGCCGTCACAGGATGCATTGCCCAGAACGTGGGCCTTGACATGGCCCGCCGCTATCCCTGGATTCAGGTCCTGTCGGGGCCCCGTCATATCGGTATGTTGCCCCAGGCCCTGGAGGACGCCATACAGTCAGGGGCCGAGATCCGCCTATTGGACCTGGATCCCAACGAGCTTCACGAGCTCGGCGTAGCGCCCATACAGCGGCCCACCTCATGGAAGGCCTCGGTGATGATCTCCCATGGCTGCGACCAGTTTTGCACCTATTGCATAGTGCCCCACGTGCGGGGCCGCTTTGCCTCCCGGCCGCCTCGGGAGATTCTGGATGAGATCCGCCTTTTGCTGGACGACGGAGTCCGGGAGGTCTCCCTGCTGGGCCAAAACGTGGACACCTATGGCAAGGACCTGGAGAATTACCGCTTTTCCGATCTGTTGAGCGACGCTGCGGAGCTGCCCGGCATGGAGCGGCTCCGGTTTATGACGTCCTACCCCACGGACTTCACCGCCGACGTGGTCTCGGCCATAGCCTCCCACCATAACATATGCCCGGCTATTAACCTTCCCATCCAGTCCGGCAGCAACAGGATTTTAAAGGCCATGAACCGCCACTATTCCCTGGAACAATATGCCGAGGTGGTGGACTGCATCCGCCAAGGCCTTCCGGAAGTGGGCTTGACGTCGGACATGATCGTAGGCTTTCCCGGCGAGACCGACCAGGACTTTCAGGCTTCCATGGATGCGCTGCGGCGCTTCCGCTACGACATGGTCCACACGGCGGCCTATTCGCCCCGCCAGGGCACGCCGGCGGCGGCCATGAAAAACCAGGTCCCCGAGGAGGTGAAGCGCCAGCGCCTCAAGGAGATCAACGAGCTCCAGACCCAGCTGGCCCGGGAAATCAACGCCGCTTTAGTGGGGCGGGTCTTCAATGTGCTGGTGGACGGACCGGCGGCCAAAGGAGACCTGCTTCAAGGCCGCACCATGACCGACAAGGTGGTGCTCTTCCCCGGCAGCAGGGACTTGGAGGGCCACTTTGTGGACGTGAAGATTCTCCGCTCCGAAAGCTGGTCCCTAAAAGGCGAGATCCTTAACTGACCTTAAAGGGCTATCCCGGGCTCCGGCGAAGGAGCTCCAATTTGAGGTGATAAACCGATGGTCATGTCGGTACGAACGAAAACGCTGGTCCTGCTGGTGGGGGCTCTGGCCTGTCTTGGTGTTGCTGGATTTCTGCTATCGGGCTTCCGCGGCTCCTGGGGCGATCCGGAGCCTACCGTAGTGGCGGGCCCTGCCCTGTCGGGAGTGGACACCTCCTTCGCCAGGCCATCAAAGCCTGCCGCCGAGAATCCCGAGATGTTCGCCTATATCACCGGCGCAGTACTCCGGCCTGGCGTTTATCCCATCGGCGACAACGCCAGGGTTTTCAACTTGGTCCAGTCCGCCGGCGGCTTGACGGCCCAGGCCGACTCGGGAGGCCTCAACATGGCAGCGCCGGTGAAAGACGGCGCCCACGTCCACGTACCCCTACGGGAAAGAGAAGGCAACGCCAAGAAGAGCTCTAAGGCCTCGCCCCAGAGCCAATCGCGCCGGGGAACCGGCTCCAGCTCCAAGCAGAAAGGGGTGGCCTCCTTTGTTTACGTCAACGAGGCCACGGTCGAGGAGCTCACGGCCCTGCCAGGCGTGGGCCCCGTGCTGGCTCGGAGGATAGTGGAAATGCGACAGCAACAGGGCCCCTTTGTGGTCCCCGAGGACCTACTGAAAGTCAGTGGCATCGGCGAGAAAAAGCTAAAGCAGATCCGGCCCCTTTTGAGATTTTGACGGCTTGCCATGGAGAAGCACCCGCGCCTAAGGGGATCGTCGCTGACCTTGGCCCCCATGGTGGTACCGCTACTGATGGTCTGCCTCTGCCTGGAGTTCCATGGCCGAGGTGCTACCACTTCTGTGGCGCTCCTGGCCAGCCTTCTGGCGGCCATCGCCTTTATGGGAGTCGTGGAGAGCCGTTGGGCTTTGGACTATTTGCCCATAGCCGCCATAGCCCTCGTGGTGGGCCTTTTGGCCTCCTGGCTGTGCATCTTGAGGCTCGGTGACGATCCTGCAATCCCACAATCTGTGACGGGGACCTTTTGGGTCCTGGAGCTGAGAGGTCAGGAGGGGCGCCGTCAGGTTCGCCTGAAGGGGGCCGACGGAAGGCAATGGGTGGCCTCGGTGGACCCCTCTTTGGAAGAGTTGGGCCTAAAGGAAGGCCTGGTGCTTTCTCTAAGGGCTAGCACCCAGCCTCTGGTCCATTCTTCCGGTTTCAGCGAGATGCGTTACTGGCGAGCCCGCGGCGTGGTAGGCCGATTGAATGGCCTGTCGGTCCAGAAGGCCCTGGCCGGGGGGATTTCGATCAACCGACTGCGGCAGTTTCTGCGGGAGCGGCTAGAGCTCCTGCCGTCGGGACTGCGGGGCTTGGTGGGCGCTGTGCTCTTAGGCGATCGGGATCCCGACACCGTCGAAGCCTATAGGCGATGGGGAACGTCGCACCTGCTGGCCGTATCGGGGTGGCATGTGGGCCTTTGTCTGGGGCTCTGCTCTTTTCTTTGTGGCGGTGGTCCCAGGGGACTGCTGTTCAGCTCCCTGTTCCTCTGGGGCTACGTTATCGTCAGCGGCCAGGCCTTGAGCGCTATCCGGTCGGCGTCGATGCTCCAGATAGCCCTGGCAGGCCTTTGGATAGGCCGCAGAGGCAGCGGCCTCAATTCCGTGGCTTTGGCCGCCGTCGTCATGGTCTGCCTGAACCCCTTTGTCTATTGGGACCTGGGATGGCAGATGTCGGTGCTGTCAGCCTTTACGCTTTGCTGCACCATGGGACCGGGGCCTTTTCAAAGGCTGCGTGGCCTGGCGGTGTCGCCGTTGCTGTGGCTCCTGACGGCTCCAATGGGAGCGCCTCTGTCGGGGGGGATCTTTTTCTCGGCTCTGCCGGTGAACGCCATGGCCCTGCCGGTTTTCGGGGTGTTGCTTCCTCTGTGCCTTTTGGCGTCGCTGCCTACGGTGATCGGCTGTCCTGGCGGCGAGTTTTTCGCCATGTCTGGAGAATTAGCCCTACTCCTTTGGGAGCGTTGGGCCGACCTGTGGACCCAATGGCTTCCGCTGGCCCTGCCGGCGGGCTTTTTCTCGCCGGGGCTCTGCGGCGCCGTCCTTTTCCTCCTGCTGGGCCTTAGGCTCCGGCTGGCTGCTTGGCGGGTTGTCGTGCTGGCCCTGTCGGCAGGAGCTTTCGGATACTTTCTTTTATAGACCTACGATAAAGTGCGGCCCCCCAAGGGGTTCCTTTGGAGTGTGATTACATTGTTGCTGGTAATCGATGTGGGAAACACCACTACGGTCCTAGGCGTCTACGATGGCACAGAGCTGCGGCGTCACTGGCGCCTCGTGTCGGAACGGCGCACTTCCGACGAGTTGGGGCTGATCGTGTCGGAGCTGCTGCGTCTTGCCGCCATAGATCCCCAGGACATCGACGGCGCCGCCATCTCCAGCGTGGTGCCTTCGCTGGACGCCATCATCCAGGAGGCCCTGGAAAATTACCTCCACGTCCAGGCCCTGCGGGTCAACGGCCAGCTGGACCTGGGATTGGAACTTCGAGTGGACTATCCCGCCGAGCTTGGCGCCGACCGGATGACCAACGCCGTGGCCGCCGTGGAGTCCTACGGGGCACCGGTGATCGTGGCCGATTTTGGAACTGCCATAACCCTCGACGTGGTGACCTCCGGGCCGGCCTATATAGGGGGCACCATTTCGCCCGGCCTGGTGACCAGCATGGACGCCCTTTTCGGCAAGACATCCAAGCTGCCCCAAGTGGCTTTGGAAGCGCCGACCAGCGCCATAGGCCACAACACCAGAGATTGCATACAATCTGGCATCGTGTTCGGCACCGCTGGGATGATCGACGGACTGGTAAATCGCATCTGGGACGAACTGGGCCAGCGCGGCGCCGTGGTCGCCACAGGAGGCCATGCCGCCACCGTGGCGTCCTGTTCCCGGGAGATAACCGCTGTGGACCCTTGGCTGACTCTGCGAGGGCTCATGGTAATCTACCGGCGGCTCTGTGGTGGAGGCTCCTGTGGCCGTTGAAATAGGCGGCGTGGCTGTAGCCAATCCGCTTTTTTTGGCTCCTCTGGCTGGCGTAACCAATCGGGCCGTTCGGCGCCTCTTCGTGCGCATGGGCGTGGGGCTCACCCACACAGAGATGGTCAGCTCCCAAGGATTGATCCGGTCCGGCGCCAAGACTCAGCGGTTGCTGGAAGACACGGCGGAGGAGCACCCCCTGGTGGTGCAGCTTTTTTCCGGCGATCCCGACAGCCTGGAGCGCTCTGCCGTCGAAGCCCTGGAAGGACACCGCTACGAGGCCATCAGTATCAACATGGCCTGCCCAATGCCAAAGGTGACCAAGCGGGGAGCCGGAGCCAAGCTCCTGGAGAGCCCCGCCGTGGCGGCAGAAATGGTCCGGCGTTTGAAAAAACTGGGCTTGCCCGTCTGGCCTAAAATCCGCAAAATAGCGCCCAGCCACCGCTACGGCCTGAACACTAAACAGTTCGTCGAGGCTCTGTTAGAGGCCGGGGCCCACTGCGTGGCCATCCACGGACGAAGCCCCGCCCAGCGATATGAAGGCGAGGCCGACGCGGAAGAGGTGTTGAACTGCGCTAGAGCCTTCCCCGGCAGGATCATAGCTTCCGGCGACGTCTACAGTCCCGATAGGGTGCGCCATTACCTGAAGGGCGGAGCCGTTGCTGTTTTGCTGGCCCGGGGAGCTATTGCCGATCCCTTTCTGCCCCAGCGGGCTTTGGCGGTTTTAGGGTATAATACGCCAGGCTTCGACGAAGAGCCCTCCTTGAGCCAGCGGGCCGAGGCCCTGCTGACCTTTGCCGATGAGCTCCAGGAGCTCCAGGGCCCTCAGATCGCCGCGGTCATGGTCAGGCGTTTTCTGCCCGGCTTTTTCCGAGGCATGGAAGGAATAACGGAATTTAAACGGGCCGTCGCCGCTGCCCAGCGATGGGAAGACCTAGAGGAGACCCTCGGTCGGTGGCGGTCATATTTTGAAAGGGGAAGTAAATAATGGCTGAAACACCGATGCCCAGCGCTACTGAGACGGAGATTCTGCGGCAGCGCATGGACAAGCTCCAACGCCTCCGCCAGGAAGAAGGCTACAATCCCTACGAGAACGAAAAGTGGCCCCTGGACCACAGGGTCTGCCAGATCCAGGAGCAGTTCAGCTATCTTCAAGCCGATGAAGCTGTAAAGGACTATAAAGTGTCTATGGCTGGCAGGCTCATGACCATAAGGAAGCAGGGCAAGGCCGCCTTTGCTCACATGCAGGACGAGACGGGGACCATGCAGGTTTATTTTCGTTTCGACGCCATGGGCGAGGGGGACTACAACTTCTTTAAAAAGTGGGTCGACAGCGGCGACATCATTGGCATCGCGGGCTATCCATTTCGGACCAGCCGGGGCGAGCTGACCATCGCTGTGGAGCGCTGTCGCCTCCTGTCCAAGGCCCTGAGGCCTCTGCCGGAAAAGTGGCACGGCCTGACGGACATGGAGATCCGCTATCGCAAGCGCTACACCGACCTGATCGCCAATCCCGACGTGCGGGAGGTCTTCCGCAAAAGAGCCAAGATCATTTCGTCGTTCCGTCAGACCCTGGAAAGCCACGGCACCCTGGAGGTGGAGACGCCGATCCTGTCCTATATCGCTGGCGGAGCCAACGCCCGGCCCTTCGTAACCTATCAGAACGCCCTGGACTTGAAGATGTACCTGCGTATCGCCGTGGAGCTCCACTTGAAGCGGCTGGTGGTGGGTATGATGGGCCGGGTCTACGAGATAGGAAAGAACTTCCGCAACGAGGGTATGGACCTGATGCATAATCCCGAGTTCACCATGATGGAGGTCTACTGGCCCTACTGCGATTACAAGGACATGATGGACCTCACCGAGGAGCTGATCCGCAATGCGGCGGTGGCTGCTAATGGTTCCCCTCAGGTGGACTGGCAGGGCATAGAGCTGGACTTCAGTAAGCCTTTCCGGCGGGCCACTATGTTGGATCTGGTAAAAGAACATTGCGGCCTGGACCTCTCACAGATGGACGATCAACAGGCCCGCGAAGCCGCTCGCTCCAAGGGACTGGAGATCGCCGGCCACGAAAGCCGCTTTGCAGTGTTGACGATGTTGGTGGAGGAGTTCGTGGAGGACAAACTTATCCAGCCCACCTTCGTTATAGGTCATCCCGTGGAAATCTCGCCGCTTTCCAAGAAGGATCCCCAAAACCCCGACTACACCCACCGCTTCGAGCTGTTCTGCTGCGGCAAAGAGCTCAGCAATGGCTACAGCGAGCTCAACGACCCAATCGATCAGAAGGAGCGCTTTATCGATCAGGCCCGCAAAAGATCCGAAGGCGACGAGGAAAGCCATCCCTTTGACGAGGATTTCATCGAAGCTCTGGAGCAGGGACTGCCTCCCACCGGTGGCCTGGGGATCGGCATGGATCGGGTCGTCATGTTCCTGACCAACAGCCGTTCTATCCGCGATGTGATCCTGTTCCCCACCATGAAGCCCCTGGACAGCACGAGCCATGCTTGGGTGGAGGAATAAAACTCTTTGTAGGAACCGGTTCTCAAAGACCCTTGAGGCGGCGGCGACCTGCCGTCGCCTTTTTCGTATCCTCCTAGCAAGGATGAACAGCGAGGTATGCCATGGATCAGTCGTCGCTCGAGGAATACCACAGCCTGGTAGAAGAACTCCAGCGAGCCCAGTATCTTTACTACGTCAAAGACTCTCCCGAGATGGAGGACCATCAATACGATAGGTTGATGGCCAGGCTTTTAAAAATCGAAGAGCTCCACCCTCAGTGGCTCCGGCCCGATTCTCCGTCGCAACGCATCGGCGGGGAGCCCTTGGAGGCCTTCGCCAAGGTGCCCCACAGCCCCCCCATGCTGAGCCTTGAGGACGTCTTCTCGACGGGGGAGCTCCAGGACTGGATCGATCGCGCCGAATCGGCCCTAGGCGGCCCGACGCCCTGGAGCTGCGAGCTCAAAATCGACGGCCTGGCGGTCTCGCTGGTCTATCGTGATGGCCTCTTCGTCCAGGGCTCCACCAGAGGCGACGGCGCCGTGGGGGAGGACGTGACGGTGAATCTCAAGACTATCCGAGAACTGCCTCTGCGGCTCCACAGGCCCCTTCCCGGCATCCTGGAGGTCCGCGGCGAGGTCTACATCGCCAAGGAGGACTTCGCCAGGATCAACGCCCAGCGGGAGGAAAGGGGAGAGCCCCTTTTCGCCAATCCCCGCAACGCCGCGGCTGGAAGCCTTAGGCAGCTGAATCCGAGGATTGCAGCAAAACGCCGTCTAAGCCTTTTTGTCTATTACCTGATGGCCCCCCAGCGATGGGGCCTGGAGTCTCAGACGGAGATCCTGGCCTGGATGGACGACCTGGGGCTGCCTGTGCAAAAAGCCTCGGCCCTGGCCTCCGAGCGGGCCCAGATAGGGCAGTTCATCGATCGCTGGCAGCAGAGACGCCACGACCTGCCCTATGCTACCGACGGAGTGGTCTTGAAGCTAGACGCCGTCGAAAACTGGGCCAGTCTGGGCCAAAACGTTAAAACACCTAAATGGGCTGTGGCCTACAAATATTCTCCGGAAGAGCAAAAGACTAGGCTGCGGAATATAGAGATCTCCGTAGGCCGAACCGGTACATTGACTCCTGTGGCGATCCTGGACCCTGTATCGCTGTCGGGGACCACTGTGAAGCGGGCCAGCCTGCACAACCTGGACGAAATCCGCCGTAAAGACGTGAAAATCGGCGATCAGGTCTGGGTCCACAAGGCCGGAGAGATCATCCCCGAGATAGTACGGGTTGAGACGGCCGGCCGCACCGGCGCGGAGCGGGATTTCGAGATGCCCAGCTGTTGCCCTATTTGCGGCTCACCGGTGGTCCACCTCGACGGGGAAGTAGCCCTGCGCTGTCCCAACCGCTCCTGCCGGGCCCAACTGGCCCAGGCTTTGAGTCACTTTGCCTCTCGAGATGCCATGGATATCCGAGGCCTGGGAGAACGATTGGTGGAGCAGCTAGTGGACCAGGGAATGGTCAAGGATCTGGCCGGTCTTTACAGTCTCTGCGCCTCCCAGATGGCTATGCTGGACCGGATGGGCGATAAATCGGCGGCCAACGTGGCGGCCGCCATCGAGGCCTCTAAGAAACGGCCCCTCAAGTCATTGTTGACCGCCCTGGGAATCAGGGAGGTGGGCAGCGGAGCGGCCGCCACTTTGGCCCGCCATTTCGGCTCTCTGGATAGCCTCATGGCGGCCACTAAGGAGGACCTGGCGGCCCTGGAGGGCATCGGGCCGGTGATGGCCCAGTCCATAGAGGCATATTTTGCCGACGTCCATAATCGTCAAATGATCGAAGAGCTGCGGCAGGCCGGTGTGGACTTTGGCTCCCCTAAAGAGAGCCCACGCGAAGCTGTATCCGGTCCATTGGCCGGTAAGACCTTTGTTTTCACCGGTGAACTTAACTCTCTAACCCGCGGTGAAGCTCAGGACAAAGTGGCCGCCCTGGGAGCCAAAGCGGTCAGTTCCGTGAGCAAGAAAACCGATTATCTGGTGGCCGGAGAGGCTCCGGGAAGCAAACTTCAAAAAGCCCAGAAACTGGGCGTCAGAGTCCTATCGGAGGACGAGTTTCTGGCGATGCTCCAGAGCGTGAACTAGAGGGCCTATTGCCAATTTACCAATTCAATGGGGGAAAATTTTCTTGACCAATTGATCTATCTGAATTCCCCGCTATGGAGTAAAATAAAAGGGTTATTTTCTATATTTCAGTGAACTGGAAGGAGGATCCTAATCTATGAGCAAGATTTCGCCAGAAGAGGTGCTGAAAATAGGCACTCTGGCACGATTGGAGATCGCCCCTGAAGAGCTGGCCCCTCTGGCCGAGCACTTCAACAGCATATTGGAATACTTTACCACGCTGGAAAACCTGGACCTTACCGGGGTGGATCCCTTTACTGTGGAGGACGCTCAGCCTATGGGGCTTCGCGACGATGCCCCTGCCGACGGCGGACATCGGGAGGCAATTCTCGCTCAGTCGCCCTCCAGAGAAGGGAACTTTATACGGGTGCCCCGTATCGGAGGTGGCAAATAATGGAGCTCTTCAGACTGAGCGCCTCGGAAATGACGGCTGGAATCCGTCAGGGCCGCTTTTCCTGCCTGGAGGTGGTCAATTCTTGCCTGGAGCGGATTGAAAAGCTGGAACCGGCCCTGAACGCCATGCTCTACGTGGCTGCCCATAGCGCCCGTCGGGCCGCCGCAGAAGTGGACAAAGCCACGGCGGAGGGCAAGGACTTGGGGCCCTTGATGGGCGTCCCGGTAATCGTAAAGGACAACATCTGCACCAGCGACATGGCCACAACCTGTGCCAGCAAGATCCTCCAGGGCTGGGTACCGCCCTACGACGCCACTGTGGTCTCCCTGCTTAAAAAGGCCGGCGCCGTGGTGCTGGGCAAGGCCAACTGCGACGAGTTTGCCATGGGCGGTTCCAACGAAAACTCCGCCTACGGTGCCGTTCACAACCCATGGGATCTGAAGAGCGTCCCCGGCGGCAGCTCGGGCGGCAGCGCTGCTGCTGTAGCTGCTGGATATGCGCCCATTGCCTTGGGCAGCGACACCGGCGGATCGATCCGCCAGCCTGCGGCCTTTTGCGGAATCTACGGCATGAAACCCACCTACGGCCAGGTCAGCCGCTACGGATTGGTGGCCTTCGCATCTTCGCTGGATCAGGTGGGGCCCTTCGCTAGGACCGCCCAGGACTTGGCTATGGCTCTTTCGGCGATCTGCCATTTTGACCCTAAGGATTCCACCTCTGAAAACCGTCCTTCCCCTCAGTTCGTCATCTGCCCTGAGGCTCTGAGGGGGCGCAAAATCGGGGTACTGACCTCTCTCATCGAGGGTAAAGTGAGCAGCGACATCCAGTCGGTGCTGGAGAATTCTATGGAGCAGTGCCGGGCCATGGGAGCCGAAATAGTGGAAGTGGCCTTGCCCGTGGCTTTGGAATATGGTCTGGCTACCTATTACATCCTGGCGCCGGCCGAGGCCAGTTCAAACCTGGCCCGCTACGACGGCGTCCGCTACGGCAAGGCCTATCAGGGTGCCCAGAACCTGATGGAGCTTTATGTGAAGACCCGGAAGGAAGGCTTTGGCCCTGAAGTGAAGCGCCGGATCCTGACGGGGACCTACGTGCTCAGCTCGGGATTCTACGACGCCTACTACTTGACGGCCCAGAAGGTGCGAAAGCTGATCAAGGGCGAGTTCTCCAAGGCCTTTGAGACCGTAGATGCCATACTGCTGCCGGCTTCGCCTACGCCGGCTTTCAAGCTGGGAGAGATCAGCGATCCTCTGACCATGTACATGGCCGACGTGTTCACCATTCCGGTCAACCTGGCGGGTCTGCCGGGAATTTCCTTCAACGCCGGTTTCAACGCCCAAGGGCTGCCTTTGGGGTTGCAGCTGGTGGGACCTCGATGGTCCGACGGGGCTCTTGTGAACATGGCCGCCGCCCTTGGTAAGGAGACAGAGGGAGCCATCGCCAAAGGAGGCGCTGAATAATGGCATTGGAATTTACTACCGTCATAGGATTGGAGATTCACGTCCAGCTCAACACGAAGACCAAGATCTTCTGCAACTGTTCCACCAACTACATCGGCGCGGTGCCTAACACCCACATTTGCCCGATCTGCACCGGCCAGCCCGGCACGTTGCCGGTGCTGAACCGCCAGGTGGTGGAGTTTGGCATCCTTGGTGGCCTGGCTCTGAACTGCACCATCAATAAAATTACCCGCTTCGACCGGAAGAACTATTTCTACCCCGACCTGCCGAAGGCCTATCAGATTTCGGAGTTCTACGTGCCCCTGGCGGAGAAGGGCTATCTGATCATTACCGGCGACGACGGCCAGCCCCGCCGGATCGGTATCATCCGGCTCCATCTGGAAGAGGACGCCGGAAAGTTGATCCACAGCGCCGCCGACGGCCGCATCGTGGGTTCTACCCAGTCCTTTGTAGACTACAACCGCGCTGGGGTGCCACTGGCCGAGATCGTCTCGGCTCCTGACATCTCTTCGCCCAAAGAGGCCCGGGAATACGTAGCGGCCATGCGTCAGCTGGTCCGCTATCTGGGAATTTCTGACGGCGACATGGAAAAGGGCTCCATGCGGGTCGACGCGAACATATCCCAAAAGGTATCCGACGGACGGTGGGGCCATCGCGTTGAAGTTAAAAACATGAACTCCTTGAAGGCCCTGGAGCGGGCCCTGGAGTACGAAACCCTCCGGCAGCGCGATATCCTGAGCCGCGGCGGCGATATAGTCCAGGAAACCAGAAACTGGGACGACGCCGGCGGCATAACGGCCCCCTCCCGCAGCAAAGAGGAGTCCAACGACTACCGCTATTTCCCAGAGCCCGACCTGCCGCCGCTGATCCTTACCGACGATCACATCCAGGCCATAAGGGACAGCATGCCCGAACTGCCCGAGGCCAAGCGGCAGCGCTTTCTGGAGCAGCACGGCCTCCCGCTGGAGGACGTGCTGGTGCTGACGGAACAGCGGGAGCTGGCCGATTACTACGAGGCCGTGACCGCCGCAGGCGCCGACCCGGTGCGGAGCTCCAACTGGGTCCGCACCGAGTTGCTCCGCATATTGAAAGACCAGGACAACCTGCCCGTTACAGAGTCGCCGGTGTCCGCCCAGGCCTTGGCCGAACTGGTCAAGATGGTGGACGGCAAAAAGCTTTCCACCACCGTGGCCAAAGAGGTGCTGGATCAAATGGCCCATCGGGGCCTTTCGCTGGACGAAGCCGTCCAGGCCAGCGGCGTGGAGCTGGGAGGCCTCGGCGGGGACAAGCTCAGAGCCCTTATCCAGGAGGTGTTGGCGGCAAACGCTGACGTGGTGGCGGTGATCAAGGCCGGGGAGGACAAGAAGGACAAAAAGCGCAAATACCTCCAGGGACTGGTGATGAAACAATGCCGCGGTCAGGCCCACCCGGCCGAAGTGGCCCAGGAAATGGACCGTATTTTGGCGGGCCAGTGAAGATTTATTGCCTTTAGTCCTTTAGAACTGGTAGAATAATAACCGTGTAAAATTGGTGAGAACCGGACATCGACGAGAGGCATGGAGCTCCTTAGGCCTCTCTTTGAAGCGAGCTACATCAGAGGAGGTAGGCAGTGATGGGAATCAGACCTGAGGACATCAGAAGCATTGCAGTAGTTGCACACGGTGGCGCCGGCAAGACCTCTCTTGTGGAATCCATGCTCTTTGACGCCGGAGTGATCTCCCGGCTTGGCAGCGTAGAGAACGGCAATACTGTGAGTGACTTCTCCGCCGAGGAGCAGAAGCGGCAGATTTCGATCACCACTTCGCTGATGAACTACGACCACAAGGGACAGAAGGTGTTCCTTTTGGACGTGCCGGGCTATGCCGACTTCATTGGTGAAGCCCGTTCCTCTCTGCGGGTCTCTGGTTCGGCTATAGTGGTGGTCAGCGCCGTCGACGGCGTAGAAGTCCAGACCGATAAAGTGTGGGAATATGCCGAAGAGTTCGGGACCTCGGTGATATTCTTCGTCAATAAAATGGACCGCGAAAACGCCGATTACGACGGCGTGTTCAACCAAATCCGCGACGAGCTCACCAAGGGAGCCTACCGGCTATTCCTACCCATCGGCAGCGCCGACAGCTTCCGCGGCGTGGTGGACATCCTGAAGGACATCGCCTATGTTTACTCCGACGGTTCCGGCAAATACGAAGAGCAGGATATCCCCGAGGACCTGGTTCCCCAGGCCCATCGCGCCCGAGGCTATCTGGTAGAGGCCATCGTGGAAGAAGACGAAGAACTGCTGATGCGCTATCTCGACGGAGAAGAAATTCCCGTGGAAGAGCTGATTCCCGTGTTGCGCCAGTGCATCCAGAAGTGCAAGATCTTCCCCGTCATGCCTGGGTCCGCCAAGAACAACGTGGGCGTCAAGCAGCTCCTGGACCTGATCGCCGACTATATGCCAAGTCCTCTGGAGATGCGGGAATGCCCGGCCATCAAGGGCGGCGAAAAGGAAATTTTCATCAAGGCCGACGCTAATGCTCCTTTCAGCGCCCTGTGCTTCAAGGTCATGGTGGACCCCTACGTGGGCAAACTGTCCTTTATCCGCGTCAACTCCGGTACCCTGACCAGCGACAGCATGATCTACAACGTGAATCGCCAGGAAGAGGAGCGGATTCCCTCCTTCAAGATCATGCAGGGCAAGGACAGCACCGACGTCAAGGAGATCACCACCGGGATGATCGTGGCCATACCCAAACTGCAGAGCACCCGAGTGGGCGACACCTTGGGGCTGGCGGGCAGTTCTGTCATCTATCCCACCATCCAGTTCCCCAAGCCCGTCTACTCCCTGGCGGTGGACGCTGCCAGCCGAGCCGACGAGGACAAGCTGGCCTCGGCGGTGCGCCGCATGTTGGAAGAGGATCCCACCCTCGCCTTCGACAAGAACCCCGAGACGGGCGACAACATCCTCTCGGGCATGGGCAATCTTCATCTGGAGATCACCTTGGCCAAGATCAAGGACCGCTACGGTGTGAACCTCAATACCCGCACGCCCCAAGTGGCCTACCGCGAGACGATCCGCAAGGGCTCCAAGGCCCAGGGGAAGCACAAAAAACAGACCGGCGGCCACGGCCAATACGGCGACGTGCACATTGAGTTCACGCCTACGGAGCGTGGCGAAGGGTTCCTCTTCGAGGACAAGATCACCGGCGGAGCCATCCCGCGGCAGTACATTCCCGCCGTCGAAAAGGGACTGCGGGAATGCATGGTCAAGGGCGTCCTGGCGGCATTCCCGACAGTGGACTTCAAGGCCACCCTGTTCTTCGGGTCCTACCACGACGTGGACAGCTCCGAAATGGCCTTCAAGGCCGCTGCCAGGCTGGCCTTTAAAAAGGGAATGGCCGAAGCCTCGCCGGTGTTGCTGGAGCCGATCATGAACGTGGAGGTCATCGTGGCAGATCAGTACCTGGGTGACGTGATGGGCGACTTCAACACCCGCCGGGGCCGCATCATGGGCGTGGACACCATGGGGCACCTCCAGGTCGTAAAGGCCCAGGTCCCCCAGGCCGAGATGTTCCAATACGCTATCCAGCTTCGCTCCATGACCTCAGGGCGCGGCAGTTTCAGCATGGAGTTTTCCCATTACGACGTGGTGCCTGAAGAGGTGGCCAAAAAGGTCATCGCCGCCCGCCAGGGACTGCTGGCCGAAGAAGAGGAATAGGGCACTATCTTTGGACAAAAGACCTCCCCCGAGCGAGGTCTTTTGTCCTATTGTCTTCTTAATTAAAGCCCCTTATGAAGGACAATGGGGCTCTATAGGGTTCTTTAGGGGGTTCATCAATTGCGCTCTGGCCTTTGTCATGCTATATTTCATGAAGTTTCTTGGAAAGATAGTCGCCCAGTGACCTGTTGTCGCCTCCTGCTAACCGCCAAAACTCCGCCGGAGTTGACCGACGCAAGGTCCCCATTGGGATAGAGCCCGAGGAGAGATGAGTTAATGAGTCCGAGGCTAAGGCCCTTCAAGAAGACGATGATATTTCTGATGAAGTCCTGCCTCACCATCTCCTCGGGGGGGCTTTTCGTGTCCCTTTTTAAAGGCTTTTACGAGACGCCGTCGCTGCTCTTCAAGGACAACTACGTCATAGGCGGCGTCTATCTGTTGGTGTTGGTGACGTTGAGCCTGTCCTACGATTGCTTTAAAATAGGCGTTCTTCGGCTCCGAGAGCTGGCCTATTCCTATCTGCTGGCCCTGAGCTTGACCAACCTCACCAGCTGGGCCCAACTGAGCCTTACCTATCATTATTTTGTAGCTCCAGGTCCCATGGTGCTTTTAACGGTCCTCCAGACTCTCGCGGCTGCCTGGATATATTGGGTTGCCAATAGAATTTACCACGGCCTCAGCGTCCCCCGCGGAGCTCTAGCCCTTGTGGTGGACCTGGAAGAGGATCAAAAGCTGGTCCAGATCTTCCGACGGGAGCCCTGGCGATACCGGATTGAGCAAGTCATAGAAGAAGGCGCTGGGCTGGAGGCCATAAAAGCCGCCGCCGCCCCGTGGCCTCAGATGATCCTATGTAGGTGCACCCCCCAGACTCGAGAAGCCCTGGTCAGCTATTGTTTTGAAGAGGGCAAGCGGCTTTACTTGGTGCCCACGGTGCAGGACCTGCTGCTCCATGAGTCGGAGCTCTGCCAGATCGACGACAGCCCGGTGCTGCTGAACCGCAACCGCCCCATGACTCGCGAGGAGCGGCTGGCCAAGCGAGCCCTGGACCTGGTCCTGGCTGGAAGCGGGCTGGTGGTCCTAAGCCCCCTGATGGCCCTGATCGCCCTGGCTGTAAAGCTACAGGACAGGGGGCCCGTGTTGTACCGCCAGACCCGGCTCACCAAGGGGGGGGAAGAGTTTCGGCTGTTGAAGTTCCGCACCATGGTGCCGGGCTCCGAGTTTGAAGGACCTAGGCTGGTAGCCAAGGACGACAGCCGAGTCACAACGGTAGGCCGCTGGCTCCGGCGGACCAGGATGGACGAACTGCCACAGCTGGTAAACATAATCAGAGGCGAAATGTCCATCGTGGGCCCACGGCCCGAGAGGCCCCAGATCCTGGAGGAGACCTGCAAGAAATTCCCCCAGTTTCGGTACCGCCTGAAGGTCCAAGCCGGCCTGACGGGCTACGCCCAGATCTATGGCCGCTACGACACCCCCTTGGAGGAAAAAGTCAAAATGGACCTGCTCTATATCCAGCGTTTCAGTTTGGCTACAGACCTGTTCCTGATGGTGGCTACCCTGAAGGTGCTGTTTATGAGCGGCAAGGCCGAGGGGGTGGGAGAAAAAACTAGCCCTAGGAAAACCACGAAAACAGGGACTCCTTCTTCTAACCCTGGAGAAAATCCATGAAAGCTCCTCCTAAGGTGCTTTTCGTCGCCAGGGTAGCCAGTCACCTGAAAAACTTCCATCAACCCTATATGAAGTGGTTTCAGGAGCAGGGTTTTCAGGTCCACGCCTTAGCCTGGGGCGACGAGGAATTGACCTACTGCCATAGGCATTTCAACGTTGCCATGGACCGCTTACCCCTGATGCTTCGGAACTTTCGGGCCCTGAAAAAAATTCAGCATTTCATCGATAGAGAAGGTTATCGGTTGGTCCATTGCCACACCCCAACTGGTGGCCTATTGGCCCGCCTTGCCGCCGCTGGAAGTCGCAAAAAGGGTACCAAGGTGCTCTACACTGCCCACGGTTTTCATTTTTTTAAAGGCGCTAACTTGAAAAACTGGCTCTTCTATTATCCGCCCGAGAGAGCTCTAGCGCATGTCACTGACGGGTTAATCTTGATCAACCAAGAGGATTACGCTTTTGCAAAGCAAAAACAATTCCCAGCCCGGCATATACACTTTGCCCACGGCACCGGCGTGGACCTGAAGCGCTTTCAGATTCCATCGCCGGAGCGAAAGTCCCAGTTGCGGGAAAAACTAGGGCTGCCAGAGCAGAGCTTTGTAGTGATCTACGCCGCCGAGCTGTCGAGACGTAAAAATCAGATTCGGATGCTCCAAGCCGTGGCAGAGCAGCAGGGGCAAATGCCGGAACTTTTGGTCCTCTTCGTCGGAGAAGGGGTTGAAAGATGCCGGTTAGAACAGGCCATAAAGGCCCAAAACTTAGAGGAGCAGGTGCGCCTGCTGGGCCATCGAACCGACGTGGATGATATTATGGCTGCTTCGGATTTGGCCGTCTCTACGTCCTTGCAGGAAGGGCTGCCCCAGAACGTACTGGAAAGTTTGGCTAGTGGCCTGCCCGTGGTGGTCTCTGACATCCGGGGCCATCGCGATATGGTCACCCAAGAGGTCCAGGGCCAGATGTTTTGCCTAAATAAAAGGGGAGATCTGGAAGAAAAGCTCCTTACTGCCTATCACCGCAGGGAAGAGGAGTCTGCCCCCCATAGGCAACAGCTCCGCCGGTATTCGATCCGGTGCTGGAGCCTGGAACGGGTCCTGCCGGAGTACGTCCAGATCTACAGGAGCCATCTTTCCGACCTGTGACTGCCCTGGGTGCGTTCTGTTGCACATTACTAGAGAAGATAGAGAAGGGACTATGGCCGATATTAAGATCTTCGTCTGTTGTCATTGCCCTGTGCCGGTTCCTAAGCACCCTCTCTTAGTCCCACTTCAGGTCGGTGCGGCTTTGGCCGACAGCCGTTTCCCTGGCTTTCTCCAGGACAATGTGGGCAACCATATCCCCGAAAAGAACCGCTCCTACTGCGGGCTCACCGGTCACTATTGGGCTTGGAAAAACGTCTCGGTCGATTACTACGGTTTTTTTCATTACCGCCGCTATCTCTACCCCCATGTCGGTGCCCCTTGGCCCTACCGCATAGAAAAGGAGCCGACCCTTCCATTGCTGGAAAAGCTGGGATACAAGGACTTTCGGGACCAGATAGAGCGTCACGACTTGGTGATCCCCCTGGGCGAAGACATGGGCCTTTCAGTGCGGGACCACTACAGTACATCGCCCTTTCACCACGGCCTGGACCTGGCTTTGTCTGAGACCATTGTGTTAGAACAGCGCCCAGAAATGGTAGCGGCGCTAGAGCAATATCTATCGGGTGCAATCTGCTATTTCGGCAACATCTTCGTCATGAGACGGCAGCTTTTTCAGGATTACTGCTCGTGGCTTTTCTCTGTCTTGGAGGAGTTCGACCGGCGAGGGACCATGGAAAACTACGGCCCCCAAGAGCGCCGCGTCAACGGCTACCTGGCAGAGCGATTGCTGGGCCTTTACGTTACCTGGTTGAGATCGCAGGGGAACTGCTCCATTCTGGAATTGCCTAGAGTGCATTTTATCCCCCAAAGAGCTCAACGGTGGAAAAAACAGCTTATCAACGCGATTATCCCGCCTGGGACGAGGCGTCGTAGGCAGGTAAAGGTTTTTCTGGGGTTGAACACCTTTGTTTAGGCTTAGGCTGGACTTGGCAAGGATAATAGAGTTCGCAAAAAGAAATAGGAGAGTTACCGAGATTACGTTAGAATGGACGCAAGCGAACATCCAAAAGGAGGAACCCCGATGACGCAAGTAAAGGATACCACGAATCTGACCCAGCTGCTGGAAAATGCTAAGCCCAACCGCCCACTGTTGGCTATGTTGCACCTTATCTGCGAGAAGCTTATATAGGTAGAGGTATCCCAACAGATCGGGGTGCGTAGAAAAACCAGCGCTTCGGTACCAGAAGGGGCTATAGCTGCGGCTACTGCTCCAGGCCACTGGACACCCAGCTGGGGACCCTGTACCTTATGGTGTTCAAAGTGCGCCAATGGGGCTATACACTATTCTTTGTGACCCTCATCCAGCGCAAGCAACGAGGTGGCATTGATGCAAGTGGTTCAAGTGACCTTTGTGCAGGCTATTTCCACCGGCATGATGGAAAAACTGGCTACGGCCTTGGGCATCGCAAGCCTCTCCAGCAACATGGCTGACCTGGTGGTACTGGGCGTCAAGGAACAGGTCCAGCAAGAGGTCATAGCCATAGAGCCTATGATGGACGAATCGTAGGCCGCCTGGACGCAGCTGTTCCAGCGCCTTAAGGAGTGTGGACTGATCACACCCAAGCTGATCATCTCCGATGCCAACCCCGGCCTGATCGCAGCCATCCGTAAAGGCTTCCCCGGGGCTTCTTGGCAGCGGTGCAAGGTCCACCTCATACGGGACTTCCTTGTCCACGTGCCCCAGAGGCAGGTGCAGAACTTTGTCAAGCAGCTGAAGGACATCTGGTAGGCCCCATCGAAGGAGCAGGCCTACAGGAGAGCAGAAGAGCTGATACAGGCCTATGGCCATCGCTTCCCTAGAGCCATATGTTGCTTGGAGAAGGGGTTGGACGACTCCCTGACCTTTTACGATTTCCCCCCAACTGGACCCTCGGAATATATCCTCTACCAACCCCTTGGAGCTGTTAAACAGGGAAATTCGCCGCCACAGCAGAGTGATGGGTGTCTCCCCAGTACCGGGCCC
>CAZNRB010000012.1:0-26706 GCA_964575405.1 uncultured Synergistaceae bacterium | reverse complement strand
TCTAGGACCGCTCAGCTTTCTCGTCCTCGTCTCTCTTCTCTTGTCAAGGTCCCGCCGCCGTGCCGACTCAAAGAGAGCCGAATCAATGCGACCTGTGCATAATATCTCCGAAGGCGCTTTCCGTCAACAATTACATTAAGGCCTGCTAACGATTAAAAACATTACTTCAAGATATCTTTATCAGCCTTTAAAGGAACTTTTACTTGAAAAATCATCTATACTAAGGACCATTTGCTCATTGAATGGATTTTAACTTTGGTAGTCTGACTTTTCTGGATCGCTCTTTTTAACTAATGATGGGCACCAAAATACAAAAAACGCCGATCGGGGACCGGCGTTTTGCAATGGGCTCGTCTTATTTGGGATTCTAGCTATCCTCGGATGTAAAATCTTCGCTCTCCTTGGGGGGGGCGTCGTCTAAGCTCTCCACGTCCAGCTCGATCACTTCGTCGTCTACGTCGATGCCAGGACTGCCCACCGATGGCCTTTCTTCGAAGCTATCCTCCTCAACGGATTTACGGACTTCGAAGCCCAGGCCCTTGGCCGCTTCGTCGAGCACTGCTTTGACGATCTCATCCATCAGCACAGGGTGCTCTTCCAAATAGGTGGCCAATTTTTCCTTGCCTTGGGCCAGGGTCTCGCCCTTGTAGGCCAACCAAGCCCCCTTGCGCTTGATCACTCCGCCGTCGATGGCCATGTCGATAACCGACATGGTACGGGGCACTCCTTGACCGTAAATCAGCGAAGCATGGGCCGTCCGGAAGGGAGGAGCCTGCTTGTTTTTCACCACTTTAATGTAGAGCTCGTGGCCGATCACGTCCTCGCCGCGGGTGATCTGCTTTGTCCGGCGGACTTCTATGCGCACCGAGGTGTAGAACTTCAACGCCCGGCCGCCGGTGGTGGTCTCCGAGGGCCCTCTGGTGTAGCCGGTCGGGATGGTGGCCCGCAGCTGGTTTATGAAGATGACAATGCAGTTGCTCCGGGAAATGGAAGAGGTGAGCCGCCGCAACCCGTAGGACATGAGCCGGGCTTGGAGCCCCACTTGGCTTTCTCCGATGTTGCCATCGATTTCGGCCTGAGGTGTCAAGGCAGCCACGGAGTCCACCACTACCACGTCGACGGCGCCGCTGCGCACGAGCGTTTCCAATATATACAGGGCCTGCTCTCCGCTGTCAGGCTGGGCCAGATAGAGGGACTCGATGTTTACGCCCAGGGCAGCGGCCAGTCGGGGATCTAAGGCGTGTTCGGCGTCGATGAAGGCCGCCACTCCGCCGGACTTTTGGGCCTCGGCGATGGTATGGAGCGCTAACGTGGTTTTTCCCGATCCTTCGGGGCCAAAGATCTCAATGATACGGCCTCGGGGAAGGCCGCCGATGCCCAACGCCACGTCTAGGGGCAAGATCCCAGTGGGGATGACCTCCACGTTGGCCACAGTGCGGTCCCCTAGGCGCATGATAGAACCATCGCCGAACTTGCCACGAATGTCATCGATGGCCTGCTCAAGGATGTCTTCCCGAGTCAGATTTTTTTTTGCTTTTTTTTCGACTGCCAATACAGAACGCCTCCTTTGTTTTAGGCTGGATTAATTGTAGATGCCAGGAAACAGCCATCCCAAGGCGCGCCTACTAAGACCCCACCGGGAAATCATAGCGCTCTAGTGGGACATAGCGCGGCCCCTGGGGCGTGAGATGACTGCGCATGAGCAGGCTTGCCGGTACATACCAGACCTGCCCTGCCAGGAGCCAGGGGGGCATGCGGTCGAGCCAGCCCGTATTAGGTGACCGTCCCGGCCCGATACGGGCCAAAGTCAGGTGAGGAGAAAAAGGCCGCCCCGCTGGTTCCAGTCCCGCTTCCTGACAGCAGCTTTCCAGAGTGCGCTGGAAGTGGGCCAGCTGTTTTTGATGGTCCTCCAGACCAGACCATAGCACACGAGGAACAGGCCGTCCGAAGGTCCCCAGTTTCCCCAATACCAGCGAAAAAGCTCGCTGGGGACGGCCTGCAAGTCTCTGCTTTAGCAGATCTGAAAGCTGGCGAAGTTGAGGCGCCGGAATCTCACCGCAAAACCGCAGAGTCACATGAAGGTTCTCAGGGCCAGTCCATCGAAAGAAAGGGTGTTGCCGTTGCGCTTTTAGAATCCACCTCTCGGCCTGAAGGCGTAGTTCCTCCGGGAGGGGCAGACAGAAAAAGCATCGAATCAGCGCCATGATCCTATGGCTCCGATCAGAAGCTCCAAGGCCACGGCCACCGATTGGCACCGCACTCTTTCCCTATCTCCAGAGAAAAAACGGACTTCCGTGCTGGTCTTACCGGCTGAAGAAAGGCCGAACCACACAGTTCCCTGGGGCTTTTCCGGGCTGCCTCCATCGGGACCGGCAATGCCGGTAACCGACACCGCAAGATCGGCCCCCATCAGTTCTCGGGCGCCTTCTGCCATGGCTGCGGCGCAGGGACCGCTGACGGCTCCGTGGACAGCCAAGACCTGGCTGGGGACTTTCAAAAGGCGCTCTTTAACGGCGTTGGAGTAGCTGATGATTCCTCCCAGAAAATAGGCAGAACTGCCCGGTTGAGACGTTATAGCTCCGCCCAGCAATCCGCCGGTACAGGACTCAGCCACAGCGCAGGTCAGAGATTTTGACAGGGCCAATTGCTTCAACTGAAGAGACAAATCCAGGATCGGCTGGTCCATGGCATTTATATAAGCCTCAAAAGGCGATAGATTCCGCCTCCGATAAATCCCCAGCGCAACAGCCAGAGGCAGAGGTTAGCCATCAAACCGGCCAGAAGATCATCGGCCATAATCCCCCATCCGCCGGGAAGTTTTTCCATCTTCCGCACCGGCCAAGGCTTGATGATGTCGCAAAGCCTGAAGAGGATCAGCGACGGCAACAGATAGCCTGCCGACTCGGCCGAAGCCGTAAAGTGCCCCAACAAAGCCACCCACTGGCCGGCCACCTCGTCGACGATCACCTCGCCCGGGTCGTTTTGGCCCTTTGCTTTTTCGTACTGACCTGCGGCCCAGATCCCCAGGGGGATCAGCGCCAATAGGGCCCACGGCAAAAGATAGCGGGGGATTATTAAAGCCAGTAGACAGGCTTCGGCTGAACCGATGGTGCCAGCTCCGGTCCCCAATTTGCCCTTTCCGGCTCCCCATTTCCCGCTGCCGCCCATGGTGGCCACAAGTTTGGCAAGTCTTTCCAACTGCATCATCTCAGGGCCTCCCCGTAGAGGTCATACTCTGAGGAATCCTCAATTTTCACGCGGATTCTTTCACCTGGCAGAACTCCTTCTGCTCCGCTGACGGCCACCAATCCGTCGATCTCCGGTGCGTCCCGAAAAGAACGGCCCCAACGGGTCCCGTCGGCAGAGTCCACCTCCTCGATCAGCACGTCCAGCTCGCGCCCCTCGAATTCGGCTTGACGGGATCGGGAAATTTTCTGCTGAAGTGCCATCAACTCGTTATAACGAAGTTCCTTTTCTTCCTGGCAGATCTGATCGGGGAACTTCGCGGCGGCGGTACCCTCTTCGGGAGAATAGGTGAAGGCGCCCATGCGGTCGAAGCGGATTTCCTCGACGAAATCCAGCAGTTTTTCGAACTGCTGCCGTGACTCTCCGGGAAAACCGACCATAAGAGTAGTACGAAAGGCAAAGTCGGGATTGATTTCCCGGGCAGTTCGAAAAAGCTCCCAGATGTGGCGTTCCACCGGCGGACGGTACATCCGCCGGAGAATCTGATCGTCAACGTGCTGAATAGGAACGTCGATCCAGGGCACTATGATGGGGCTGCGGGCAATGCGCTCCAGAAAGGCCCGGTCCACATGGGAGGGATGGAGGTAGAACAACCGAAGCCACAGGTCCCGAGGCAGCTCCTTTTCCAAGGCGTCCAGGAGCAAGGGCAACGATGGCTTGCCGTAAAGGTCGGCGCCATAGTCGTTCAGCTCCTGGCCCACCAGGCAGATCTCCTTGGCCCCCTCCTGGACCAAGCTGAGGGCTTCTTGGACCAGAGCCTTAACGGGCAGGCTCTTGAGCCTCCCCCGAATGCCGGGAATTGCGCAATAGGAGCAACAGCAGTTGCAGCCTTCGCTGATCTTCAAATAGCGAGTCCAGGGCGTGCGGGTCAGAATATGGCGCCCGTCGCCCAGGACCACGCAGCCCAAATCAGCCAACAGGGGCTTCCATTCTTCTGAACGGGCCCAATAGTCCACCGAAGGGAATTCGTCTTTCAGATCCTGGCCGTAGCGATTCACCATGCAACCCACCACAGCAATTGCCTTGACCCGGCCCTGCTGCTTCATCTTTTCTAAGGATAGGATCGCCTGAATGCCCTCTTCCACAGCGGCCTGAATAAATCCACAGGTGTTCACCAGAGCCAAATCGGCGCCTTCGGCCTGGTCGATTAGACGCAATCCAGCCGAGGCCATGAGGCCAGCCAAATGCTCGCTGTCCACAGAATTTTTAGGACATCCTAAGGTAAAGACGTGAACGGTTCTCACGATAGCTCCCCTATTTTAGGGATTGCGGAAGGGCGTGGCCGTGCCGTCGGGGCGATACTCCATGCGGACCACTCGCCGGCCCGGACTGCCCCTATCTTCTCCGTTGACAGTCACTCTGACGTTATGACCGGCGCCAAAGACAACCCGCAGTGGTTCGCTGAGATCGAAGGTCTCTTCGTAGCCGCTGCGAATCGTCCGCTCTCTAATCGTGCGGGATCCTTGACGGAGCTGGAACCAGCAATCCCCCAAGGCGCGCACTGTCAGAGTGGGCTGGACCTGCTGGGGCTCTGGAAGGGGCTTCTCCGCAGGCTCTGCCACAGGTTCGGCTAAAGCCTCTGAGGAAGGAGGCTCCTCGGTCAAGGCTCCTTCGGCGGGCTCTGCCGCGGTGGGCTGAACTCCCTCTTGGGGGGGGACGATTTCCGGGATCTCTTCGGGCTCTGGTGCTGATGTCCAAGCAGGGCCCTCTGCCTCATGGACCGCCACCGATGGCACCGTCTGAAAGCTCTCTCTATTGCTCCAGAGCAGGACACAGCACACCACTATGGCCAGACAGCACAGCGCTGCAAGCCGCTGGCTGGATTTCCGCCTATAGCCCTTGCCTGGCGAGACGGAACTGCTCTGGTATTGTTCAATATGGCTCTTTTCCTCGCTGGATGTCTCAGCGCTCAAGGATTTCAGCTGCAAGTCGTACTCCGGCCAAAGGTCCTGGCGCTGCAACAAGTTCAAGTAGGTCCGCACAAAGCCGCGGGCATAGACCAAACTGACGAAACCGCCGAAATTACCTCTCTCGATGTCTTCGATGAAATTCACTCGAATACAGGTCATGGTGGATATATCATCGGAGGACAATCTCCGGCGCTCCCGCTCACGAACTAGCTCAAAGCCGAGCTCTTCCAAGGACCTGGGATTATTTTGAAGCTCATCTGGCCTCGTCTCATTCACCGTCAAGCACCTCCTTGATAATGGCCCGCATCCGGGCTACGGCTGCAGCAGGATCGCCGGCGCCAAACACAGAGCTGCCCATAACTGCCACGTCTATACCGGCCTTGAGGGCCTCTGGAAGGGTTTTCTCTCCTACTCCGCCATCCAATTCGATCAGAAAATCCAGCTCCTCGGCGGCCCGCCAACGGCAGAGGGAGATCGCTTTGCTCAGCACTTCGGGGATGAAGGACTGGCCGCCGAAGCCGGGATTCACCGACATGAGCAGCACCACGTCCACCATGGGCAGCACAGGCCGAACCAGCTCCACCGGTGTAGCTGGATTGAGCACCACTCCGGGACGGATCCCAGCGGCTCGAATTTTAGCGAGCGCCCGGTGGAGGTGCTTTGTGCTCTCCAGGTGAACCGTCACTACGTCGGGCCCTTCTGACAAAAAGATATCCAAAAAGTCCTCCGTAGGCTCTACCATCAGGTGAAGATCCAGCACCACATGGGGATATCGCTTTCTCAGCGCCCTGAAGAGCATAGGACCGTAGGTCAGATTGGGGACGAAATGGCCGTCCATAATGTCTACGTGAAGCCAGTCGAAATTCCCCTTCAGCGCTTCAATGCTCGATCCGATAGCCAAGGGATCGGCCGAGAGGATCGATGGAGCGATGAGGGGCCTTACCGGTACCGATCCTGCCATACGAACTGACCTCCCAGATATATGGTCACTACCGCTTCGCCGGCATAGGCCTCGTTGAGATTGATGTACTCTCCATCGGTCACATCCCGGTCCACCAGCGTTCGAGTACCCAAACGGTCCACGATCTCAATGCGCAACGCCAGCCCCGCAGACATGGGGGGCACTTGGTAGCGGATCACAGCCCTCTTAGTCCGTTCGTCAGCAGGCGCTGGAGCCGGGCTGGAGGCACTGGGAGCCGGCGCCGGTGCAGGAGGCTGAGAGGCCATCGAACTCTGATCGGCCCCACTCCCGGGGACTGGGGTCTGTGGATTTGCCACAGTGCCCGGCGTTGGGGCTTCTGGGGCGGTTTTTACAGGCTGTGGCGGTTCCTGAGCAACGGAACTTTTTGCGCTCTCGCGAGATTCCATCACCACTACCCTGGCGCCGCTGGTGGAGGTCCTCTCGGCATAACGGTCGTCCCAGGATGCCACCCTCAGGGTGATTTCGGTGTTCCGAGCGACTTGGGTTCCCGCCGCAGGGCTCATGGCGATGACCATGCCCTCCGGCGAGGCCTGGGTATAGGTGTACACCACCCGGGAGCGAAGCTGACTTTCGGTGATCAATGCTCGGGCGGCTTCCACATTCTGGTCCCGCAGATCGGGCACCACCACCAGGCCGTTGGCCACCGAAGGACCCAGACTGACCAGAAGATCCACGGTGCGGCTCGGCGAGATGGACTCCGGAGCCGCAGGGCTCTGGGCGATCACCACGCCGGCTGGACGATCGCTGTGGATCCTGACGATATCGCCCACCACAAACCCCTGGGACTCCAACGTAGAGGCCGCCTGAATGACTACCTGGCCCCTCAAATCCGGCAGCGGCTTCTTTGCCGTGCCGTAGCTGACCTTGAGAATTACCGGAGAGTTCTCGCGAATCTTCATGCCTGGCTCAGGCCACTGGCTAACGACCATGCCCTGGGGCAGCCCCGATTCCTCCTGATCAATTCGAGCCGGAATGCCCATGTGTTCAAGGGCCTCCATGGCTTCGATTACGGAAATGTTTTTCACCATGGGGACCATTTTAGTCTTTACTCCAAAAAAGACTTTATAACACACGAAAGACGCTGATCCGACGATGACCAGCAGGACCAGAACCAGCGTAAATCGAAATACTCTGTTCATCCTTCAGTCTCCTATCTGCTTTTGCGCCGCAACGCTGCAAGGTAAAAACCGTCGGTCCAGGGGTTGTCGGGCCAAACCACATAGCCTGCCCCATCGCCTCGAATCACCTTCTCCTGAGAGAAGCTTAGCTCCAATTCCTCCAGGTCGGGCCGGGCTTCCATAACCGATTTTACGACATTTTCGTTTTCCTGGCGATGGAGACTGCAAGTGGAATAGAGAACAGTTCCACCAGGCGATATTATATCCAAGGCCCGACAGAGCAGTTGCCGCTGGATCTGAGTCAGCTCCTGGAGCTTTTGAGGCGTAAGGCGCCATTTCGACTCGGGGTGCCGCCGCCAGGTCCCGCTGCCCGAACAGGGAACATCTAAAAGTATCCCCTGAGGCTCGGTCAACGGCTCCAGTTTCAGGGCGTCGCCACAGCGGAACAGGGTGCGATCCTGAAGTCCCAGCCGCTCCATCTCCCTTTTGCCGGCCCCTACCCTTCCCTCGGAAAGATCCCAGGCCTCCACAAAGGAGTCCTCTCTCAGCTGGGCGACCTGGCCGGTTTTCACGCCCCGGCCAGCGCACATATCCAGCAGATTTCCGCGGCAAAGCAGGGCGAACTGATGGCCCACCACCATGGAGGATTCGCTTTGGGCCGTTATCATTCCTTCGGCGTAGCCAGGAAGGGCCACAGGCAGGGCCGATCCAGCCATCCGCAGAGAACCGGCCATAGTGGACAGCTCTACATCCTGCCCCTTTTCTCGCAGTCTATCTATTAATAGGTCCACTGAGGCCCCTGGAGTGATCCGCAATGACAGGGAGGAAGAGCCTCTCTGAAGGACGATCAACCGCCGTCCAGCCAACTCTCCATATTGGCTGATCCACTGTTTTCCCACCCACAGAGGGACTCCGTGGCAGAGGCACAGGGACTGCAACGATGGGTCAGCTACCAGATCGGCCATAAGAGATGGCCCCTGCTCGAGCACCTTGCGCAGCACCGCATTTACTACCTTGCTGCCACGAAAATCTCCCTTTTTCGTCCAATCCACCAGACCACCAATCAAGGCGGCGGGGGCGAAGGTGCGCAGCTCCATCAGGCCGGCGCAGCCCATCATGACGGCGTCCCGGACCTGCCAAGAAAAGCGGCTCGGCTTGGGCATCAGGAAGCGCTCCATAAAAAACTGCCACAGCGACTGGCGCCGCACTAAACTGTAAAGCAACGACGCCGCCAAAGTCCGTTCCCCGGGAGCCATGGCTGAACTTTTTTTACGTAAAGCCTCGCTGACTATTCCTCCCCTTTTGACCTGCTCCCATACCTGTAGAGCCCCTTCGATGCCTCTCATAGAGCCTTCACCCTCTCTCGCAGAGCCTCAGCCATGGGCATACCTTAATCCACAATTTCCGCTTCGATAGAGGCGCCCTGGTAGCCGGTGGCGACGAAAGTCTCTTGCACAAAGGCACGGAAACGGCCGGCCAGTATGGTCTTTTCGCCTTCGCGATAGGTCACCGAGAGGATCTGCAGTCCATCCAGCCCCCGTGTCGCCAAAAAGGCCTTCTGAAGCCATGGAGACAGGACAGGACCCAGGACCTGGCCGGCCAAAGCCGCCAGGAAAAGGCTGAGCAGCCCCGCCTGATGGGACAGGGCCAGCAATAGCATCAGCAGCAGCGTCACCGACAGGTTGGAGATGAGCTTAGAGGTGGGGCAAACCGAGGAAACCGCCAGCTCCCGCTCTCCATTTCGGAGCCGTTGAAGGGCCTCCAGGGCGGTCTCATAGATCAGATGCTCCTCCAAAGCGCCCTGAACGCAGAAGCCCTGAGGCGAGGAATAGCCCGTGACCGGCCCAATGCCCCGAGATGCCAACAGATTGGACAGTCCGTGCATCAGCGCCAGATTCTGGCGGGCCCGGGAACTGCGCAGAAGGGCCTTCACCTGCCTGGGGCCGTCGATGAACCAACGGGCGGAAGTAAGGGCAAAGCCAAGGGCGCCGGCGACTATCAAGAGGACCAGCAGAAAACCAAAAAACAGCATGCTGATCCAGGGCAGGAGAAAAAACAGCGCTGCCACTGCAAGAATGGGCATGAGCAAATTGTTGTGCATGCTGAAAAAACACCTCCCTGAGTCTGTTACAGCTCAAAAGTCCACTAAAACAACTCTTCATGACCCAATGAGATTATCACAGACTGGCAGGAAAAAAACCCTAAAAGGCGCAGAAACACAAAAAACGGGCGGACACTTTGGAGAGTCCGCCCGCCGTACAAAGGGAGCTCTAATCGTTTCGGCTGGACATGTTGCGTAGAGCCACAAACCGCAGCAGCTGCATCAGCGACATCAGCGTCGCAGAGATATAGGTCAGGGCCGCGGCATTGAGCACCTTTCTAGCGCCAGCGATTTCGTTGGCGGTCAACATGCCCGTTCCAGCCAATACCCTGAGGGCCCGCTTGCTGGCGTCAAACTCCACCGGCAAGGTGACAAGATGGAACACCAAAACTCCGGCGAAGAGGACGATGCCCAGGTTCATCAGCCCAACGCCACGAACCATAAGGCCGATGAAAAAGAGAGGGAACGCCACGGTGGAGCCCAAATTGACCACCGGGACTATGGCGTTGCGCAACATAAGAAAGCTGTACTGCTTTTTGTGCTGGATCGCGTGGCCCACCTCGTGGGCGGCCACTCCGATGGCAGCGATGCTGGTGCTGCCGTAAACCGATTCCGACAAGGAGAGGGACCTGTCTCTGGGGTCGTAGTGATCCGTCAGATTGCCAGGGATAGGCCGGATCGGCACATTATTGAGGCCGAAACGGTCCAAAAGCTCCCGGGCAACCTGCCCGGCAGTCACGCCCCGGCTGGAGGGAACTCTGCTGTAGGTGCCGTAAGCGCTTTTTATCTTCATCTGCGCCCAGAAGGCCAGAAGCAACGCAGGAAGGAGCAGCATAAAAGTAGGGTCGTAAAAAAGGGGGTAATACAAAATAGGTCACCTCCACGAAATTGCCCTATACCTATAGGTAAAGCCTAAAGCCTAGGACTATCTTGTCAACATGGCTTCATTGTCCCATAGAAAGGCCTTTTGATCAACATTTATCAGCTCAGCAGAAATGACAGTTTTGGCCTAGGAGAAGGGGGGGGGATTCAATCCTTCTCCCTGTAAAACTTGGCTATGGTCTCCATGACCCACTGTTGTTCGTCGCCAGTCAGCTCTGGGAACATCGGCAGCGCCAAAGCCTCCTGGGTCAGCCGCTCCGATTCAGGATAGTCGCCGGCCTTGCCGCCCAGGAAAGCGAAACACTTCTGGAGATGCAACGACAGCGGATAGTAAACCCTGGTGGTGATACCTTCCTCGGCCAAGTAAGCCATCAATTCGTCGCGCCGGCGGGCCCGGATCACGTACTGGTGATAGGTATGGCCGTTACCTGGCACCGTTTCAGGGAGACCTACCCGATCCAACAGATTGTATTGACTCGCCAGCAACCGATAGCGGTCAGCCGCCGCCCGGCGCTCTTCGTTCCAGACTTCCAGGTACTTCATCCGCACACGTAGGATGGCAGCCTGAAGGGCGTCAAGGCGGCTGTTAAGGCCCACCTCGTCGTGATAGTAGGTGGTTCCGGCACCGTGGACCCGGAGCCGGGCCAGCTTTTCGCCCAAGGCCTCGCAGTTGGTCACCACCATGCCGCCATCGCCGTAGCATCCCAGATTTTTGGTGGGGAAGAAGGAGAAGCAGCCTATGGTCCCCCAGGCGCTGGCGCGAATGATCTGATCCCCCACCCGGCGCCAGCTCCCGAAGGCTTGGGCCCCGTCCTCCACTACGGCGATGTCTCGTGCCGATAACTGGTCCATGAGGCCATCCATGGGAACCATCTGGCCGAAAATATGGACCGGCAGAAAGACCTTGGTCCTGGCCGTCACTTTTTCCATGACCCTATTGACGTCCAGGCAGTAGCTTACAGGATCGATGTCCACGAAAACTGGAGTCAGGCCCAGGCGGGTGATGCAGCTGACTGTAGCGAAAAAGGTGTAGGGAGAGGTGATAACTTCGTCACCGGGTTTCAGATCTAGAGCCATCAGAGCCAACAGCAGCGAGTCCGAGCCAGAAGCACAGCCCACACCGCGCTTCACGCCCAGATAGGCCGATACCTCCTTTTCGAAGGCCTCCACTTCTGGTCCCAGAATAAAATATTGGCTATCCAACACCCGATGGACCGCCTCGTCGATCTCCTCCTTAATGCGTTGATAGTTTCTCTTCAGATCCAAAGACGGCAGCGTCTTTTTTTTCTCCATTATGATCCCTCACCTTTTGTCTTCTTTATCCGCAGGCAGAGGGCGCCCCTAAAGCAGATCGGGGCTCCGTTCTCCGTCCTAACACTCTAGTATCCCAGTACTTCGGAACATTTTAGCATCTCCGTTAGCAATTGCCCCCTGACTTATTTTGTTCTATGGCGCTTAACTCAGCCGGTTTCCTGGAGAGGAGGAATCCCTTAGAATAGAGAAAATTTTTCAGGCCACTGGGCCTGCAGGAGGAATAGCTTCGATGAGATTTTTTGTGATGCTCCTTTCTATGGCCACGGTGGTCCTTTACGGCTACGCGCTGGCCGGACTGGGCGGATACATCTGGGGTAATGGCAGGATGGACTATATCCTTTGGGGGTTAATTGGCGGCACTATCAGCGCTTTGGTGGCTCTCTATTTCTGGAAAAAACACCCCGAGGCCTTTTTCACCGATGCCGGCAGCCCTGACAAATCCGATAAAAAGGATTGATCCCATCGTCCTAAGGCGGCGGAGCGGGGCCTTGCCCATGGCACCGTCTGGAAAGTCAGAGAGGATTTCCGCCTTGCCTGGCGCCTTGTAGGCTTTTTCAGTGGAGATAGTGTATCATAGAAGACAGAAAAGCTTTTTTATTTTCTTAGAGTGATAGTCAAGGAGGCTCGATTTTTATGGCCGCACTGTGGGTTGAAATTCGAGATCTTTCCCAGCATGTAGGAGAGACCGTAACAGTCAAAGGATGGATGTACAACAAGCGAAGCTCCGGAAAAATTCACTTCCTCCAGATCCGTGACGGCACCGGCTATGTCCAGGCAGTCATGGTCAAGGCGGAAGTTCCTGAAGAACAGTTCGCAGCGGCCAAGGCCCTTTGGATCGAGGCAAGCCTGGAGGTGACAGGGACCGTCCGCGCCGATGAGCGCTCTGCCTCGGGCGTGGAGCTCACCGTGACCGATCTTAAGGTGGAACAAAACCCCACCGACGAATACCCCATCGGCAAAAAGGACCACGGCATCGATTTCCTGTTGGATCACCGCCATCTGTGGCTTCGCAGCAAGCGCCCCCACGCCATTATGGCCATACGGGACGGGATCATATGGAGCTGGCGAAAGTTCTTCCACGACCGCCGGTTCATGCTGATGGACAGCCCTATTCTCACGGGATCCATCGGTGAGGGAGCCGCGGGACTCTTCGAGCTGGACTATTTCGATCAGAAAGCCTATCTTTGCCAGACCGGACAGCTTTACGCCGAGGCGGCAGCCGCCGCCTTTGGCCGGGTGTACTGTTTTGGCCCCACCTTCCGCGCCGAGAAATCCAAGACCCGCCGCCACCTTACGGAGTTCTGGATGTTGGAACCCGAAATGGCCTTCTACGACCACCAGGACAATATGGCCCTTCAAGAAGAGCTGGTGACCTATACCGTACGGGAAGTGCTGGACCGTTTCCGCCCTGAACTGGAGCTGTTAGAGCGGGACACCTCGCCTCTGGAAAAGATGCTGGAAGGGCCCTTCTACCACATCCAATACCGCGACGCCGTGAAAAAGCTCAACCAATTGGGCAGCGACATAGCTTTTGGCGACGACCTGGGCGGCGACGACGAGACTATTTTGACCCAACAGTACGACCGGCCCATTTTTGTGGAGAACTACCCCAAAGAAGTGAAGGCCTTTTACATGAAGGAAAATCCCGACGATCCAGCAACGGTGCTTTGCGCCGATCTACTCGCCCCCGAGGGCTACGGAGAGATCATAGGAGGCTCCCAGCGCGAGGACGACTACGACAAATTGGCGGCTCGCATGGCGGAACAGAAGCTGCCCCTGGAGGCTTACGACTGGTACCTGGACCTGCGGCGCTACGGCACCTTCGTCCACAGCGGTTTCGGCATCGGCCTAGAGAGGACCCTCACCTGGATCTGCGGGCTGCCCCATATCCGGGAGGTCATTCCCTGGCCCCGCACTATCTACCGCATCAAACCCTAAAGACCCGAGGGCCGGAGCTATAGCAATAATCCAGCAGTAATTTATATGTAGACTTTCTCGTAAGGAGGTTTAGAACGATGAAAAAACAAATCCTGATCCTGCTTTTGATCGTTTTGGCTGCGGCGGCCTTTTTCGGGATCGAAGAATACAGGCGCCGGGGAGAGAAAGAGCCCCCCTCTCCCGCCCTTTCCGCCCAAGGCGAGGAAGAACAGGATGGAGGCCTGAACGAAGAAAACCTATCGGAAGGCCAGCCAGCAGCGGCCCCCTACCAAGCGGAGTGCGAAGAGTTCTCGCTGGATCACGACGGCAAGCTCATATACGGCTTGTTCTACCGTCCCAAGGATTTGGACGGCAAGGTGCCCACAGTCATATTCTCCCATGGTTACAACGGCACTCACCGGAGGGCCGAAAAATACGCCCAGTTCCTGGCGGAACGGGGCTTTGGGGCCTACTGCTTTGATTTCTGCGGCGGCAGCGAGGAAAGCCTCAGCGACGGCACTCCCCTGGAGATGTCCATCTTTACCGAGCGGGCAGACCTGGAAGCGGTCATAGAGGAGATTCAGAAACTGGACTTTGTGGACAGCCAGAATCTCTTCCTGATCGGCGCCAGCCAAGGCGGTGTCGTATCGGCCCTCACCGGCGCCCTTCACTCCGACGAAATCCGTGGAATGGTGCTGATCTATCCGGCCTTCGTGATGGTAGACGACGCCAAGGAGCTGTTCGAAAAGGCAGAAGCGATCCCCGATTACTACACTTTAATGGGCATGACCGTCGGCAAGGGCTATTTCGAGGCCCTTATGGATTACGACCTCTTCGAAGCCGTGGCTCCTTACGATAAAAAGGTCCTGATCATCCACGGCGACGGGGATACCATCGCGCCTATCTCCTATTCGAGACAGGCTCTGGAGGTCTTCGCCTCCGCAGAGCTCAAGGAGCTGCCCGGAGCACAACATGGTTTTACCGAGGCGGAAGCCAAACAGGCCATGGGGTGGATTCTGGAATACCTGCAAAACCACGTGGCTCCCTAACGAGGAGGTCAAAGGCCGTCAACGTTCCTATGTGACCCTTCACCCCCGTGGCGTTCATTCATCGGAATTGGAGAGCCAAAAACCGATCTTTAGGACATGAAGAGAGCCCCATCGGATAGACCGATGGGGCTCTCTTCATGCAAACAAATGGTTTTGTTCTGAGATTCAAGTTGCTATCCCCGGGGCGGAGGGCTCACAAGACACCACTGGGCTGCCTGTTGGTCCTCTTCCAGCTCCCAGACCCGCTCGTGAATGTAACGGAGCTGCGAAGGGTCTTTCAGCAGTGCAGTTTTTTCCTTCTTCGTCAGAGAATTGGGCCCCTGGGAGAGCGCTTTATCTGCGATCTCGCGGTGCAGCTCCTCTGCCTTGGGCGACGGGGCGCGGTGCCGCAAAATCAACGAGGTATGGAGGCTGAACACAGCCGGATCCACTACGGCCCTGAGAAAACCGGCCTTAGGCGGGAAGGGGAAAAGGCTGTACTGACAGGGACGCCGCAGTTCCTCTTCCAAGTCCTTCAGCTCCTGGCTGGGATGAATTTCCATGGGCGTTAGAAAAAGCTTCCATCGTTTAGCGCCCTGGCCCAGAGAGACCCGACTGGTCAATACCGACAGGGGCACGGACAGGATCATGGGGACCACCACCGGCGAAAGCCACCAGAAAAACCTGGGGTTCACCAGCCACACCAAAGCCGCCCAGAACACACCCAAGACCGTACACCACCAGTGGACTTTCACCGCATCCAGCCAAGAAGTTCCGCGGTCGTCTCTGGTCTGGGTGGTCCAGTTCACGCTGCGGCCCATGATGGTAGAGACCACAAAAAGGCTGTGGAAGAGCATACGGATCGGGGCCAACATAGCTGAAAGGACCGATTCCAATAGAGCGCTGACCACCATAGGCCCCACGCCTCCGAAGTCGTCGGGATCGCCTCGGAAAAACACCAGGGCCAAGCTCAGCAACTTGGGGACGAAAAGCAACACCATGGTGCAGCCCAGCAGCATCATAGCCCAACTGGGGTCCCAAACGGGCCATTGGGGAAAGAGGGTCCTGGCGCCGGAAAAATACTGGGGCTCCACCAACACCTCCGCTAGGGCCTGAACGGTGCTGAAGACCAGAAAAAGGAACCACAGCAACGCCGATCCGTAGGACAAAATTCCGTTGATGAAGAGCATCCTGTGGGTAGGAAAGAGTCCGGCGGTGAAGATGAGGCGCATATGCTGGAGATTGCCCTGGCACCAGCGCCGGTCCCGCTTCAGCTCGTCGATAAGCGTGGGAGGGGTCTCCTCAAAGCTGCCCTTCAGATCGTAGGCGAGCCACACGCCGTAGCCGGCCCGGCGCATCAACGCCGCTTCCACAAAGTCGTGGCTCAAAATGTCGCCGCCCATGGGCCCTCTTCCTGGCAGCCGTGGGACCTGGCAGTGCTTCATAAAGGGCTCCACCCGAATGATCACGTTGTGGCCCCAGTACTGGGCGTCTCCCATCTGCCAGAAATGGATTCCCGCCGAGAATGCCGCGCCGTAGAGATGGTTGGAAAACTGCTGAACTCGCGCGATCAGGCTCCGGCGATTCACGCCAGCCGGCGGGGATTGGAGGATGCCTATATCGGGCCGCTTTTCCATTATCCGGACCATTTGAACCATCGTCGATCCGGCCATAATGCTGTCGGCGTCGAAGACGATCATGTAGCGGTAGTTCCGCCCCCAGCGGCGGCAAAAATCGGCCACGTTGCCGCTTTTGCGTTTGACGTTGCTGCTGCGGCGGCGGTAGAACACTCGGTTAAAGGCGTTGTGGTCCCGGCAAAATCGGTGCCAGGCCGTCTCTTCTGTGACCCAGTCGTCGGGATCGGTGGTATCGCTCAAGATGAAGAGGTCGAAGCGATCCAGCTGTCCCGTCTTTTCCAGGGAGCTGTAAACGGCACTGATACCGGCCATAACGCGGTCCATATCTTCGCTGAAGACCGGCAGCAGAATGGCCGTCCTGGCCTGGGGATCTTCGATCTCCGTCCCTTCTCCGGCGTCTTGGGAAGGACAGAATCCAGTGTATCGCCTCATGAGTACGCAGAAGCCGAAAATCGCCGTCCAAAATCCCACGGAGACCCAGGAAAAGAGCATGAAGAACAGCGCCGTCATGATTAGCTCCATCAGCGATGCTCCCTTACGAGGCAGCAATCCCATCATCACCGAGGAGGCCTGGAGGCTGGGGACGAGAATGAGGGCCAACAACAGTATGCGGCGCTTCAGAGCCGTCCGCTCCCATAAAGGCGCCGCTCCAGAAAAAGACTCATTCATGGGAATCATTAGTGGAATCGGTCAAAAGGTGCCAGCAGCTACGGCAGAACCATTTTGTCCGGGTCAACCAGGGCAGCCGGTCCAAGGGCTCGGCCACCATGATGCCCCGTCGCATTTTAGGAAAGGAGCTGATATGGGATCCAGTGCCGTCCAAAGTCCCTCTATCCAACCCCTCCTCTTTCATCAATTCTCGAAAAGTGCGCATAGCCTCTGATGTGGACACAGCGCCGGAGCGCTTCAGGCTCTCCGCTGCCAGATCGATGCCTCGAAAGGGAGGCAGATCCAGCGCCCTGGCGTAGAGCAGCACCCGATCCTGGGCTCTCTGCCAAGTCTCTCGGTAACAGGCCGGCGTCATTTCCGAACAGTCCATTTTATGGGCACACCTCGCCTTTCGCCGCCGAAAAGAACCTACATCCCCTTGTCCCAAACCCAGACTTCCGTAAGTGGATCGGGAAAATTATCGCCCTTTTTCAACACTGCCGCGATCCGAAGGCCACCTCGGGGATCCCGCTGGGGGATCAGCGTAGAGAGCTTATCGGGCTGGGGCTGTGACAGCAGGAACGAAAGCCGCCACCCGCCAGTAGCCTCGTTCTTTCTCAGGTCTTTGTCCAAAATTTTCCCGTCGCCCGTGAGGGTTATCTCACTGGCCAGACCGGCGCCGGCCTCTATTTGTTCAAGCGCCGGGCCCTCAAAATCAAGGATGAACCGCGTCGTTCCGGCCTCGGCGTCCTCGACTCTGCGAGTGGACGTAACCCGGCCCAGTTCGTGCTCCTGGGGCAGCTCTCCAGAGGGCAACCAGGACATGCGATAGCTCAGAGACATCTTTTCCGGGTAGGCCCAAAGGCCTTCCATTGGCGCACCGTTAGCGTCCAGTTTAGCCGGCTTGTTGGGAACCCAGAAAGCCACCACGTTGTCGTAAATCTCCCGATTAGAGGGGATCTCGATCAGCTCTACCTGGCCCGATCTCCAGGATCCCTTTGGCTCGATCCACAGCGAGGGCCGCTTTTCGTAGCGTCCGTCCAGGTCCTGATAGTGGTCGAAGTCGTTGTCCCGCTGGAGCAGGCCGAAGCCCTGGGGCTCTTCTAACGAAAAGGACGATATCTTCAGCCTTGATGGATTGGACAGGGGGCGCCAAATCCAATGGCCTTCTTGTTTTTTCAGGAGCAGGCCGTCGGAGTTGTGGACCTCGGGGCGAAAATCGCCGGGCCGGCCGTTGGCTTCTTCTCCGTAGAAAAACATGGTGGTCAAGGGCGCCAGTCCCAGTTTCTCGGGCTCGCTTCGTAAGTAGAGGCTGCAGTCCGTGTCGATAACCGTTTTTGCCCCCGGCGTTATGACGAAACGATAGGCGCCGGTAGCGCTAGGGCTGTCCAGAAGGGCGTAGACCGTCAGAGACGGCGCGCCAGCGGCGGGTTTTTCAATCCAAAATTCACGGAAATAGGGGAACTCCTCGCCCTTGGGAAGCCCTGTCTCCAACGCCAGGCCTCGAGCGGAGAGCCCAAAGGAGCTGTCTCCAGCGGCAGCCCGGAAATAACTAGCCCCCAAAAAGAGGGCCAAAGGCTCCATTTGGCCCTGGGGTCCTCGGGGACATAGGATCTGGAAACCGGCATAGCTGATCTTGGAGGCCGTCACCTTGGCCGCCAGGTCCCCGTCGGGATAGATAAATTGGCCAGGCGAAAAGGGCCACGGCTGGGCGACTCCCCCGTCGATTACGTTGATCTCCACCAGCCGGTCGTAGACCAGACCTGGATGGAAAAACTGGATCTCGAAAGTCCTGTCCTGATGGCGCCACAGCCCTGCTTCAGGACGAAATTTGATGGTGCTCCACAGGTCCTCCGAAAGGGACAGCAGGAAGTCAGGCACCTGTCCGTATGGGTTCTGGTAGGGTTGGGATGCCAGTTCCTGGGCCTTTTTCTCCACGTCGGCCATGTCGAAAGTCACCGGATCGGGCTCCTGAGCCGATGGGACCGGCTGTATCGGCAGCGGCTCCATGGCTTCCGGCACGGGGGCCTGCGCAGTCTCGGCAGGAGTTTTTTCAGCCCCATCCAAGGACTCTGCCTCCGAAGAGGACCCTTCTTGACCGACCTTGCTGGCCCATTCTTCTGGCGCGGCTAGCACAGGCTCGGGCTGGACCGGCGGCCCACCGGGAGCATCGGGCAAAATCTCCCCTTCCGAAGAGAGGCCGGCTTGATCGAGCTGCGCTGGTGCCGCAGGAGCGCCGATCCCTCCGGCTTGATCGAGAAGCGGCAGCTCTGCGGAATCCAGGGGAACGGCCCAAGCAGAAACAGCAATAGCCCAGAGGCCAGCGGCGCAGAAAGACCTAAAGGCCCAGCGGCGGCGCGACAACTGAGATAGAATCATCAAAAACTCCTCCTGAAGCGACATAAACGGTGAAAGAGGCGAAAAAATTGCCAGGCGGTCACAAAAGGCTTGCCACCTGCTTCAATCATAAGACCAGGAGGTCCTTTAGAGCAACGAAAAAATACCCATCCTTGGAGCAGTCCACTGCCGTGTCAAGCCGAGTAAGCCCATAGGGCCCTCGGGAATTGGGAAGCCCTGATTACTTATGGGGCCTTTTTATCGGTTTCACCTAGAGAGAACTGGGGCTCTTCGCCCAAATAATAAGCCTGGCCGCTCAGGTAACTTTGAACCGACAGATGGCGCAACGTCTCCAGGTCGCCCTTGCGGAGGTTTTCCACCAACTGGTGATGGTACACCGACAGGTTATGGAGGTTCTGCTTGGAGATCTGGCATAGCTGCACCAGGTACATCCGGGAGTAGGTGCGCTTCAACAGGTCCGACACCCAGGTCAGGCCCGATAGGTCGTGTATGTAAAAATGGAACTCGCAGTCCAGGTCGAAGAATCGCGACAGCGCCTCGTCGCGGTCCTGGTCCACCTTTTGGGAGACCTCTTCGAATCGCTCCACGGCCCAGAGCAGCCACCGGTAGTGGTCTTCGGTCAGCAGTCCTTTCTCCACGATTTTATTGTAGACCATCATCTCCAGGATCAGCCGTACGTCGTAGATCTCCTGCACGTCCTCGGGAGTGAAGGTCACCACCAGGGCGCCCTTGCGGGGAATGGACTTGACTATTCCATGGGCTTCCAGTTCTTTGATGGCCTCCCGCACCGGCGAACGGCTGACATGGAGCTTAGCGGCCACGTCGGTCTCCCGAATGAAGGCTCCTGGATGGTATTCCTTTCTCAAAAAGAGTTGTCGCCGGAGGTAATCCCACACCTCGCCGGCGACGGAATTGGGCACCACGAATTCGGGCGGCATTTTCCCACCTCGTTATCTCGGTAATTTTTTGGGTAATGTTGGACCAGTAAGACTCAATCGTAGAGTATAGAGGATATAGCAAAAACGTCAAATCCTTATATCTTCCCCAAACGGAAGCTACGAAAAAGCCGGAGAAGACAGAAGCTTCTCCGGTCCTTATGTTTATGTTATCCTGCCCAGGCACCATCTCGTGATTTTGCTGTTACTGTCAGCCCTTTTTCTTCCAGCCATTTCCAAATTATAGCTGCAATTTCATGACTATTATTATCCATCATAAGCATGTGAGAATTGCCTTTTATGCCTAGTTCAGGAAGATTTAACCACCGATAATCAGCTCCAAGGCTGTCCAGATAAGAGCGCCATAACGGTCCTCGGGTTCTGATACTCTGTACCCAATCATGTACAGGATCGTAATCTGGGGACATAAAATCACCGTAGATATAAAGCTGCGGAATGTCTTTGACGCCGGAATAATCTTCATTTGCATTTGGCAATGCAATAGCCTCTACCAGTATCAAGGCTTTTACAAAATCCGGGAAGCGCCTACCTCCTTCCAATGCAAAAATAGAGCCCTGACTATGGGCCAGGATAACAACGCCTAACGCTTTATCTCTCATCAACTCCAAATATTTCATGTAGGCTTCCAGTGCCCATTGATCTGAAGTCAGCCATCGCGGAACACTTTGCATCATCAGTTGGTCATAGCAAGCAGTAGGAAAACGGCATCCTCTATAGGGAATAGGATACACAGGCCCCATTTTCAAGTTCAGCCAACGAGCTTCGTAGGAATGAAAGATCGGCGGAGTTGGATTGATTTCCGGAAATTTTGCCCAGCTAGCCCGCCCCCTTTCTACTGCATCGGACACGTATACATCGTAACCAGCTCGCAGGAACAGAGTATCCCACCCTTCCCGTCCATCGGGAGTGGTTTCCCAGGCCGCTCCCGTTAAGCCTCCACCATGCCACATCAAAACAGGATATGGGGATACAGGCTCTTCCAGAGTGTTATATTGCACGTACATCTGTTTGACCCAGTGAGTCCCGTTGGGATCGCTTCGGAAAATGAATTTGCCGTTATTGTAAGGATATTCCTCCACAGGGAGATGTTCTAGCGTGGTTCGCTGGCCTCCCACGTAAAAGCTTCCCCTACTACGCAGACGGATAATTCTGTCCATTTTAGGTACCTACAGCAGACTAATGCAGAGAACGCCAGCCAAAACGACACTGACAGTCACAGCAGCAAGAATCAAAATACCTCTGGACAAGGCCCATTTTTGTCCGTCGCCAGAAAATATCTCCGTTCCCAACATGATAGCCGATTGACCAGAACCGCAAGGGAGCAGGCAGGCGCTAAGTGTGCCTATTCCAATTACTGGAGGAAGAACAGATACATTGACGCCCTGCTGATGGAGTGATACTGCCAGAGGTGCCAAGGTGGTCAAAAACAGTATGGCGGTAGCCGAGTTGGAGAAAAACTGAGTAACAAAACACCCCAAAAGGCTGACGATCACCACTATGGCCACTGGGCTTAAGCTGCCAAAGAGACTATTGAACGAGGAAAGTAACCATTGAGACACGCCTGACTCTTCGGCGGAAAGGGCTCCGCCAATGGCCAGGACTGCCCCAACTCCCAAAATAACGCTCCAATTGCTCCCATTTTTAAAGACCTCGTTAATCTCGCAGATCGGTTCACCGTCCACACGAATCAAGCATAGCATCGATACAGCGAAGGCCATCGCAAAATATTGCCCTATTCTGTCGAGTAAGCTGTAAAGAGCGTTACTATGGGGGATCAATTGTAGAATAAAGGGGTAGAAAAAGGTGATTATTATGCTGGTTAACACTATAATTTGTTTCTTAGAGATTTTTCGAAATTGTTCCGTTTGCAACATAGATACGTCAAGTCGCCGCAGTTTCTCCATGTCAAAGCGGAACACAAAGCGGGCCAGCAGCATCAACAACACAAAGCTGAACAAAGAAATTGCCAGGGCAACCACCATCCAGGTAGTTCCGCTTACAGCAGCCCCCACGGCACTAAGCTGGGCATCAAAAATACTGTTATATAGCATCGCATAGGGCTTGAAGGGATACATTATTTCCGTGACACCCGAAATAGCCACAGTGGACAACAGCATGAAGCGAACCCAGTGATCTGTCTTTTTCATCCCAGTCACTTCACAAATAGCTTCCAAAATAGCAATGGTAAGCAGAAGAATACCGAAGGAGCCAATGACAGATCCTATGACGATAATACCTATCAGGAAAAAGGCCGTAAACAAATAGGGGCGCCCGTTGACCAGCCTACGGGATAGGATCCACCGGACCAAAAAATCGCCCGTTTTAGACTGCTGGAAGACATACACCAACAGGAAGATAAAAATCATCAAAACGGTGATCGTATTGCCAATGGTGGTAGATACTAAGGACGCTGGGGAGAAGTATCCTGGTAGCAGGCACCCCACCATAGCCAGAGTAGAGGATATGAGCAAGTTTCCTTCAAGCACCGAAATCCAAATCCATCCCACCATTATGCAGATGTACTGCACTCCCATACGCGAAACCGAAGACCAGGTCGGTATAAAGGAGCCGAATACGAACATGAGCAGCAAAGCTAAAATGGTTTGGACCAGCCTGAATCTGTTACCGTTCATCGATTATCCTCCTCCCAGCAAGGGATAGGCTAGCGGCCTACTTCCTATCCTTTTATTATTTTTCCAGGCTTGATCGGAGACTATTTTCTGAAGTGCTCGTCCAGCCAATCAGCGATGATATCAGCTATCTCATCACTATTATCTTCATTCATCATGGCATGACTATTGCCATGGATTCCGATCTCCGGCAAGTGGATCCATTTGCTATCGCCGCCTAGCTCCAAAATTTTCTGATGGAGCTTCCGCATAGTCCCTTGATAGGCATAGTCGCCTATCCAGGTATAGTGGTCATTAACGTAAGGACCACCTAGAAAGTCACCCCAAAGATGGAGGAATGGAACATCTTTCAGGCTAGAGACATCTTCCTTATCCACATCCAACGTGGAGGAGCTTTCTACCAAAATAATCGCTTTGATATGCTCAGGAAACCGTAAAGCCGCGCGTAGAGCGAAAAGCCCCCCCTGAGAATGAGCCAGGAGAATACATCCCTCGGTCATAGATTGAACGTAGAGATTGTAGGCCTCTTCGGCCATCGCAGTGGAAGTCAGCCACCGCGGGATAAACTGCTTAGCGAAGATATCATAAGCAGTCGGGTCGAAGCGGGCACCTTCATATAGATGGGGATACTGCTCTCCCAATCGGAAAGTGGTCCAGCCCTCTTCGTAGTTACGAAACATCGGAGGTCCAGGGTTAATTTCAGGATAACGAGCCCAAGAAGCTCGGCCCCGTTCAACGCCATCGGAGACGTTGACATTGTAGCCTCGCTGGAGGAAGCGGAATTGCCAGCCGGGGCGCCCATCCAGAGTCTGCTCCCACATGGCACCACAGACCCCTCCACCATGGATCATACAAACGGGATAGGGCACTACGGGATTTTCCAAGAGGACGTATTGCACATACATCTGTCCAGCCTGGTAATCGCCATCGGGACTAAAAAGTCTAGGCTCTCCCATCCCCTCCACCAGCTTAGCGTAATAGGGTTCGCCACCTTTTACTGTGACCTTTTTGCCACCGAAGTAGCGACTGCCCATAGCCTTCACCTGAATGGTACTCATGGAACTCCCTTCCTCCTTTACTAGTTTTTACTGTTTAGGACAGCGAAACGTTCGTCGTAGTCCTCGCAGAAAAACACTTGGAAATAACCGAGAGGAATTTTCTCGTGCTGGGTCCATTTGCTGACAAAATAGAACAGCAGGAAAGCAACGATCCAGGCAACCACAAAGGGTTCAAGATTTCCCATAGAAGTTATCCACCAAGCTCGAGTGGAGGGGATCACACTAGTGACAAAGTACAACAACATATACGTTATAAATCCACCCAGGGTAGAGGCGATCATGCCTGATTTGGTTGCCTTCTTCCAATAAAGCCCCAGGAACGCAGGCCAATACCAGCTGGCTGCTAGCGATCCCAAAGAGAAGTTGATCATATATTGCGTCAGTTCAGTGGGCCATATTGCGATAACAGTAGCGACAGTAGCAATGCCTACCACGAAGGCAAGGTTTAAATTGTTCTGCTGCTTCTCTGACATATCAGGGTTATAACAGTCAATAAGCACATCCTTAGCGATATGAGCAGCCCCAGCCATGCAGTACCCAGCTATGGAGGATTGGATCGCCGCAAAACAGCCGCAGAAGATGATCCCGCCTACCCAAGCCGGGAGCAGATTTGTGGCTGTATAGATGGTCGCATAGTCTTGGGTTACTAAATTTGGATTAATGCCGCGAAGCCAGGTTCCTGTCCAATCCATTAACCCTTGACAGCACAGGAAAACCACACAGGAAATAATAGTTCCGCGTTTCAGAGTCCTGGAATTGTCATAGGTCATAGATACGCTCAAGTTAGACGGGATCGCACCTAAGCCTATGCTGGCATAAAGAGCTGTCCCCATCGCTTTAAGAAAACTAAAGCCGCTGTCAGCCCGCAGAGCCGACGGGAAGGCGGTTCCTAAGTGCTGAACGGCTGCCGCAACGCTCCCATGGATCTCAGCGTTCTTCCATAACAAAATTCCGATGATAGAGAAGACCGCACAGAGCATAACAACCCCTTGAATAACCGCGACTTTAGCCAGTGATTTGATGCCTCCGGTGGTGGTGTAGATCACGGTTACGACAATTACCAAAAGCAGACCGAGATAATACTGGTTGCTGCCCGTTACAGCGGCAAAAACCTTAGCTCCTGCTGTAATCTGCGCCGACGTTGTTAGGGTAAGGCCCACAACCCCGGTAACCGCCATAGCAGCTACAACGGCTTTTGACTGGAAGCGGAGCCGCAGCAGTTGCAGGAACGAAACAGCTCCTGTCCTTGCGCGCAAGATCGCTGTCTTACGCCCCACTGAACCGATACCATAGGCGGCAGTCAAAAACCCCCCAAAATACAGCACTGCGCCGGAAAACCCTATAGCGTAAGTAAGTCCAGGAGCAGTCACCATTACTCCGCCGGCCATGGAGTTAGTGGCAGCTATCATAGCTATGGCAAAAGCACCTAAGCCACCACCACCAGTAAGGAAAGATGATAGGTTATCGTTGCCGCCACGCTTAGACTGTATTTTGACATATGCACCTAACCCGACAATTAAGACAGAGTAAAGCAAAAAGATTACCACCATAGTGGTGATAGTCGACGAGGTTATGGTAAAACCGCCAAGATCGTAGGTCATCGCACAGCACCTCTTTCCTTTTTATCCTCGCGGGCAGTAAAGGCGAATTCCTCCCAGCGATCCAAATAAAAGATACCAATAGCAAACATCACTAAGTAAATGATGACTACTCCGGAAAACCAGAGGGGAAGTCCAAAGAGATATTGCATCTCCGATGGATCTCTAGATCCTAGTGCATACATCCAAATCGTGGCAATCACCACAGAGACAGCGCCTAGAACATGGAAAAAAAGACAGTCCTTTTGCCCCAACTCAAACCGGCGATCATAGTTTTTGATAGCGTCAATGTCGTAGTCCGTGCTGTAGAGATCTGGCTTTTCAGTGTTCATAAATCCATCCCCTTCCAATAGCGAGTTTTATTTGTTTGTTAAATTAATCTTTTTCTGATTCCCTGCAGGTCTCCTGCTTCGATTCTCTGAATTTCCGATAACCCAATGAAATTATTAAACTCCATAAAACCCATCATGCTATCGGTAAATCCCTCGGTAGTTCCAGTCTCTTTAAGAGCTGTCAGCAAATCGTAGACGCCCTTTGCTGCAGCGTAGAGCGTTGACACGGGATACAGGACCAGACTATAGCCAATTTTCTGAAGTTCCTGGGCTGACAGAAAGGGACTTCGTCCGCCTTCTACCATATTGGCTACAGTGGGCTTGCTCATTTCCCTATTGATTCGCTTCATTTCCTCTACCGATTCTAGGGATTCGACGAAAATAATATCCGCCCCTGATTCTTCATAGAGTTTTCCCCTGCGTATGGCCTCCTCTATCCCATAGGTTGTTCTTGCATCAGTTCGAGCAATTATCAGAAAATCAGGATCACTTCTAGCAGCAACTGCACCTCTAATTTTTTCTGCCATCTCCTCGGCGGATATAATCTGCCGCCCCAGCATATGACCGCACTTTTTAGGCATAACCTGATCTTCCAGCTGAATGGCAGCAGCTCCAGCCTGTTCGTAGGCACGGACTGTGCGAATTACATTAACTATATTACCAAATCCAGTATCAGCATCACAAGCTACCGGAATAGTAACAGCTGCGGCCATATCCCGAACTCTCTCAGTCATTTCCGCCATACTCAAAAGCCCCACATCAGGAGCACCTAGCTTGCTGGCGGATTGTCCATATCCAGTCATATATACGGCCTGAAATCCAGAAGCTTGAACAAGTTTAGCGCTCAAGGCATCATAAGCCCCAGGCAGGACCAAAATATCTCTAGCCTCTACTAGCATCCGAAATTGTTTGCGGAGATCCATTTTAGCCATCACCTCCCCATATCCTCATGAGATAAAAGCCATTAAAAAGCCGGAGAAGACAGAAGCTT
>CAZNRB010000011.1:0-27364 GCA_964575405.1 uncultured Synergistaceae bacterium | reverse complement strand
TTGTTGATCTTACTCACCATGATCTGGTTTTTTGTAGTTACAGATTTGCTTTTTCTAATCGCTAGAATATCTTCTGCGAGATCGTGATCCTGCGTAATTAACATAAGATTGTATTTCAGATGAAATTGTGTAAAGACGGTCAGAAATACGTTGTCTGCAAAATTATCGCTTCTATCCCCAAAAACCTCAACTATCCCTGCCCTCTGCAATACAGCAAGGTTATTGAGGACAACTTTTGCCCGTTGGTTTAGCTCCGGCTTCCCTTTTTGTAGACAAAGTGCCGGATTATCTGCAAACTTTTTTACTTCTTCGTAGACACGCCAGGGGACGATGATCGTCTTGTGCTCTTGCTCGCAGAAAGGAATTATATTCCTCCAAAACACATCTGCCTGCTCCGATAAAAGACTACTGGTATCAATAAAAATTTTAAATTTTTGCACGATCAACTCTAAAAAAGCAGCAGGATCTCTAGATGTTTGTTGATTCAAGTAGATACCTTCCTATTTTAGTTTTTAGTGTTTCTATAGTCATTTAATTTCATAGACATAAAGCGAGAGGTGCAGCTCCGTGGACCCCACTGGCAAATTAATCCTGTACATCGGTGGATTGAAGTGGGACTATACATCATAGTTATCAGAGCGAGTTTCCCGATCCTCGGATAGAAGCTCCCTTTTCCTGCGGGAACTGTTAGGCTTGGCAGCTTAGCGAGGCTGTTAACGTTCTATCTACTGGAACCAGTTCTGCGCTCCTCCTTTTCCCCGAACTGTGAACACGGACACCCTTGCTCTGCGCCTTTTCGATAATTGGCACGCTGCCTTTGCGCCAGCAAACTAATCTGGTACAATTGAGTAAGAATAAGAACCGCCTATAGTAACAATAGTATATGCATAAAGACCGATGTGTCGCAATAAAAATAAAATAAATTAAATAGGAAATATATTAGGAAATATTTTTTTTTTCAGTCAAATCGGCCGTAAAGGTTGCTTTTATTTATTTAGATTACATTTAGTAACTAGAGTCATGGAGAGAGGCCTCGAAAAGGGCCGCAAGGAAGGTCTGGAAGACGGCCGAAAAGAAAGGCTGGCTAAAGGGATGAAGAGGGGCATTGAAAAGGGACGAAAAGAGAGGATGGGAAAGGGCCTAGCTCAGGGCGAAAAGAACGCCTCAGTAGCCATAGCCAAAAACATGCTGTAGCTGTCGCTGCCTCTGGAGGTCATTGCCGCCGCCGCCAGGGAATTGAGCCAGGAAGAGCTTCAGGTCCTGTAGAGAGGAGCCCTAGAAGGGGCCCTTCTATGGAGCATGACAGGGGCGGCGCCTAGTGGCTGGGACACTTAGGGCGATCGACAAAGGCCAGCCGGTCCTAGCGGTAGGTCCTGGAGATCCGCCGCGGAACGGGTATAATAGAACTGTATTCGACTACTTCCCCCGGCGAGGAGGCGATCCCATGGAAATCTACCGGCCTGAGCGTTACGTGAACTTTTACACCGACTACGGTTTTAAGCGCCTTTTCGGCAGCGAGCCCAACAAACACCTGTTGATGGATTTCTTAAACGCCCTGATGGAGCCCCTCAACAAGGGCCAGAAGATAGTGAATCTGAATTACCTGAAAAATGAACAGGTAGGTCAGAGCGAAGAGGACCGCCGAGCTGTCTACGACATAAACTGCATCACCGACCGGGGCCAGCAGTTCATCATCGAGCTTCAGCGGCTGAAGCAGCGCTATTTCAAGGACCGGGCCCTGTTCTACGCCGCAGCTGCCCTGTGCGAGCAGGCCCAGTCCGGCGAGTGGGACTATCACCTTCGGCCCCTCTACGTGGTCTCCATCATGGACTTCACCCTGGAAGGCCCCCTGAAGGACCCCCAGGCCTACCGTCACGACGTGGCCTTGCGAGAAGCCGGCATGGACGAGCCCTTCGAGCGGGATCAGCTCCACTTTGTCTACCTGGAGATGCCCAAGTTCAACAAGAAGAGCAACGAGCTGGCCAACCATTTCGAGAAGTGGCTTTTCGCCATGAAGAACCTGAGCAAGCTGGAAGACATCCCCCCGGAGCTGCAGGAGAAAATCTTCGAGGAGTTCTTCCAGATCGCCGAGATAGCCAAGATGAGCCCCAAGGATCGAGCCCAGTACGACCAGAGCCGCAAAGTCTATCTGGATAATCTCAACACCTCGCTCTACGCCGCCGAGCAGGCCACGGTAGCCAGAGCCGAGGGACGAGTCGAAGGACGAGCCGAGGGACGAGCCGAGGGACGAGCTGAGGGAATAGCCGAGGGAATGGAAAAAGGCCTTGAAAAGGGGCGGAAAGAAGGCTTAGAAGCGGGGCGGCTTGAGGAAAAACGGGCCGTGGCCAAGACCATGTTGTCGCTGTCGCTACCCCTGGAGGTCATTGCCGCCGCCACGGGGTTGAGTCAGCAGGAGCTACAGGTACTGAGGGAGAAACTTTGAGTTGGATACCTCTAGAGCCAATCAAGAAGATGCTCTCCTCGGGCATGGAGCTTTACGCGGTGGTTGCTGTCTCGGGATTTTCCGAGGATCGGCTACGCAAGCTCATGGCCGAGCTGTAGGCCCTTTGCCGTCTGCTTGCCCTGCTACGAGGTACTGGGAAAGCCGCCAGGGCGGGCCCTGGTGGGCTCCAACTTGGCGTTGCAGTGAACTGCTTAATCCAGTTCCCCAAGAACGGCCCCTAAAAGGGCCCGAAGGGAGGGAAGGCCGTGGACAGTGAAGAGCCTCTGCGGCTCTCCAAGCGCATGGCCCAGCTGGGCATCTGTTCCCGGCGGGAGGCCGATTTCTACATAAGCCGGGGATGGGTGGAAGTGAACGGCCAAAGGGCCCAGTTGGGCCAGCAGGTTCGGCCTGGCGACAAAATCCGTCTGGCCCCCCAAGTAGGGCGCCAGCAGAGGAGCCTGGCCACGGTGTTGCTCCACAAGCCTCTGGGATACGTGAGCGGCCAGGCCGAAGAGGGCTACCGCCCGGCGCTGACGCTGATCCGCCCCGAAAACCGCTGGAAAGGGGACCCCTCGGGCCGAAGCTTCTCGACGGTTCACCTCCGGGGGCTGGCTCCGGCGGGACGGCTGGACATCAACTCCACGGGCCTTTTGGTGCTGACCCAGGACGGCCGTATCGCCAGAGAGCTCATCGCCGGAGGAAGCGTGGAGAAGGAATACCTGGTCCGGGTGGCGGGACGCCTCAGCGATCGGGGCCTTGAGCTGCTGAACCACGGCCTAAGCCTGGACGGCGAAGCCCTGCGGCCTGCCAAGGTGACCTGGCAGAACCGGGACCAGCTGCGGTTTCTGCTCCGGCAGGGGAAAAAGCGCCAGATCCGGAGGATGTGCGAGCTCGTGGGGCTCCAGGTGTTGGCACTGAAGCGGGTTCGCATTGGTTCGGTGGTCCTGGGCGATCTTCCCCTGGGCCAGTGGCGCTATCTGGCCGGCGGCGAGGCCTTCTAGCCCAGCGCCCAAAGTCGGCCCGAATTTACATAACAGAAGAGGGATCTCCGCCGTCGGGAGGTCCCTCTTCTTGTTGTTTTCAGCTTTATTCGGCTGCCTTTTCGGCCGGTTTCCTCGATTTTCCGCTAGGCCAGCAGACCCTGGGAGGCCAAAAGGTCCGGCAGTTCCGCCAGGCCTGAGCAGACCTGCCAGGCCCCGGCCTGAAGGAGCTTCTCCCGGGCCGTACTGGTCAGCATCAGCACCGACTTAACCCCCGCCGCTGCGGCGGCCATGGCGTCCAGGTCCGTGTCGCCCACGTAGAGCCCCTCGTCGGGGGAAGCTCCCAGGACCTCCAGGGCTGTGAGGATCATGTCCGGCGCCGTTTTGGGCCGTTCCACGTCCAGGGCCCCCACGACGCAGTCCATCAGGCCTTCCAGGCCAGTGGCAGCCAGGGCCCGGCGGGGATTGTTGCGGTTCGAGGCCACCGCCAGCTTGAGGCCCCGGCGGCGGAAGCCCTCCAGGACCGCCAGGGTCCCGGGAAAGGTCCTTAGCTGGGTCAGCTCCTTGTCCCGGCAGTGGTCCTGGTAGTACTTGGGATAGACGGGATCGGCGCTGCCCGTTATGGCGGCGAAAAATTCCGGCGTGCTGAGGCCTATTACCTCCAGGAGCCTCTGGCGGCTCAGCGGCGGAAGGTGAAAATGCTCCAACAGGAGATTCAGGCTGTGCTCCATGGCGTAGCTGGAATCGACCAGCGTCATGTCCACGTCGAAGACCAGGGCTCGGATCATAATATACCCTCCTGCGCTCTCAAAAATCTCGGGAAATAGCCGGCAAAAGGGAGGGCCCAGGGGGCCCTCCCAGCGGAATTTTTGGCTCCGAAAAAATCCTAATAGGCCCAGCGGATCAGCGCCGAGCCCCAGGAGAGGCCTACGCCAAAGCCCGAGATCAGCACCTTCATGTCCGGCTTGAGCCGCCCCGAGGCGGCGCACTCCGCCAGGGCGATGGGGATGGTGGAGCTTATGGTGTTGCCCTTGTCCGCCATGGCGATGACGAACTTTTCCTCCGGGATGGCCAAGGCGTCCCGGAGCCGCTCCAGCATCATCTGGGTGGCCTGATGGAATACCACCAGGTCCATGTCCTCCATGGAACAGCCGGCCTTGCTGAAAAGCTCCGCCAGGGACTCGGGCTCTTCCCGCAGGGCGAACTCCAGCACCCCGGGGCCGTTCATGTAGAGGTCGTTTTTGCTGCGGTGGTTGCCGAAGCGGTTTACCTCCTCCAGGGCTGTCTCGGCCGAACGGGGCATCGCCGTGGCGCCGGCTTCGATGATCAGCTCCCGGTACCCCGATCCGTCGGTGCCGAACACGAAGGGCCCTATCATGTCCTCTTCGCTGGCCTCTATCAAGCTGGCCGTGAAGCCCTCGCCGAATATGGTCCTGGTGGCCTTGTCCTGTTTATTGATGTAGCGGGTCACCAGGTCGCCGGTGAGCAGCAGCACCCGGCGGGCCATTCCGCTGACCACGAAGCTCTTGGCCAGCGCCAAGCCGTAGACGTAGCCCGAACAGCCCAGATTGTAGTCGAAGGCCCCGCAGGTCTTTCTCAATCCCAGATTGTGATGGACCATGCAGGACGTGGCGGGAAGGAGATAATCGCCAGTCTCGGTGCAGAGAATCAGCATGTCGATACTGTCCCGCGAGATCTCGGGATGTTCTTGGAAAAACTTCTCTCCCGCCTGGGTAACCAGAGCCGACACGGGCTCGTTGTCCTTTGAAATATGGCGCTGGTGTACTCCCGTCTTGCTGTAAATCTTTTTGGGCGTCCAGGTCCCGAACTCCCGAACCAGGTCCTCGTTGGTCTCCACCGGCTCCGGCAGCCACCAGGATATAGCCTTCAGGGTTGCCCCATTCATGCTTACAGCGTCCTCCTTTTACTTGCTTGTGATCGCAATATCTCGACAAAACTTAACAGGCCCCGGTTCCCAGAACAAGGCCCGGCGCCCGGCCATGTCCCAATCGTCCCCATAATAACACAGGAAGATTGTTCAGGAATATTATCCCTTGCAATCTCCTGCCCCCCGGTCGCTGAAAAGCCGGGGCCTCTCGTTCGGACTTTTATAACAGCAAGTCTTAATATCTGGTAATAATTTTATTCCTTCCCTGGGGATTTCGCAACCCTCGAAGAGCTCCCGAAAAAAGAGAAACCCTGATTTTTTCTCTCTTAATAACCCTTTAGGGCGATTTTGGGGCGGAAAAATGAGCCAAAAAAGAGCTTTTTTCGACTTTGATCAATTGGGCACTTGAAAGTTGCACTCTGGAGTGTTATTCTCCAACAAGAAAAAGTTAGTTATGTTTACAGAGCTTCCTAGGTCAGGCAAAACACGACTGGGACAGCCTTTCCGGTTTTCCAGCTCCGAAGGGCTGTGCAATGCCGTGGATACTAAAGGAGGAGTATTCATGTTGCCTTTAACCATGGCCCCAATAGGTGAAACCCACAAGGTCCAAATGGTCCGCGGAGGCGATGGAATTCGCCATCACCTTGAGAATCTGGGGATCATCCCCGGAGCGGAGGTGTACGTGGTCTCCACCGCTATCGGCGGTAGCGTTATCGTCAGCGTCAAGGGCTCCAGAATAGCCATCAACACGGAAATGGCGCAGCAGATCATGGTGTAGAGCCCTTCCATGAGGTCTAGTAGAGCCATAGCAAAGTCGAGCTAAGGGGGAATTTGCGATGACTTTAGGTGAAGCAGCAGTGGGAAGCACCGTCGTGGTGACCAAGATCGACGGAACCGGCGCCTACAAGCGCCGGATCATGGACATGGGGCTGACCAAAGGCACCCAGCTTTATATCAGAAAAGTGGCGCCCCTAGGGGATCCCGTGGAGATTACGGTTCGTGGCTACGAGCTGTCGGTCCGCAAGGACGACGCCAAGTGCGTCGAGGTCGAGGCCGTCTCGGCTTAGTCTTGGTCCTGCGGCGAGAGAAAATTAAGGGAGCGCACAAACTATGACAATCAAACTAGCCCTTGCAGGGAACCCCAACTGCGGAAAGACGACGATGTTCAACGCCCTGACAGGCGCCAATCAGTACGTTGGCAACTGGCCGGGCGTTACGGTAGAAAAGAAAGAGGGCCGGCTGAAGGGACGCCGCGGCGGCGATGACATCATCGTCACCGACCTGCCAGGCATCTACTCTCTGTCGCCCTATACCCTGGAAGAAGTGGTCAGCCGGGACTACCTCCTGAAGGAAAATCCCGACGTGATCGTCAATCTGGTGGACGGCACCAACATCGAGCGCAACCTCTACCTGACCACCCAGCTGATGGAGACGGGCATCCCCGTGGTCATCGCTCTGAACATGGCCGACCTGCTGGACAAGCGGAATATCAAGGTGGACGTGGAGCGGCTCTCCATGGTCCTGGGCTGTCCCATCGTGAAGACCTCGGCGCTGAAGCAGAAGGGCCTGATGGACCTGATCGACAAGGCCGTGGAGGTGGCCTCTCAGAGGGAGCACCCCCTGCCCCGGGCGATTTTCTCCGAGGACATGGAGAAGGCCATCGGCGAAGTGAAGGATATCCTGGGCGGATCTATCGCCGAGGACAAGAAGAGATGGTACGCCGTCAAGCTGCTGGAGCAGGACAGCAAGGTGCTGGAGCAGATCTCTCTGCCGGCCGAGGCCGCCGCCGCCGTCCAGATCAAAGCCAAGGCCATCGAGGAAAAGGCTCAGGACGAAGTGGAGAGCGTGATCACCGACGAGCGCTACCGCTTCATCCAGAAATTGGTGGCCACCACAGTAAGGAAGGGCGATCAGAAATTGACCCTTTCCGATAAGATTGACATGGTGGTCACCAACCGGCTTCTGGGCATTCCCATCTTCATGGCCGTCATGTTCGCTGTCTACTACGTCTCGGTCACCACCGTCGGCGCCTGGGTCACCGACTGGACCAACGATACCTTTGTCGGCGCTGTCCAGGAGATGGCAGGAGGCTTCCTGGAGTCCATCGGCGTCAGCGATCTGGTCATGAGCCTGGTGGTGGATGGCATCATCGGCGGCGTGGGAGCTGTGCTCGGCTTCGTGCCCCAGATGGCCATCCTGTTCCTCTTCCTGTCCATCCTGGAGGACTGCGGCTACATGGTCCGCATCGCCTTCGTCATGGACCGGGTGTTCCGTCACTTCGGCCTGTCGGGCAAGAGCTTCATCCCCCTGCTGATCTCCTCGGGCTGCGGCATCCCCGGCATCATGGCCTCCAAGACCATCGAGCAGGACAACGACCGGCGGCTCACCATCATGACGGCCACCTTCGTGCCCTGCGGCGCTAAACTGCCGGTCATCGCCCTGATGGGCGGCGTCATGGCCGGTTACGCCACCGGCGACTATGCTGCCGCCGGCTTCATGGCTCCCCTTATGTACTTCATCGGCGTGGCCGCTGTGCTGTTGTCGGCCATTATGCTCAAAAAGACCCGCCCCTTCGCGGGCCAGCCGGCTCCCTTCGTCATGGAGCTTCCTCAGTACCACTTCCCTGCGCCCCGGACTGTGTTGATCCACGTGTGGGAGCGCTTGAGGGGTTTTATCATCAAGGCCGGTACGATCCTGTTCCTGGCCTGCGTGGTCATGTGGTTCCTGGGCGGCTTCGGATTCGGCGAAGAGGGCTTCGGCATGGTAGAGGACAGCGCCGAGAGCTTGTTGGCCATGATCGGCGGTTACATGGCCCCGATCTTCGCCCCCTTGGGCTTTGGCGAGTGGCAGCCTGTGGCGGCTTCGCTGTCGGGCTTCACCGCTAAGGAAGCCATCGTGTCAACCATGGGCGTGCTGGCCAACGTGGCCGGCGACGTGGAGGACGCCGAGACCGTGGCCGGTGCCGTCATGACCTGGTTCCCCAACACCCTGGCGGCCTTCACCTTCCTGATCTTCAACCTGCTGGATTCGCCCTGCTTGGCCGCCATCGCTACTATGGCCCAGCAGCTCCAGTCCAAGGCCTGGTTCTGGTTCGCCATCCTCTTCCAGAACCTGTTCGCCTACGCCGTCAGCCTGGCGATCTATCAGGTGGGCTTATGGCTGGTCTTCCGTGGTCCCTTCACGATGTGGACCGGCATCGGCGTGGCCGTGACCGTGGTGATGATCTACATGCTGGTGCGCCCCGATCCCTACAAGCATACCCGGGTTTATTCGAAACGCTCCGTCCAGGCCGCCTAAGGGCTCCTGACTGAACAATAATTGACGGTGGAAAGGGTCCGGTTTTGGCGGGCCCTTTCTGCCCTTTTCAACTGCTATGGCCGATTTTTTAGTTATCCTTTTGATCGCCGGTTACAGTTTTTGGATCCTTTACCGCCGGTGGGGGGCGCGGAAACAGGCCCGGAAATGCGGATGCGGTTGCGGCTGTTGCGGCTGCAGCAGCTGTAATTTCTCCTACGGCGGCGAAGAAGTCCGGAAGAAAGGATGCTGAATCGAGAATGGGAGATTCCACGGGGTCTATGTTTTGGGCCTTTGCCGTTTTTATGGCTATCTATCTGGCAGGAGCGGGACTTTACTGCCTCTGCAAGGTGGTCAAAAAATGGACGAGATCCAGAGGCCGCTAAATCTCCGGCACAGGGGTTTTATTTTCGCTAAGGCAAGGCCCTTCGGGCTCTAGGAGGACCTAGGCGACCTTAGAAAAAGGGAGTCCTATTATGGCTGATATTCTAGTTCTGATAGCTGTGGCAGTGCTGCTGGTCCTGGCCTTTAAGGGGGCCGTCAAACACTTTCGCGGCGAGCGTTCCTGCTGCGGCAGCTCCGGCGGGGAGGGCCTCGCTCAGGAGAAGGCCCTTTCGGGGCCCGTCATGGGCCGAAAGACGCTGACCATTTCGGGGATGCACTGCGATCACTGCGTCAAGGCCGTCACCGATGCGCTGAACGGCATCGACGGAGTTTCCGCCAGGGTGGACCTGAAGTCGGGAACCGCCAAGGTCATCTACGATAGTCCGGTGGAGGAGAGCCAGCTGAAGGAGGCCGTAGAAAAGGCGGGCTTCGAAGTGCTGTCCTTGAACTGACCGGTGAGGATCTTGCCCTCAACAGGGCAAATAAGAGCGAGCGGGCTTGGGAGAAATCTCCTAAGCCCGCTCTTTTATATCCCGTAATAATCCGGCAAAAATGGCGCCGCCGGTGGAGACGGGCCCGGCTTTCGCCGCCCTAGCGCCAGAGGCGGCTTTCTCTCCAGAGCAGGGCTATGCCCAGCAGGCCCCCGAAGGTCTCCACGCAGGGCAGGCTGAGCCATACGCCGTCGACGCCCAGCCGCGGCGGCAGTATTAACAGCGGCACGGCATAGAAGAGCTGCCTGGTCAGGCTGAGGCTTAGGGCCCAGCGGGCCTTTCCCAGGCCCTGGAGCGTGGCCGCCGCCACGATGGAAAAGGCCGCCATGGGCATGGCGATGTGGCCCAATACCATGGCCCGGGAGGCCAGTGCAACCAGATCGGGGTCGCTGGTGAAGGCGGTGACGAAGAGCTCCGGCAGTGAGATGGCCGCGGCCTGGGCCGCCAAGAAGTAGCCCACGCCGCAGCAGAGGGCGATTTTGACGGTCTGGCTGATCCTCTGGAGGTTTCCGGCGCCGTAGTTATAGCCCACCAGGGGCAGCACACCCTCGGCGATGCCGTTGACGGGCATGAAGCAGATCGAATCGAGGCTGAAAAAGATCCCCATGGCCGATATGGCCACGGTCCCGCCGTAGTGGGCGAAAAGCCTGTTGAAGCTCACCGACACGAGACCAAAGGAGAGGCCCATTAGGAAGGGCGAGAGCCCCACCGTCAGAGTCTCCATCAAGATGGCGGCCTGGAGCCTGATATAGCCCAGCCGTATCCGGAGGGCCCCCCGCCGCCGGAGGTAAAAGGCCAGGATCCAGCCGAAGGAGAGCATTTGGGCCAGCAGAGTTCCCCAGGCAGCTCCGGCCACGCCCCAGCCCAGGAGGACGATGAAAAACCAGTCCAAAACCACGTTGGCCAGGGCGCCCAGAATCATAGTCCACATGGCGTAGCGTGGAAAGCCCTGGGCCCGGGCTTGGTAGTTCAGCACGTTGGTGAAAAACTGCACGATAAGGCCCCAGAAGATAATGGCCAAATACTCCCGAGCCAGGGGCAGCAGCAGTGGATCGCCGCCGCAAAGCTCTAGGGTCCAATCCATCCGGAGCCAGCAGACCGGCACCGCCAGGACCGACAGACAGCCTACGGCGGCCAAAGAAGCGCCCAGAGTTTCTTCTGCCCTGCGTAGATCCTTTCTCCCCAGGCTACGGGCCACCTGGGAGGCGCTGCCCACGCCAATCAGGGAGCTCAGGGCCGCCACGAATATGGCCATGGGAAAGATCATAGTGATGGCCCCTAACCCCTCGAGGCCCACGTAGCGGCCTATGAAAATCCGGTCCACGATGTTGTAAAGGGCGTTGACCATCAGCGCCACCGTGGCGGGCAGGGAAAAGCTAAGCAGCAGCCGGGGGATGGAAAACTGGCCCATGGCCTCGGCCGATTGGTTCAGGGACATGACGAGCACACCTCTCCGCACAAACAAGTAAATTAAATTGGCCGGCCCTGGCAATTTCCATCCGGAGCGAAAATTCCCCGGGCCTCCCGAGATAATCCTATAAAAAAGCTATGGATTTTTTGAGAAAAAGGCCTTATCATATAGCCACAGAGAAAATAACCCTACGGCCCATCAAGATTACATAGGATTTCAGAAAGGAGCAGTTTCCATGATCAGAAGAGCTGACGCCATGAGAGCGGTCCACAACGAGAATTTTCGCGGCGGCAACGGCACCTTGACGATGCACCATATCCTGGAAGCCGAGGAGATGCACGGTAAGGGCTCCCTTTTCGCCCGCGTGATCCTCCCCCCGGGAGCCTCCATCGGCGAGCACACCCACACCGGCAATTTCGAGACCTTCTACATCCTCAAGGGCCGGGCCAAACTGACCGATAACGGCCAGATCCTGGAACTGGGCCCCGGCGACGGCCATCTCTGCGACGACGGCGGATCCCACGCCCTGGAGAACATCGGCGCCGAGGACCTGGAGCTGGTAGCGGTGATCCAGAACAACAAGTCCTGATAGAGCGGCGAAAAGCTCCTGCCCCCAAGCCCTGGGCTCCCTCCGCGAGGCCCCAGGGCTTTTTCCTGCTTCCTGGCCTTTTTCAAAGCCTCAAATCTGAGGGCCGGCGCCGGCCAATGCGCTGCCCTCCTGGGTACCCTCGTATTTTTTGAAGTTCTGGCGGAACTGCCGGGCCAGCTCCAGGGCCCGGCGGTCCCATTCTGCCGGGTCGTCGTAGGTGTCCCGGGGGTCCAGCACGGCCCTGTCCACGCCGGGCAGCTCCAGGGGTATTTCCAGGTTGAACCTCGGCAGCACTTTGGTGGGCGCCCTGTCTATCTCGCCGTTCAGGATGGCGCCGATGATCGCCCTGGTGTGGGCGATGGAGATCCGGCGGCCCGTGCCGTTCCATCCCGTGTTTATCAGATAGGCCCGAGCGCCGCTCCGTTCCATCCGCTTGATCAGCTCCTGGGCGTACTTCAGGGGATGGAGCTCCAGAAAGGCCTGGCCGAAACAGGCCGAAAAGGTAGGCGTGGGCTCCAACACTCCCAGCTCGGTGCCGGCCACCTTGGCGGTGAAGCCCGACAGAAAATAGTATTTGGTCTGTTCCGGCGTCAGGATCGACACCGGCGGCAGCACGCCGAAGGCGTCGGCCGACAAAAAGATGACCCGCTTCGCCGCCGGAGCCGACGGGATGGGCCCCACTATTTTGTCTATATGGTCGATGGGGTAGGACACCCTGGTGTTCTCGGTGACCGACCGGTCGTGAAAGTCCGGGATGCCTTGATCGTCTAGGGTCACGTTTTCCATCAGGGCGTTCCGCCGGATGGCGTTGTAGATCTCCGGTTCCGAGTCCCGGTCCAGGTCCACCACCTTGGCGTAGCAGCCCCCCTCGAGGTTGAAGATGCCCCTGTCGTCCCAACCGTGCTCGTCGTCGCCTACCAGCAGCCTGGTGGAATCGGTGGAGAGAGTGGTCTTCCCGGTGCCCGAGAGGCCGAAGAAAATGGCCGTGTTCTTCCCCTCCAGGTCCGTGTTGGCCGAACAGTGCATGGAGGCGATGCCCTTCAGGGGCAGGTAGTAGTTCATCATCGAGAATATGCCCTTTTTCATCTCGCCGCCGTACCAGGTGTTCAGGATCACCTGTTCCCGGCTGGTGAGGTTGAACATCACCGCCGTCTCGGAGCGGAGCCCCAGCGCTTTGTAGTTCTCCACCTTGGCTTTAGAGGCGTTGTAGACGATGAAATCGGGCTGGAAGTTATCCAGCTCCTCCTGGGTGGGCCGGATGTACATGTTTTTGACGAAATGGGCCTGCCAGGCCACTTCCATGATGAACCGTATGGCCAGCCTGGTGTCCTGGTGAGCGCCGCAGAAGGCGTCCACCACGAAGAGCCGCTTGCCCGACAGGGCCTTCTGGGCGATGGATTTCACGGTCTTCCAGGCCTCTTCCGAGGCCGGATGGTTGTCGTTGGGGTACTCAGGGGAAGTCCACCAAATAGTGTTTCGGGAAGTGTCGTCCATGACAATGTACTTGTCCTTGGGGGACCGTCCCGTGTACTGCCCCGTCATGACGTTCACAGCCCCGGAAGCGCAGAGCTGACCTCTCTCAAAGCCCTCCAGCTCCGGAGAAGTCTCCTCTTCAAAGAGCTGTTCATAGCTGGGATTGTGGACGATTTCCGTCGCTCCGGTGATGCCGTATTGGCTCAGATCGATGGCCTTCAAAAGAAAGACCTCCTCGTGGAATTTTTTCGTCTTGCCGGGATCGCCGCAAAGGGCGGCATAATTTCTAATTTATTATAGCAATAAAGACTCTGTTATTGTATGAGCCTGGAGGCACTAAGGCGAGGACTGGGACCTAATCCCGCAGCCGGGAAATCAATCCCGTCAGGAGGCCTTCCCGGAAAGCTATGGCGTCGGCGGGGCACATTTCGTGACAGCAATAGCAGCGTATGCATTTTTGATAGTCGAAGCGTAGCCGCCGGCCCTCCAGCTCCAAGGCGCCGGCAGTGCAGATCTTGGCGCAGCGCCCGCAGGCCACGCAGCGCTCCCGGTTCTGGACGGGCCGGGAGGATATGAACCGCCGCGCCAGGCCGTCGAGCCAGGGAGGCAGCAGGCTCAGGGCGTCCAGCTCGGGGATCTGCACCGCCGGAAAGGTCTTCTCCGGCGGCAGGTCTCCCTCCCACTTCAGGCCCTTCAGGTCCCAGCTGCCCAGGTTCCGCCGCTGGGCCGCCCCGATCAGGAAAAAACGGCTTCCCGGAAGCCCCATCATGGCCGCCACGGCGGCGTCCAGCGCCACGGCGTCGTTGGAGGCTGCCACAAGGCCGAAGTGCCTGGCCGTGCCGTTGCTGGGCCCATGGCCCTCCATGCCCCATATGCCGTCGAGGATCGAAAGCACCGGCGGCAGAGATACCAGGATGTCCAGCAGCAGATCGGCGAAGCGCCGCCGGTCCAGGCCCACGGAGTAATGCCATTGGGCCTTTCGGGTGCCCACCACGGTGCCGAAGAGGTTTTTCACAGCCAGGCTCAGCTGCATTTGACAGTGGGTTTTCAGCTTGGGCACGTTGACTATGGCGTCGGCCTCCAGGGCCTGCCGGGCCAGCTCCAGCCGCCGGTGGACCCGAAGGGGCGACGGCGGGCAGACCGTAGAGTCCCCCAGCTCCTCCACGGGAACACCGAGGCGGCGTCCCACCTCGCCCAGTCCCGAGACCCTGGCCACGGAGCCGAAGGGCTCGATGCCTGGGCTGTCGCCGATGAGGGGCCGGCATCCCAGATCCAGCAGGCCCCGGCAGATCAGTTCCACCACCGCGGGGTGGCTGGTGACGCAGCGCTCCGGCGGCCGGGCCGCCAGCATGTTGGCCTTGACCAGCACTTTCTGGCCCCGGGAAAAATTCCCCAGCGACAGCGCCGATTCCACGATAGAAGGCAGCTTTTCAGAACGGTAGTCGTCGCAGCGGTACAGCGCCACGGTCTTCATGGCCCAACCCCTTTCAGCCGATTTAGGCTCCGCCGGGCCTCTTTCTCTGGCCTCGCCCCATGGAATAGTTGCCATTGTAGCACAGCGGCGAATTTTTCTTTTTCGAGGCGCCTGGCCTTTGGAGCCGAAAAGTGTCAAAATATACTTTAGAACCAATCCTATCAGGAGGAATCGTTCATGGAAAAACATCGCGAAACCTACGATCAATATCTGGCCTCTATGGGCCTTGTGAAGGGCAGCGAAGAGGAGATTGCCCTGCTTCAGAAAGTCTTCGGCATAATCTTCGAAGAGGAGGGCCCCGAGGCGGGGCACGACCACGGCTGCTCCTGCGGTGGCCACTGCGGCTGTCATGGCCAAGAAGGCCATTGGGACCCTGAAAGCCAGGAGGACTGGAGCTGGAACAACGGCGAGGAGCTGGACGAGATGGAGGAGATGAGTGACGACGAGGTCATGGAGGCCCTCAAGGCCTATTTGGAAGCCCATCCTGAGGACCGTCCCAAGGCCTGAAGGCTCCAGCGCCCTGAGCTAGCCTGGCCATCAAAAAAGGGGAAAGAGCCCAGGGCTCTCTCCCCATCTTTTCGTGAAGGTGGATCTATTTGGACGGATCGGGCCCGTCCTTCAGCGCCCACAGCTCCTGACTGGCCTTTACCCCGGGGTTTTGGCGCCCCAAGTCCAGGGCGCTCCTGCCCTCCCGGTTCCGCATCGACGGATCGGCCCCTGCCTTGAGCAGTTCCGCCAGGATTTTCGGATTAGAGTTCCCTTGAGCGGCGTACATCAGCGCCGTCATGCCCTCCTGGTCCTGGGCGTTCACGTCGGCCTTGGCCTCCAGCAGAGCCTTCAGCACCTCCGGATTGGAGTTGTGAGCCGCCGCTTCCATCAGAGGCGTCCGTCCCCGGTCGTCCCGGCTGTCCACCTCGGCCTCGGCGGCCATGAGGGCCTTCAGTACCTGGGGATTAGAGCAGCCCGACGCCGCAAAGGCCAGCGCCGTCCGTCCCTGCTCGTCCCGGCCCTGGACCGGCACCTTGGCTCGGAGCACCTCCTGGAGCACCTTGGGATTGCTGTTCTGGGCCGCCGCCATCAGCACCGAGTAGCCCGTGGAAGTCCTGGTCTGGGGATCGGCGCCGTTCTGGAACAGGATCCGGACTATCCTGGGATTGCTGTTGTACCGGGCGCCGTAGAAGACCGCCGGCAGTCCCGAATGGTCCTGTGCCCCCACGTCGGCGCCAGCCCGAATCAGGGCCCGGAGGATCTTCTCCCTGGGATTGTAGGTAGCCGCGGCGATCAGCGCCGTCATTCCCTGGGGGTTGGCCTCGTTGACGTCCACGTCCCTGTTCAGCAGGACCCTGAGGACCTTCAGGTTGTCCTGGTCTCGGGCCGCCGCCAGCAGAGGGCTCCAGCCTGCGCTGTCGAAGGCCCTCAGGTCGGCGCCCCGCTTTATGGCCGCCTTGACCTGCGAGGCCGAACCGGTGGCGCAGAGCGACAAAAATTCGCTGGAGCTCACCGGAGCCGCCTGGGCAGCCGCGGCCACCGCCAACGCCGCCGCAGCGGCGACGGCTTTCCTAAAAAGGCCGTATCTCATAGTTAAGACCTCCCTGTGTTGCCTAGTGCCTTGTTTGATCTTGCTCGTTCGATCTCAATTGAGGTATCTCACAAATCCGGGAGGACAACAAGGGAAATTCAGCTGATCTTCGTCCTTTTAGCGGCGCCTTTTGGGGAATGGTCTTCCAGGTAATCGCAGATCTGCCGGGCCGACTCCATGATGACCCGTTCCAGCTCGGCCGCCGCGCCTTCGCCGTCGCCTTCGCGGCAGCACCGGAGCATAGTCTCGTGGCTGCTCTGGAACTGTTCCAGGTCCGCCAGCTTTTCGAGGTAGATCCGGAGGTAGCATCCGGCGCTGTAGAGCTGCCGCTTGATCAGATCCAGCAGCCTGGGATTGCCCGCGGCGCTGTAGAGGATTTCGTGGAACTGCCAATGGAGCCGCCACAGCGTCTCCATGTCCTCGGTGTACCTGCACTGCCGCAGCAGATCTTCCAGCTCCTTCAGAGTCTCCTCGGTGATCTGGGACACCGCCTGCCGGGTAGCCGCCATCTCCAGGATCGCCCGCACCTGGTAGAGACTCCACAGCTCCTCCGAGGTCAGAGAGGCCACCACGGCCCCCCGGTAGGGCAAGAAGAACACCAGGCCCTCGTTGGCCAGCTGAATCAGCGCTTCCCGAACGGGGATGTGGCTCACGCCCAGTTCGGCCGCCAGCTTGTCCTGACGTAGCTGGCACCCCGGCGAGTAGATGCCGCCAAAGATTCGCTCCCTTAGGGTTGCCTTTACTCGTCCGGCTGCGGTCTGTTTTTCGTCGAAAAGATGTGGTTTCACGAAAATACCTCGCTTAGTGAAGATCTGCTTTGCCGCCCGGCAGCCATCAATTCCGGAAGCATTTGGAAGGTCTCTAGTCGGGAATTTTCGGCAAGGGGAAAAGATTTTAGTGCATTTTATAATTATATCATGGCAGTAGAGTTAATGAAGACAGGAACATTGTTTTTTAATACGCCCTATATCCCATTTGGGGGATCAGCGGAAAACCTTATGGCTATCCTAAAGGAGGAAAATACCATGAAACGTTCCATCGGCGACAAGAAGACCCCTCTTTACCCCGCTCCCGCCGTGGTAGTGGCCGCCTACGACGCTCAGGACCGGCCCTGCGGATTGACGGCCGCCTGGGCCGGCGTCTGCGCCTCAACGCCGGCGTCACTGGCCGTGGCGGTCCGCCGCCAGCGCTACACCTACAGCGCCATCGCCGCCCGGAAGGCCTTCACCGTCAACGTGCCCAACGAGGCCCTGATGGCCGTGGCCGACTACTTCGGCATCTTTTCCGGCCGGGACCGGGATAAGTTCGCCGAGGCCGGAGTGACGGCCCGCCGGGGGACCTTTGTGGACGCCCCGGTGATCGAAGAGTTCCCCATCTCCTTTGAGTGCAAGGTCATCGCCGAATTGGACCTGGGCAGCCACGTCCAATTCGTGGGCCAGATCATGGACTGCACTGTAGTGGAGGAGGCCCTGGACGACAGGGGCCAGATCGACCCCGAGGTGATCCGCCCTCTGGTCTTCCTGCCCGGCACGGGGCTCTATTACGGCCTGGGCCAGCTGGTGGGCCGGGCCTACTCGGCGGGCAAGGCCCTGGCCGTCAAAGACAACGGTGGCCTTTAGGAGCTGGGACCTCGGCACGAGAATCCAGCACAAAAGCAAAAGACCCCTGCGGTGTCCGGGGGTCTTTTTTTCGTACTTTCGGCCGGTCTTTTACCGGGGCTTTGGGCCTATTCGCCGCTCAAAAAAACGTCGAGCTTTTTGGCTTCCTGGTCCAGCTGCAACTGAATCAGAGCCCATTTCTGTTCCTCCTCCGAGAGGATTCGGAAATTGGCCCACTCGTCGTCGACCCATTGCTCATCCTCCGACGTAGGCAAGGGCTCGTCCCGCAGGATTTCCATCTCGTCGTGGGAAAGTTCCCGTCTGTTCCTTTCAGTCATAGTTCACGCCTCCCTATGGGGTGATCGGTGCCTTTAATAATAATTATACAGAAAAGGCGTCCCGAGAAAAACTGATAAAATTAATTGGGAATGATCGAGAGGAAGAAAGGCGCGGAAGAAAAGGGGAAAAACAGGAGATAAGGAAAAGGATAAACAAGAGAGCCCGCCGCCTTTCGGCAGAGGGCTCTCTTCAGTAGGAGCAGGATGGGCGATCTCAAAGTCTTCAGCTGTTGGACAGGGTCATCAGGTCCCGATAGGTGGGATAGGGCCACAGGTCCTTGGCCACCAGCCCCTCGGCTCGGTCCGAAAGGGTCCTGATCTCCCTCATCACCGGTAGGGCCTCATCGGTGAGGTAATGGCTCCGCTTGGCCATGTCTTCCAGGCCTTCTGCCTTGGCCTCCACGGCCTCCAGCCGGTCCAGGGCCTCCAGGATATGGCACTTGATCTCCGCCAGGACGGTTAGTTCCCTCTTCCAGCGCTCCAGGCCGCCGATCCCATCGACGGCCTTCATGGCGCCGCTCTCCCGGGTCAGCTGTTTCGATATAGCCGGCAGCACACCCTCCATCATCATCATCCGCAGGGTCTTGATCTCCACGTCCAGAGCGGCGCTGTACTGTTCCATCCGGATCTCGTGGAGGGCGTCGATCTCCCGCTCCGTCAGGATCCCCAGCTCCGAGAGAAGTTCGCGGTTTTCGGGAACCAGGAGCTGATCCAGCCCCTGAGGCGTGGTGTTGCAGACCGGCAGGCCCCGGCGGCGGGCCTCATCGGGCCAGCTGGGATCGTAGCCATTGCCGTCGAAGCGGACCGCTTCCGATTCGATAGCGGCCGCCTTGATGGCCTCCAGAGCAGCCTCGGTCACGTCCTGGCCCTGGACTAACCGGTCCTCCATGATGGCCAGCACTTCCTCCAGTCCCTTGGACCAGACCGCCAAAAGTATGGACAGGGGGCCAGCCAGGGCCTGGGAGGACCCCACGGCCCGGAATTCCCACTTGTTGCCCGTGAAGGCGATGGGCGAAGTTCTGTTGCGGTCGCAGTTGTCGGCGGCGATATCGCAGAGCCGGTTCAGCCCCAGGTGCAGGCTGGCACCGTCGGGCAGGTCCTCGGGAGTTCCCTTGACGATGGACTCCAGGGCGTGGGTCAGCACCTCGCCGATGTAGACGCTCATCACCGCCGGCGGCGCCTCGTGGCCGCCCAGACGGTGCATGTTCCCCGCCGAGGCGATGGAGGCCCGCAGCAACCCGCCATAGCGCGCCGCGCCGATCAGGAAGGCGCCCATAAAGGCCAGGAACTGGAGGTTCCGCTTGGCGTTGGACACAGGTTTCAGGAGGTTGCGGCCCTGGTCGTCCCGCAGCGAGAAGTTCAAATGTTTGCCGCTGCCGTTGACGCTGTCAAAGGGCTTCTCGTGGACCAGCAGCCGCAGGCCATGGCGCTGGGCCATGCGCTTCATCACTTCTAGGAGCATGAAGTTCTGGTCGCATCCCGCGTTGGCCTCCGACAGCACCGGCGCGAACTCGAACTGACAGGGCGCCACCTCGTTGTGGCGGCACATCAGAATCTCGCCGAGGCGGTACATGTCCCGCTCCACGTCCTCCATGAAGGCCAAAATCCTGGGAGGGATGGAGCCGAAGTAGTGGGCTTCCACGGTCTGGGCCTTGGGCGACGGCGCGCCGATCAGGGTGCGGCCGCAGAGGTCCAAATCGGGCCGCAGCTGGGCCTTGGACTCCTCGATCAGGAAATACTCCTGTTCGGCGCCGATGGTCACCTCCACCGAGCGGACCGAACGGTTTCCGAAGAGCTTCAGCAGCTTCACCGACCGGTCCCGGATGACGTCGATGCTCTTCAGCAACGGCGTCTTCATGTCCAAAGGCGTGCCATCGTAGGAGATGAACACCGAGGGGATGCAGAGCACGCCGCCCTTTTTGCTGGCCACGATAAAGGCGGGGCTGGAGGGATCCCAGGTGCAGTAGCCCCGGGCTTCAAAGGTGGCCCGTAGGCCGCCGGAGGGGAACGACGAGGCGTCGGGCTCGCTGCAGACCAGCTCCTTGCCGGTGAAGTTCTGGATGGGGTTCCCCTCGTCGTCGTGGTTCAGGAAGGCAATGTGCTTTTCGGCGGACATCTCGGTGCGGGGCTGGAACCAATGGGCGAAGTGGGTGGCCCCCTTGGAGAGGGCCCAGTCCTTCATTGCCGCTGCCACGTAATCGGCGATGGCCCGGTCCAGCTTTTGGCCCCCTTCGATGGTGGCGATCAGCTTCTTGTAGACCTCCTGGGGAAGGCGGCTTTTCATCTCCCTCCGGCCGAACTGGTATTTTCCGAACAACGCTTCAGGTTTCACAATGTCCTTTTCCATTCCATAGCCCTCCTTGAAAATCTCTATGGCGCCGTTATACACCCCCAGCCTAAAATATGCAAGTGTTTTTTGAGGTAAAATTGCTTTTACCACGAAAAACAGGTGCATAAAAACGGAAGGACCTCCAGTTTGGTCAATTTATTGGCCGAATTAGCCGGTGTGCTGTGGCCGGTCAGCGAATTTCGCCGGTAAAAGCCGATAAAACAAGAGGGAGCCCCGCCAGAAGGCAGGCTCCCTATGTTGTGAAAGCTCTTTTTTATGATTTCGATCGTCTCAGCCTCAGGCCCGAGGTGCTCCGGCAGAGGCCCATTTTGGGGCTGGCGGTGGAGTCATACGGCGGCGGGGATCCGGCGCCGTTTTCTCTGGACGTAGCGGCGGCACTGTTCCAGCCGGCCGTAGCCCAGCATGGTGCCCAGGATGAAATCCTCCTCTTCGGTGAACTCCGAAAGGTTGTCCTTTGCTATGGCCTCCAGTACGGCCAGGCAGTCGCTGCTGCCGAAAAAGACGTTGGCGTGGCCGTTGTGGAGATGGACGATCCGATAGGCCACGTTGTGGGCCTGGAGAAGCCCTTCTATCCGAGGAAGGAGGGATTCTGGAGCGGTGTGGAGCACCAGATTCCTAAGGCCTTTCTGATATTCGTAGAGATGATGTCGAAAAACTTCCATGGCTCTCCCCCCAATTATTAGTTAGCTCCTACTAACACATAAGATAGCCCTTTGCCGCGGCTTTGTCAATGAGGGCGGGCGAGGCAGGATAGCCGCCGCCGTGATAAAATTTTCAGGGCTCCTTGAAGGCAAAAAAAGAGAAAGCGAAGGCGAAAAAGCGTCGGCTTTGCGGCCCCGCTACCCGATGGGGGGAGCCTATTTTCCCGGAGAAATTGGAGAAGTTTTCGGAGAAAGAGAAGGTCCTTTGAGATGAAAAAAACGATTTTACCGGCCCTTTTGTTGTGGCTGCTGGCTCTGTCTTCCCCGGCGATGGCGGAAAGGGAAAGGGAGCTTTTCCTGCTGGAGCTGCCGCTGATCCCCGGCGCCGAGGTGCGGGCCCATCGCCCCGGCGGGAGCCAGATTTCCCTAGGCAAGGTCCTGCAAATACCCCAGAAAAGCAAGTATCCGGGCTACACCGCCAGCGCCTGGGCCAAGCCCGGCTCCGTGGCGGCCACGGCAGTGAACGCCATCCACCTTTCCATAGCGGTGGAAAAGGAGCGGGGACGGATCATGAGCCTGCTCCCGGCCGAGACGGTGGCGCCGGCCGCCGGAGCCGGCAGTACTCTGGTGGTGGACTGCCCAGCCGGGCGGGCCCTCTTCGGCGCCTGGGCTCCGCCTGTGGGCTCCCCCGTGAAGGTCCGCTCGGCCAGCGGCGAGGAGCGCTCCTTGGCCGATGGGCCCTTTCCCCAGGAGGGCGAGACCCTTTGGATTCAGGTGACCGAAAAGCCAGGGCCCTACATGGTGGACATCGAAAACCGACTGGGCGGAAAGGTGACGGCCTATCTCTCGCCCCGGGGGCGGCGGGTCATCGCCCGGGTGGCCCATCCTCTGGGCGGCAGCGGCCGCTTTGAGGGCTCCCTGTTCCAGCGGGGCAGCGCCCTGCGGGCCAATCACTGCGGCGTGATCTGCGTCAGCTCGAGCCCCGAGGGCGAAATCGGCGGCTTCCAGATCATCCCTTTCCAGCACTCCCATTCCAAGGAGATGGCCCACAGCTGGAACATGACCCAATGGATGATCCTAGAGCCGGTGGACGGGGATGCCATGGTGGGCCAGCCTCCGCTGTTCTCCGATTATCTGGTCCCAGGGCCGGCCAACGGGGAAAAGCTTTGGGATCTCTGGTCTACCTACGGCCGCCGGTCTCTGGTGCTCTGCCGGATCGACGGCGGCCCATGGCAGAAGCTGCCCTCCGTGTCGGGCCGGGACGACGGGGCCTTCAGCAATATAAGTCACCTGCGGATCTACTATCCCACCACCCGTGAGCCCCTGACCGGCCGGCAATAAATACGTTAAAAAAGGACCGGCACGAAAAATCCCGCCCCCTGCAAAGGAGGCGGGATTTTGATTTTAGTCCTTACAGTCCCAGCTTGGCGTCGATCTTCTCTTTGTCGAAGCCGATGATCAGTTCGCCGTCGATATCGGTGATGGGCACCACCATCTGACCGGCCCTCTTAGCCAGGTCCTTGGCGGCCTCGCGGTCGGCGGAAATGTCGATGGCTTCGAAGGCCACGTTGTTGCTGGTCAGGTATTCCTTGAGCTTGGTGCACCAGATGCAGGATGGGGTGCTGTAGACTTTTACGTTCATTTTGAAAGGCTCCTTTCTTCCTTTGGGCCGGCCAGGATCGGCCCAGTTTCATTTTACTATAGATTTTATCGGAATTGGGGAAAAGATCAAGGGAAAAAATCGAGGAAAAAATCCTGGAAAAAAGAAGGCTCTGGGAGTAGTTTCGCCGATCTGCTCTTGTCCATTCTTTCGGAGGATTCTACAATGAAAGGGCAAATGCAGGATCCTGGAGGCTTTTCGACAGATATCCACAGGGGGGCCGCCTACAAAGGCCCAACAAAGGGCGAAATCAAGGGCTTTTTAGGGCTCTGCCCCGCTGTTATCCACAAAAGATATCCACTTGAACACAGGAAGATGGTGAAAAAATGGGGTTGCGCTATAAAGTCCTTGGGGGCTTTGCCGTGGCCGCGGCGGCGGGGCTTTTGGCCCTTTTTTCCGGCGCAGACGTTGCCACGGGGCTGATCGCTTCGGCCGCCAGAAATTATTTGTCCCGTCAGGAGGCCTTTCGGGTCTCCTTTCAGGAGCTCCAGGGCAACCCGGTGGTGGGCTACCGGGTCTCGGGCCTTGAGATCGGTCTGGCCGATGGGAGCCCTGTGGTGACGGTCCAATCCCTGAGCGTGGGCCTTAGTGCCCGGACTTTTTCGGCCTTCAAGCCTGTCCTGTGGGGCCAGGCCCAGGGCCTCAGGGTCCAGGAACCCCTGGTGGTCGGTCTGATCTCGGCCCTGACGGAGGCCTTTTCGTCGCCGGAGGCCCAGGAACCTTCGGAGCCTTCGCCGCTGCCGGTGGCTATCGATCGGGTCAGCCTGACCGATTTCGGCTCCATGGGGGGCCTTCCCTGGCGCATGGAGGAGGCCCGGGCGGAGCTGAGGGACTCCCGGCAAGGGGTCTATGGGCTGACCCTGATGGGGGCCTGGGAGGAAATTCCTGTGGCCCTGGAGGGCTCTTTGGCGGTGCAGGACACTTTCCGGGGGCTGGACTGGCTGGATCTGACCCTTCGGGCTCTGGAGGGCCAGCTGTCGCTGGCCGGTGAGCTTCAAGAGGAGTTGCGGCTCCAGCTCTCGGGGCTGGACCTGGGCCGAGTGGGGGCCCTGATCCCTCAGGCTCCTGTGGGCCTGGGGGGAACGGCGGCGGCGGAGCTGCTGATCCTGGACCCTCTGGGAGATCTGTCGGTCCAGGGCCGAGCCGGCTTACAGGGACTCCGGTGCCTGGGGTTGGAGATCGGCCATCTCTCCCTGCCGGTGGATTACCGCCTGGGCCTGGTGACGCTGGAGGGGATAGAGGGGACTCTCTTCGCCGCGCCGGTGGAGGGGAGCTTCTCTATAGACCTGCTGGACCCCCAGATGCCCCTGGGAGCGCGGCTTCGTATGGCCCAGCTGGACCTGGAGGCCCTGGGAAGCCGCCGCTTGCTGCCCGATCTGGCTTCTGGTGGGCTACAGGAGCTGGAGCTGGATTTTCATGGGCCCCTGAAGGCCCTCCAGGGCCGGGGATCTCTGTCGGGGGGCTCACTGGCCTGGCGGGGACACCAGGTGACAGAGCTGCAACTCCAACTGGTCCTGGAGGGCCAGGCCGCCGCTTTGGACCTGGAGGGCCGGTGGATGGACAACCCCCTTTCGGCCTCGGCCCGGCTCAATCTGACGGGCCCCCGGGAGATTGCGGCCTCGCTGTCGGCGCCCCGGCTCGATCTGGCCTCCTTGGCGAAGGCCGAGGCCTCCCTAAAGGATCTGGGCCTTCAGGGTGACCTGGCTCTATCGCTTCAGGCCGAGGGCTCCCTGGAAAATCCCAGTATCAAGGTAACTGCCCAATCTCCCGGTATCTCGGCGGCGGGCCAGAAGGTGGAGGCCATGGAGCTGGACCTGACGGCGGACCTTGACGAGCTGGTCCTGGAGAGGCTGAGGCTTTCCTGGATGGGCGGCAAGGTGGACCTCTCGGGGTCTCTATCGAACTATCGGGGCGGCAAGCCCGACGGGGCCTTTCACTTCCGCCTGGAGGGCCTCCGCAGCGCTGCGCTGGGCCAGGCCTTTCCGGCCCTGGAGTGGCTGGATTTTTCGTCCCACAACGCCCTGGACCTGAAAATCAAGGTAGCCCAGGGAATTCCCAGCGCCAGTGTCCACGGCGTGGTGGGAAGTCTTTCGGCGGCCGGTGCCCTTTTGGCCGGGAATTTCCGGCTGGCCGGGGAGCTGGGTCCCAAGGCTCTGAAGCTCACCAGCCTGAGTGCCCAGGTGCCCGGGGGAACTCTCAAGGCCGAGGGGGCCCTGGACTGGACCGATCTGGAGGATCCCCGCATAGATCTCCAGGGGGTTCTGGAGAACCTGGATCTGGCCCAGGCCCTGGAAGGCCTTGAAGTCCCTCTGACCGGTCAGGTGACGGTCCGCTTCGGCCTGGCGGGGAGCCTGAAGGATCCTCGGCTGGACGTGGAGGCCCGGTCGCCCCAGGTCCGGATCCTCTCCCTTGGCCTGAAGGACCTGGTATTGTCGCTGAAAAGCGCCCAGGACCGAAGGGTGAAGCTCTCCCTGAAGGGCTTCAACGAGATGGGCGGCCTCCTGGAAGGCGGCGGCTCCATCGCCCTGGCCGGCCAGTCGTCGTCGGGGGACCTGGACCTGAAAATCACCTTCAACGATCTGGACCTCCGCAATGCTCTGCCCCAGGGACTGCCCCTGAGCGGCACCGTTTCGCTGTCCCTCTCCGCCGCCGGAACCCTCCAGGCCCCTCAGGTCCAATTCCGGATTTGGGGGCCCAAGGTTGCCCTCAGCAGCTACGCCCTGGAGGCTCCCGAGATCGCGGGACAATTCCAGGGTCGCCAGATAGACCTGAAGGCCTCGGTGGACCTGGGGGGATGCCGCCCCGAGGTCACGGGCCTGGTGACCCTGGGGCCGCCCTGGAAAGTGGAATTTCAGGGCGCCGCCGGTGGGCTGGACCCCGTTGCCCTGGATCCCGCCCTGGAGGGCCTTCTGGAAGGAAGCCTTGGCTTTTCCCTGTCCGGGGCCCTGGCGGCGGACCAGCCCCTGGAACTGGAGGCCCGGGTCTTCTCGCCGTCGGTGGGCGTCCGGCAGCTGCGCATAAGGGACCTGGAAATTCCCCTTCAGATCTCCCAGGGCCGCCTCACCGTGGACGGCGGCAGAGGCCAGTTCTGCGGCGGTGTGCTGTCCCTTTCGGCCGATGGCGACCTGGCGGCCCGGCAGTACAACTCCAACTTGAGCCTCCTGGGCGTCCAGATGGACCAGTTCCTGGAGCCTCTAGAGATCCCGGGCTCCATGTCCGGCACGGCGGACCTCACTGTAGACGGACGGGTCCAGGGGGGCATGACGGTGCTGGCCAATTTGGCGGGCAAGCTGAAGCTGGAGGGGCTGGAAATTAAGGACGTGCCCTACGTAAAACTCCTGACCGCGGGGGCGCCTCTGAGGGTGCGGGAGGCTCTGATATCCTTCAGTGCCGACCCTGACGAATTTTTCATCATGCCCGGCAGCACCGCCGCGGCGTGGCCCGACGATCCTCTGTTCCGCTACGTGGCCGTCAGCGGCTCCCTCTGGCGCCGCCCCGTGCCGGAGAACGCCCAGCTTCCCCAGGAAATTATGGCGGACCGGCGGGATCCCCTGCAACTGGACATAAGCGGCAACATCAACGTCCGGGCCCTGAACGGCCTGCTCCAGGGCGTGGGAGTGCTGCTCCAGAGCTCCATAGAAGGGGCCTCCGGCAAGGAGATGGCCACCGACTTCCTGAAGGGCCTCATCGGCGGCGCTAAAAACCAGTTCCGGGACATTTTCTTCCGAGTGGCCGGGAGCTATGACCGGATCCAGATCCAGGATATCCAGGTGGAAAACGAGATCCAGATCTACAACCCCGACAACAGCTGGACCAGCAGCAAGTCCACCAAGAAGGACGACGAGCCGAACTACAAGTTCCAGTTCCGCATCCCCGTGGGCCCCGGCGCCGGTAAAGGCGACAGCGTGGGCAAACAAGCTACAGGCCAGATCCTGGGCAACATCGTGGAAGGGCTGGTAGGCGGCAACGGAAACTGAGGTGGCCCTGTCGGCGAGCCGCCGTTCCCCGCCATTCCCCTAAAGGGTCAGAGAGGGGGACCGAAAAGCCCCCGGTCCTAGTCAAAACAACAGAGCCACCCCGGACCGCATGGCCGGTATGGCTCTGTTGTTTTGACTAGGATAGTGCTGCTCTAAAGGCTAGAGCTCTAGTCCCTCAGGTAGGGCAGAATAGCGCTGTAGGCCTGGCAGAGATCTTCCAGGGAATAGCGGGCATTGGCGGCGCTGGGCGAGGGCAGGCAGATGGCCGGCCGGCCTGTGCGAGGCTCCGTAAGCTTTTTGTAGAGCTTTGCCGCCTTGGTCCCGGTGGTAAAAATGGCCCTGACCGGTGCCTCCTTCAGGATGGGCCCCAGGTCCTGGGGCTGAGGATTGGCGATAGAGCTGTCGCTGGCGCCGCGAATTTGGCAGCTTTTCAGCACGTCCCAGAGGGCCACGTGGTGGCGCAGAGCCAGGGCCGCCCGCTCTTCTTTGGTGGATGGCAAGGCGGTGCCGAAAAGCGCCGCCAGGACCTTCCAGAACCGATTTTGAGGATGGCCGTAAAAAAAGGCCTCTTGCCGGGATTTCGGCGATGGCATGGTCCCCAGGATCAACACCCGGCAGCACCGGTCATAGAGCGGCGGAAAGGGATGGACGACGAACAGGGCAGCCTTTGGATTTTCTGCGGTAACGGTCAGCAAGGGCCTCTCCTGCTGCAATGGCGACCGCCCTATCTGTAGCGGCTCAGATCCAGCTTTTCCACCTCGGGACCCATGGAGAAATAGTCCAGGTCCATATAG
>CAZNRB010000010.1:0-28428 GCA_964575405.1 uncultured Synergistaceae bacterium | reverse complement strand
CCAAGCCATCCCGGGCGAGCTGTCGCAGGCCTTCAACTCACCGGGGATCAGCTTAAAACACTTTCGCAAAGTCAGGGCTACGGCCCCGCAGAAAAGGGCCAATCCCGGAATTCCACAGATGTAAAGCAAATAAAGGTAGGTAGTATGGGGAGAGCGGTGCACAAGTCCTTCTCCCCTTTTCTCCACTAGCCGGGCTGAAAAATCGCCAAAGGGCTCGCCGTGTCCCAACAGAGGGCGCTCTTTAATTCCCACCCAAGCCTGTTCCCAGATTTTATTCCGTACGTTGGTGAAACGGTCCATATCATCTATAGCGACCAAGTTGGATATTTCTTCCCGGAAACGAGCGAAAAGGCGCCCCTGATTCGCACGGTCAGCCACTCCAAAGAAAATAATCCCAATCAAGACCACGGCCAGGAACATCTTTGGAGAAAGTTTTCTGTATTTTACGCTGTAGAAAAGGATTAGCCCGGCTTCTGCGGCCGCACCGGCCCAGGCGCCTGAGGAGAAGGACAGCGCCAACAACACTAAAGGGAGGACCAACAGCAAAAAGGCCACCCCAGGCCTCTTTTCGGACCAGAGAGCATAGCAACTCAGAGGAACCGCGGCAAAGAGGGCGAAAAATCCAAGCACATTGCCGTTCTGCAGCGTATGGTTCACCGGAGGCAGCAAATTAAAATACATCAGCAGGCTATGGATTAGCGCAATCGCAGTGGCGCACACCAAAACTCTAGCGAAAAGGCACCGCCTTGACTCTGAGTTCAGAAGTCTGACGGCGAAGAATAGGCCCAGCAACATTTCGAGTAAGACCGAGGCCTCTTTTCCCCAGTCATAAAAACTGGGCGTTCCCAAGGAAAGGCAAAAGGCGCCCCAAAGAAATAGGGCAGCCAGCAAATGGAAAATCGGAAAGGTCCCCCACCAGGATGGCAGGAAGGGATCTTTAGCAAAAAGCCGGTTCGCTATCAGCGCCATAAGGCAAAGACTCCACCCCGTATAATGGACTGCTGGACCAAAGACGCTGAAAGCCACCGAAAGAATATAACTCCACAACGCGACGCGCTCGTAGGCGTTCATAATGACGGCACCTCTAGATGAAATTCAGGCCTTTTCATGGCGGCCTTTTGAGACAATCGACTGGTAAATCTCGAGGTTTTTGTCCACCATATCCTTCAACAGCGGCACGCGGCGACGGTCAAAAGAGGCGGAGACTCTACGTTCCAGAATGAAGTCCCTAATCGCTTTTTTCCACGCGTCCAGATCCCCAGGCGGAAGCAGGCCTTCTCTTGACGTGGCCACTTCCGCCACTGGGCCTATGTCTGAGGCTATGACGGGGAGCCCCATTTGTACGGCTCGGGCCAGCACCAGCCCAAAACCTTCGGTGTAGGAGGGGAAAAGCAAGCAGGAAGCTTGGCTCATAAATTGATCTACCTCCTCGGAATAACCGTGGAAGGTCACTCGTTCGGCGATGGCCTGTTCTTTTGCCAAGAGCTCCAGTTCTGGTCTCATGGGACCGTCGCCCACCACGTCGAGGGTCCAGTCCTGATCGGCAGGAAGTACCCGCAGCACGTCCTGCAGTCCCTTGACCGGCGAAAGCCGTCCTACGAAAAGAAATTTGGCTGGACCTTGGAGATTTTTCTCGTTCCAAAGGATTTTGGGTTCATCTAAACCGTTTATGACCACCGCTGTATTATCGTAAAAACAATTTTTCATCCCCTCTCTCACGGCTGCGCTTACACAGATGACCTTTGCGGCCTTGCGATAGGGACGGTAAATCCAAGGACTTTTATTGCCAAAATCCACATGGGCCGTCACCAAATAGGGGACTTGGGCGATCTGGCTGGCCCAAAGGGCTATCCAGGCTGGAACGCGGGAATGGGCATGGATCAGCTGCCACCCTTCAGAGCGAGCCCAATGGGCGATCTTCCGGGCACAACCATAGCCCGTAAAGGGGTTCTTTTTATGCACAGGAAGATGGCGGCACTGCACCGCAGGATCTAACTGCACTTTCATTTGCCCTCCAGCGGAGACCACCATCACTTCCTGTCCTCGGGAGATCAGTTCGTTGGACAGGTCGATAACGTGGCGCTCAACCCCTCCCAGGACCAGTTCGGGCAACAGCTGTAATATTTTCATGTTCTATTCTCCCTAAAGTCTATGGGCTGGCGCCTCATTTCAGAGTGCCGAGCATTGCTGCCCTTGCCCGCCTAGAACTCGCCGGTAGATCCTTTTCAATGTGGCGGCCACGGAGCCGATGTCATAAAGGAGACTGCGTTTTCTCGCTCCCTCGGACAGGTGGCCACGGAGCTCCGGATTGATAGCGCACTCTTTTAAACGCTCCCCTATTGCCTCTGAAGAGTGAACCGGCACAAAAAATCCAGAAAGCCCCTCTTCGATGATGTCCTTCATCCCACCGTTACAGCAGGCGATGCAGGCCAACGATGAGGCCATGGCCTCAAGCAGCACCACGCCGAAAGCTTCGCCCCCCCAAGAAGGCTGAACGAAGACATCGGCAGCCCACATAAAGGGACGGATGTCTTCCGCAAAGGGAAAGAACCTGATTCGTTCGGTCACCGCCGATTGAGCTGCTTTGCCACGCAGCCGTTTTTCGTCTTCCCCTCCGCCCACAAGCAAAAGTATGGGATCTAGCCTAGCAAACTGCGGGGCCTGGGCGGCCATGACAAAGCCATCGATCAGATCGTCAAAGCCCTTCCAGTCCACGAAACGCCCTGCGCCAAGCACGAGAAAACTCCCATCCTTGATAGAGAGCTTTTCCCGTAAATTTTTACCTGCCAGGCTGTCCTTTTGATAATAGGCTGCGTCGATGCCGTTGGGCACCACTTCCATTTGCTGGAGCGAAAATCCCTGAGCGGCCATATGCTCCGCCACGGCTTGGGAACAGGGTAACAGCAACGAGCCATCTCGGTGATATTTGGCCTTGGGGAATTTATCGATTGTCTGCAGTACCGGCACGTTCAGCCTTTTTCCCCAGTAGCCCCCTAGGAAGGCCGCAGCGGAAAGCCGGGTATGGATAATCTGAGGGGCCAGCCTTTCTATCTGTTTTTTCAGCCCCCTTGCAAGGATAGGACTCCATTGGGCTATAGGCCTGTAGCCGTGGGCGGAAATCCCTTGGCGTTTCAGCATCTGCAAAAGGCTACCGCCGCCCTGACAGAGAACTTGATTTTCCACTCCCAGACCTTCCAGTGCTTTCAGCAGCTGAATCCAGGACACTGCCCAGGAGAGATCTTTTTCGTCTACATAGTGCAGGACTCGCATAATTTTTTCCTAGTTAGGCTGCTTAAGATAAGTTAGGGCCACTGCCGTTTTGGGCTGATTCCCCTAGCCAGCGGTCCAGAATCCAACGGGCAGCCCGCCCCGCCTCGTTGAAAGGAGGCAGGCCTCGTTCCTGAGGAGTTTCAATGGACAAATCCTCTGCAAGGCGCCGCGGCGAAAGAATTTCTAAATAGCCCAAGGCTTCGAACTCCTCCAGCATCCTGGTAAAACGAGGAACCCCCCAAAGGCGCTCCTGGGAGATCAGCTTTGCATCGGTCATCTTTTCGGTGATCCGCTGCATCCAACTGCGCACACCGTGGCAATGGCCTACCGTCAAAACGCTGACCCATAGACCGGCGGTGACCGATTCAGAGATCATAGACACCGAATCTTCAGTGCAGAACACTCTAGAACAGTGGCCCAAAAGCCCCGGCACTGGATTCCGGGGATCCTGAGAGGCCAGCAAAAGCATGCGGACTCGAGGATTGCCGCGGCAAAACTCGGAAATGACGTTTTCCGTCTCCGGGCGGGTCCGGCGTGACGTGGTGATATAAAGGTCCACATCGGCTTGCCTGGCTGCTTCCAGGAGCTGAGGGAAAACTTTTTCAACCCAAAGGGGCGCTATGACGTAGTTCTGGTCATCGCCGCCGATCAAGATTCCCCACGCCCTGTCCCGCTGTGGAGGATAGTCGCAGCATAATTCCTGAGCTTGTTCTTTCAAACGCTGCGGTGAAATGGAATTTGGGGCCCCCATGGTCACTAGAGTGTTCTCGGCACAATAACCATCGTGTTTAGGCACCACGGCCATGTCGAAAGAGTCCGTCCCCAGCACCGACGGAGTCATGACAACGCAACTTTTACCGCCGTAGAGCCGCGCCAGAGCCAGGCAATAGGGCGCGGCACGGCCCCCGGCCGATAAAAAAAGCTTTGGGCGGTTCTCCAGATCTAGGGCAGAAATAGCGTCCATCATGGCCTCTCCCCGGCTCTTCTGGAGCCACTGCTTCGCCTGATCCTTTGTCGCTGAAGGGAGCCACCAAGCCCGCACTTTCAAAGCCATAATACGGGTCCATCCTTCCAGAAGAGGCACCTCCAGGTCGTGACATTCCAGTTCGGCCAGGTCTGTCATGCGATCCCGAATTCCCTCGGTCTGAAAAAAGTGTCCCCGTATCCCATCGCTTAATCGAAATACTACGGGAAGACGATTCATGATCTCCCTTCCCCTCTCTTTTTTTCTGCTTTTTCGTTCAGATATTCTGCCATAACTTGATTTCTCAGGTTAGGCAGAGGAATTCCTGTCCTCTCTGAGATCTCTCGAAGATCTTCAAATTCCGCGGTCTCGTTAACGATCTGGTCGCCCCAGAAGGCGGTCTTAAAGGACACATCCCCCCAGGAACTGCGGAAAACCGATTGACGGCGCCGCAGGGTCATGCGATCCTCTAAATGCCATCGGAGACCGATAGTAGTGCTGTGTTCTAGCATGATCCTGCCCAGGGACTCCCTTTTATCCACCGGGGCGATGCAGGTAACCTTGACGCCGGGACGGTTCTTTTTCATGATAATGGGAGTCAGAAACACGTCTAGAGCTCCAGCGTCAAAAAGGCGCGCCATCAGAGGACTGTAATCCTGCGGACTCATGTCGTCCACGTTGGATTCCATGACGACCACTTGGCCACGAAGATAGTTCGCCGGGATTTCGGGAGAACGGCTGGAAACGAGCCAGACGGTCAGAGAGCTATTTTTCGAAGTTCCCAGGTTTAATAGAGTTCCAGCGGGAATCGAGCCAAAAGTGACCCCTCTATGGCATAACAATAAAGCTGCTGCCATATCGATGCCTGCTCCGCCCGGACAGAGAGCGAAGCCTCGCAACAAAGGGCAAACTTCTTCAGGGACCATCGGCGCACCACAAGCATCAGAGCCCACGCCGATTGAGGAGGCATAAAGGGCCTCTACGTCCAAAAGCTCCAGGAGCACAAAAAGCCCTACCAGAAGCGATAAAGCCTGAAATATCTCTGCTGAATTGCTGCCCGGCCCTTTCAAGGCTTTGCTCCCTTCAAAATCCTCCAAGGCAGCGAGAATTTTCGTTTTTACATCGTCCGATAACCCTGCTTTTTGGACGTTAAGGCCGATTCTATCAAAAAGGGCACGACCATTTTCGGAATCCCCTTTGTCGTGGCAAAATCCCAATTGGTCCATCTGGCGCTGAAACTCTTCCTGAGATGGGCCCAGGGCCGTAAGCGCATCGAAAAGGGCGCTGCCCTTTAGGCCTTGAGAACAGTCCAGATAGAGAATTTTCATGGTCCCACCTCTCTGCATTATATCTGCATCGCCGTCGAAAATTAAGACAATAAAATATTCAAAAGTAAAAATCCGGCCTTCCCTTCATAAAGAATAAAGGCCGGATTCTGCTGTCATTCAGATCTTTTTCCACCAGAAAGAATGGCCCTAGCCAGTTCCAAATCCTCTATTGTGTCGATGCCAACGGCAGGGCCAGCTTCCTGTACAATCGCCACGGCAATATCATAGCCCTGTTCTAGTATCCGGAGCTGCTCAAGACTTTCCGCCAGAGAAAGGGGCGTAGGCTCAAGATCCAGGTAAACTGGCAAAAAATCCCTCCGATAACCGTAAATGCCCATATGGCGCAACAGCGCAGGCGCCCCACAACGTGCGTAGGGAATTGGACTGCGGCTGAAGTAGAGCGCCTTGCCTGAGATAGAAGTCACGACCTTAACGATATTAGGATTTTGTGCGTCCTCAGAGCTGAGAGGCACTGCCAAAGTCGCGCAGGGCGCGCTGCCGCGCTCCAAAGTCTCCGATAGCTGATCGATCAAACCGGGCTCAATCAGCGGCTCGTCACCCTGGATATTGATCACGAAGGCGCAATCAAAATTTTCGACGGCTTCAGCCACCCGGCTAGTGCCGTTAGGATGGTCCTGGGAGGTCATGACCACGTCGCCTCCGAAGGCCTTTACTGCCTGGGCTATTCTCATGTCGTCGGTGGCAACCACCAGGTGATCAAGCCTTTTGGCAAGGCAGCCCCGCTCATAAACATGCTGGATTACCGGTTTGCCCCAGAGGTCCAAGAGAGGTTTGCCCGGCAAGCGGCTGGAAGCCCATCGCGCCGGAATAACCCCCAAGGTCTTCATTGGCCGATCCGGTATTCCCGCGACCGGCTGCGCATTTTGGCAGGATCAATGGGGCGGATATTCTCGACGATCCACTCCCGCATGATCTGACCTTCGGGAGTTTCCTGCTTATAACTCATGAATTTCAGCTCCAGGCCCAGCTTGTCGGCCACTCCAAGAGCTAAAACCGGCCAGATTTCGCCGATGTCTCCGATCAAGGGTATACTTCCCTCGTGGCGGGCAAAGGCAGACATTTCCATACGGAAGGGAATTCCGGATACCTTGGTCTTCGGAAGGCCCTGAGCGATTGCCCTCTGCATTTCTTCATGGGTATCGCAGGCTTTGCGCAGATTCTCGTCGAGATCCAGGCGAATTAGTTTTTTGTCACGCAAATGATAGGTGTGAAGCCCCTTCCACCAGGCCCAGATTCCATGGCCGGTGTATTTTTCGAAGGGGCCGTCGTGGAGCTCTTGAGAGAGGGCTATGGCCGATTCGATTATGATATCGGCATCTTCCAGCATCCTAGCAATTCTCATGGAACGCTGAGCGATGGATATGCTGTCGCCGATTCCCAAGCCAATCGCGCCTCCCCCTACCAACTGAGGAATGCTGACCAGCACCGGGAGATTTTTCTCAGCACCTATACCAATCATGGTCCGCCGGTCCGCTCCCCACCCGGCTACTACTTCAAAGGGAAGACCATAGGTGCTAGCAGTCACGGTGATTTCCTCTGCCAGCGCCTCGTTCCAGTATCCCATGGGATAGGCCATGTTGCCTGCGGCTTTGATGATTTTGCTTCCATCGGCCTGAGCACCCCGCGCCAGCAAGTCCTCGTCCAAAACAATTTCTTTGCGAAGCTCTTCCAGCGATTTATCGTCCATGCAGGTAAATTCGAAGACGTTTCCTCGAGGCATATGCTGCTCATCAAAGCCTAAGGCGTCGGAACTGCACATCTTCACCCTGTCCAGCGCTCCAGCCATCTCATGGCCGATTACCGCAGAGCTGGTAGTAACGCCATCGATAATTCCACAATCCATCAGCTCAGCCACCAGCGTCGTCACGCCTTCGTGGATATTAGGGCCGCTCCCGCAGGCGACGACGATTTTGCCTCCCCTTTTCTTGACGGCCACCATCTCCTCAATTGCCTGGTCGATAGCAGCACGGGTTCTCTCGTCCTGGCGTTGATAGAAACTTTTTATCAACCCTCTGTTGATATCAACCATGGTCCTATCATCTCCATCCAAAATTTTGACTGACAAATTGATCGATCAAAGCCCAGCTGCGCTTCGACGCTCCTGCGCCGCTGGCCAACAGTTTCTTGCCAGTATTGACAAAACAATCCCTTGCGCCGGGCCTGAGGGAAGCCAGGAAGAAATCGGCCATCTGGGAGCCATCCTCCACGATAGTGCAGAGCCCCTTCTCCTGCAAGAACCGGGTCGGCTCTTGAAAATCTCTGAAATCGCTGCCTTGACAAAAGGGAATCCCCCATATGGCTGGCTCCATAATGTTTTGTCCGCCCTTAGGGACCAGGGACCCTCCAATAAAGGCGCTCTCCACTAGGCCGTAGAGCGGGAACAAAACTCCAATGCGATCCACCAAGAGTATTTTCCAGTCCGGAACAATATGGGACATCAGGCAGCTAGGGGCCACAGCAGCAGCTTGATCGAGCAGCCCAGGAGCCCGTTCAGGATGGCGAGGAACCAGCAGAAGCCGCACCTCGGGATAGAATTTACTCACCCTCTGGTAGGCCTGCAGGACTATGGTTTCTTCGCCTTCGTGGGTACTGCCGGCCAAAATCATCGGGCCTGCTCCTAGCTGTTTACGGAGCTCTCGTACTTGCTCATCTGCAGCGTCACGACGTTCCATAAGAGCATCGACTTTGCAATCCCCGGTGACGTGAATTTTTCGAGGATCTACGCCAAGGGCAGCAAAACGGCGGCTGTCGTCGCAATTGCGGACCAACAACATGGTATACTGATTAATGACTTTTTTCCAAAAACCTTTCAGACGCCGGTACTTTTGAAAGCTCGTCTCCGATAGACGGCCGTTTACAAGAAAAAGCGGTATCCCCCGCCGGCGAAGCTGACAAACCATCTCAGGCCATATCTCGGTCTCCATGTTCACATAACAGCGGGGCTGCAGCGCCGTCAAAGCTCTATTCACCACCGAGGGAGCGTCCCAAGGATAGTAGATGCTGCTGACCCTATCCCGAAAATCCCTTAAAAGCTGATCAGCCATAGCCCTCCCAGTCTGGGTGATGGTGGAAAGCAGCAAAGAGCCCCTAAAGGAGCTCGAACAAACTGCCCGCACAAAAGGATAGGCCGACTGGACCTCACCGACCGACACCGCATGAATCCACAGGCTGCCCTTGGGAAGGCCATCGGGAAAATAACCGTAACGTTCTCTGTCGTTATCGGTATACTTACGGTCCAAAACAGGACGCCCCAAGAAAAAAGCAGCCTCAGCCAAAATTCCGTACAGTCCCATAGTCAGGCGACGCCGTGCTGAAGCAGCTCGTGAATATGGATTACGCCGACAGGACATCCTTCTTGGACAGCCACCAGTACTGAAATTTCACTTTTTTCCATAATTCTAACGGCTTCGGCTGCCAGCTGATCGGGGCTAATTGTCTTAGGCTCCTGTATCATCACCTGCCCCACCGGATAGGTAAGGCAACCGATACCATCTTTGGCTATCAGTCTCCGCAGATCGCCATCGGTGAAAATCCCGGTAAGTTTGCCCTGACTGTCCACCACTGTGGTGGCGCCGTAGTTTTTGCTGGTAATCTCAAAAAGGGCGTCCTGCACCAAGGTGTGCTCCTGGACGATAGGAATTTGCTGGCCCTTTCCCATCACGTCGGCAACTCTCAGCAAAAGCCTTTTCCCCAAGCTGCCCGCAGGATGGAACAGGGCAAAATCCTCTTTTTTGAGCCCCCGTAAAAGAGTGACCATGCTTCCTAGAGCGTCACCAATGGCCAGCTGCAATGTGGTGCTGCTGGTCGGGGCGAGATTTAACGGATCGGCCTCGCGATCGATAGCCGAACTTAGATAGATATCGGCCCCTTGGGCCAAAGGAGATGTCCCATCCCCGGAGATGGCGATCACCGGCGCGCCGATGCGGCGAAAAAAGGGCAACAGGGCCACTATTTCGGCGGTCTTGCCGCTGTGGCTGATCAACAACGCCACGTCCTCGTGCCGGACCATTCCCAAGTCGCCGTGAGCAGCTTCGCTAGCGTGAATAAAAAAAGAAGGCGTCCCTAGAGAGGACAGTGTGGCCGAAACTTTCCGGCCGATGTGGCCAGCTTTGCCGATACCTGATACAATGATGCGGCCCTTGCAGGATTCGATCAGCCTCGCTGCCGCCACCAGCTCATTGCCAAAGCGGTCGGCAGCGCGCTCTAGCTCTCGGGCTTCGTGACGAAGCACGTCACGGCCGGTCTCAAGCAGCTTGGCGTCGTCAAGTTTTTCAGGCTGACGATCCGATGGAAGCGTAACGGTAGTCATCGCACTTCACACCAATCCAAGGCCACTGGGCCGAGATCCCGCCGCACCAGACTATCTATAGCGACCACGTCTTTTAGAAAAGGCTCCAAAAGGTCCAACGGCACCATATTGGGCCCGTCGCTGATCGCTTCCTCTGGCTTCGGATGGACTTCCATGAAGAGGACGTCAATGCCAATAGCCGCAGCGGCCCTGGCCAAGGGCAACGTGAACCGCCGGTCTCCGCCGGACTTAGAGCCCTGACCGCCGGGCATCTGAACGCTATGGGTGGCGTCAAAGACCACGGGGCAACCAAAGGATTTCATAATTACCAGGGAACGCATGTCCACCACAAGCTGGTTATATCCCATAGAGCTTCCGCGTTCACAGACCATCACTTGATTGCAGCCCGCTTCGCGAAGTTTTTCCACTACAGATTTCATATCCCAAGGCGAAAGAAATTGAGCTTTTTTGACGTTCACCGGCTTTCCGGTACGCGCCGCCGCTACCAACAGGTCCGTTTGACGGCACAGAAAGGCCGGGATCTGCAACAGGTCCACCACCTGGGCGGCTGGCTCGGCCTGGAAGGACTCATGTACGTCCGTTAGCACTGGCACGCCGAGTTTTTCTTTGATCTCCCCCAGCCACCTAAGGCCTCGTTCCATGCCAGGACCTCTATTGCTGTGAATCGAGGTCCTGTTAGCTTTATCGTAGGAGGCCTTAAATATGTAATTTATGCCCAAGGAAGCACAGAGATCACGGACCCGTTCGCCCACTTCTAATCCCACTTCCAGGCTCTCCAAAGCGCAGGGACCGGCGATCAGCGTCAGGGGAGAGCCGACTCCACCGATGGTAAAACGTTTCATATCTATTTGTGCCATATTAGGCCACACACTCCTCTACCAAACACACAGCTATTTCATATTTAACCGTTATTTTCCTGCGATCTTATCTGTTTGTAAACAAGGCAGCGGGTTTCCCAGCCCAGCTCCTGGGCCACATAATCGACCACGGACTTAACCCCTCCGGGGCCGCCCAAGCGTTTTCTGCCGGCATTGCCCATTCGCTCAAGCCTTTTGGGATCGTCCAAGAGTCTAATAGCCTCCTCAGCCAAAAGTTCAGGATCGGCTGGGACAAGGCATTCGGCTTCGCCCAACAGTTTTTTCTGAACTAGCTTGCCCTTCTCTATTATGGAAAGCACCGGTATGCCTAAGCCTGCGCAGACTTGATTAGCAGTGCCACCCAGGCCGATCAACAGCTCCGCTCCAGCGGCGGCATCGGCCACCTCGCCGTCGTAAAGAAGGATCTTTAGGGGCCCCTTGTACAATGCCTTAATGCCCGAGTCAGCGACAAAGGTCCAGCCTCCTAGGTCCTCTGCGGCTTCGGCCAGACGTTTCAACGACAGACTGGGGGCAACGACCAGCACCAGCGATAGCTTTTTCAGCAGGCCCATGCGCTCCACTGTCTCTAAAAGTAGCCCTATGTCTTTATAGGCTCTCTGACGGCTTCCGGGTAGCAGAAGCACTCTCCGACCATCTTCCCAAAGAGAAGCCTCTACTTTCTTATTATCCCAAGCCAAATCCATTATTGGATTGCCTTGAAAAACTGCATTAACGCCAGCGCCGCTAAGTTCTTCCTTAGTAGCCAGGTCTCTGGTCCATACGCAGCGAGTGCGCCAGCGATAGAGAAAGCGTTCTATCCACCAATGGCCATGAAGCAGCACAGTCTTGGCTGTAGCCAGGATCACAGGGCAACAGCCCTGGCCCCATAGGATATGGCAGAGAAGATAGACGTCACCGACGCCGATAACGGTGCGGCAAGCCCCGCGCAATTCTCTCCAAGCCGCCATCTGAGCTTTTATATGGCCAATTAGTCCCGACCGCAGCTCCGTCAAGAGATCGCGGAAACGGTACTTAATAACTCCACCGGTGGGAGTCTCTGCAGGAGGAGATATCACCTCGATACAGCGCTCGCAATAGGTACTTCCAAAGCCCACCAAAGGAAAGGCCTCCACTCGGGCTTCGGGAAATCTCCGCCTCAGCTCCCCAGCGAGGACCGCTCCAATAGCATCCTCTCCGTATCCGTTGGAAGCCACGATCATCCTGGGCCTAAGGCTCTCGGCAAGGATGTCCCAAAATCGCTCCGCATCGTCTATATCTATGCGGATTCGAGGCACCAGCAGAGGAAAGGGGGGATCCCACCCTTCAGGAAGATTGTAGATATCCTTCTCGGTACAGCTCACCCCATCGGCCCCACAGGCCTTTAATGCCTGGGAAATTTTTTCCATGTCCTCAAAGGTAAAGCGATGATGGTCTTTAAAATTCAGCGACTGGGCGATCACAACGCCTTCCTTGGTTACAGTGCGCTGAAAGCTGGAGGGGTTGCCTATGGCCGAAAAAATCAGGCTGTGAAGGCCCTGCACTTTATTATTCCAAGGAAGGAAATTATGACCGTTCCAACGAAACCACGCTGGAGAATTCAAACGGGAACAGAAAAGCCGATCTGGGGCGACCCATTGGCGCAGCTGTGCCTGCAGTCTTTGGAGGTTCCGCGTCGATACCTGATCTGCCTTGGTAATGGCCACAATATGGGCCCGTTTCAAAGCCAAGGGAGGTTCCCTCAGTATGCCGCTGGGGATTGGGGTTCCATTACCAAAAGGGCAGGTGGCATCTATAAGCACCACATCCACGTCCCGAACAAGACGCCGGTGCTGGAAGGCATCGTCGGCAACCACCACGTCTACGTCATAATGGGTCAGCAATTCAACGTCGCGCACTCGGTCTCTGGAAACTGCTATGGGAATCTCGGGAAAACGATTGGACAGCAATAGAGGCTCGTCACCTACGAGGGCACGATCTCCACGGCCTCCCAGAATCACCATAGGAGACGCGGTTTTGCCGCCATATCCGCGGCTCACGATCCCAGGACGAATTCCTCGCTCCAGAAGGCCCAAAATCAACATCTCCACAAAGGGAGTCTTGTTGGTGCCCCCGGTGGTGAGATTGCCCACACTGATCACCGGCAGCGGAGGCTCCTGGGATTCGTAAATGCCGTGGTCGTAAAATCCCCTACGCAGCGCGATAACCCCAGAGGTCAACCAGCCCATTGGGCGCAGCAAAGCCCAGGGTGAAAAAAAAGTCTCGCCTCGAGCGTAAGCTAGGTAGGATCGGATAAGGGGGTTCATAGCTGATTACCGTATTGGAGGGAGAAAAGCTTCCAATAGGCGCCTCGCCGGGCGATGAGCTCCTCGTGAGAACCTTCCTCAAGGATTAGGCCGTCTTCAAGGTATAGGATCCGGTCCACGGAACGAATGGTGGAAAGCCTATGGGCTATCACAAAGGACGTCCGGCCCTCCATGGCTTTGTCCATGGCCTCCTGGATCTGATGCTCCACCGCCGCATCAAGAGAAGAGGTAGCCTCGTCCAAAATGATAATTCTCGGATCCCTAACGATAGCTCTAGCAATGGCTATTCTCTGCCGTTGGCCTCCGCTGATCGTCACGCCGCGGACTCCAACTTCCGTATCATATCCCTGGGGCAGGCTTTCGATAAAGCCGGCAATACCGGCAATTTCCGCGGCATGGCGAATCTGCTCTTCCGAGGCATTGCAGCCGTAGGAGATATTGAAGGCTATAGAGCCCTTCATCAGAAGGGGCTCCTGGGGAACGACCCCGATCTGCCGCCGCAGGTCAGCGAGATTTACCGTCCTGAGATCTTGACCGTCCACGAAGACCTGTCCCCGTTGAGGATCGTAAAAGCGCTGAACCAGATCCACCAAGGTAGACTTGCCTGCTCCGGTAGCCCCCACGATGGCCACCCGTTCGCCGGGATGGATCGTCTGATCCAGTCCCTTCAGCACCCATTGCTCAGGTTCGTAGGAAAACCAGACGCCGCTGAAGCGGACCTCTCCGGTTATAGTTCCCAAGGGGACGGCATTTTGCGGAGAAACTACCCGGTCCTTGTTGTCGAGAAGCTCAAAAATTCTTTCTGCCGCAGCGACGCCGTATTGAAGCTGACCTACAGCGCGAGTAAAGTTGTTGATTGGAGCAGCCAAAAAGCCCAGGGACCCTAAAAAGGCAATTAGCTCTCCTGGGGACATGGCGCCCCGGAGTACCGTTTTGCCTCCGAGCCACAGTATTAAGGCTAAAGCCATGATCAACAGCGTCTCTACAGCGCCGTTCAATATGGCGTTGATCTTCACGCCCCGAATGATTACCCGAAAATTTTGCTCGTTGCTCTCGTTGAATCGAGCCAGTTCCAGTTCCTCCGTGGCGAAGGCTCTAACGATGCGAATCGCCGCCAGAGCCTCCTCCGCCACTGCGGAGAGATCGGCCACTCGCTGCTGCATTTCATGGCCCACCGACCGGAGAGCGTTGGAGGCAGCACGCAGAACCAGAACTACGATAGGAAGAATCAAAAGGGTATAGAGCATCAATCGCCAGTTCAGATAGAAAAGATATCCCAGCATCCCCAGACAGGTGACGCCCTGGACGATAACGTCTACCAACACGTTTGTAACGGTGGTCTGAAGCATATTAACGTCGTTGGTCACCCGCGAAAGGAGTTCTCCCACCCTCTTCGCGTGGATAAATTTCAACGACAGCGTCTGAAGATGGGCATAGGAAAGAAAACGAAGGTCCATGACAATTTTCTGACCTACCCAGCCCATCAGATATTTTTGCCCATAAGAAAATAGGGCCTTGGCTATGAACAGAGCCACCAATCCCAGAGCGAAAAGATTCAACAGCCGGGCATTTTTCTGGATCAGCACGTCGTCGACCACGTTTTGCATCATCCAGGGAGGAATTACTGCGCAGATAGCCATGCCAGCCATGCAGAACACGGCAGCGAGCAGCTTTTTCCAATAGGGGAGAATTAAATTCAAAAGCCGACGATAGAGAGAGGCCCTACGATTCAACATGAAGAGGGAGCCACCAACCTTTCGATAATATCGCAGATTCTCCCAGAGGCTCCAGGGATTACCCCATCGGCCAACTCTTTCAACATCTGGCGCTGACGTTTTAGCGCATCTGAGTTCGCCAGCAGGCGGCCCAGGACTTCGGCAAGGTCCTCCGGAGAGAGCTCTCCCACAAACTCCGGAATTTCCTCCCGTCCGAGCAGGCGATTAGGCCAAGCCAGGCGCCCTTTCTCGCGGGTCGCCCGATGGGCTAACATTCGGTCCCTGACCAGCAATCCCATGCCCGGAAAATAGGATAAAAGGCCGGCCAGTCCCGTAGAGGGAATTTCCCTCAAAAACGCAAAAGGAACTGCTACCGCCATAGGCTGCAGGCAGTAGATCATCTCCACAGTGTTGGTCCCCGGCTGGGTCAAAGCCAAGTCGCCGCCGACTAACCCTGCGGCAGTGCTGCCGGTCCAAGTCGAAAAACCGGCGCGGCGCCATTGGTCCTGTTCCGATGGCTCTGCAAAAGGAGATAATAGGACCCGAGCTTCCAGGGCTGGAAAACGCTGCTTCAATTTTGGCAACATGGCTTGCATGTAGGGCAGTGCCTTATGACGGATCACAGGACGGCTCCCAGGGAACATGAGAAGCCTCTGCCCTTCGGGAGCCCGCCAAGGGGCCGGCGTTCCAGGGTCAATGCTGTCCAGCACAAGATCGCCTACTGCCAGGGCATCGATCCCAGGCAACATCCCAGGCCGCGAGGTCATAACCACGCTGCACCCCTGAAGCCCCTTTTTGCGACCGTAGGTGTAGCAGGCCAGAGGAGCTCCGTTAAGCGCCGCCAAAAAGCGCCCGAAAATAAGATCGCCGCCCAACTGCAGCACTGCCCCATAGGACCGGTGAGTTTTCATCTGCCTGAGGGTCTTCAGCGCAGTCCAGGGACCGTAAATTTGAATTCCCAGGGTCGACATGGCTTCAAATTCTCGTCCCGACGCGAAGGGACAGGGCAGAAGCCAGAGCTCGGGCTGCCAGTTTCGTCTCAAGGCCTCTTGGATCAGAGGACGGCTCCATCCCCACACTTCTCCGGGGCCATTCGCTAAAATTGCCAACTTCATGACCGGCGATCCATCAGTGAACAGATAGCTGCGGCCCATCGATCAGCAACGCCGGGGGCTCCCATGCGACGACGGTCTTCAGCTAAACGATCGTGAACCCACCGCCGGTATGCTTTATCAGAGAGATACTGATGGGACTTTTTCAGCACTTGCCGCAGATTGGCCTGTTCCTGGAGCAATTCGGGATAGATCTCTTGCTGCGCTAGCACATTGGGAATGGAGACAAAGGGAGTGCGCCTCAAAAGCTGAAAAATGTTCCATTCCAACCAGGTCCCGCGGTAAAGCACCACCATATATCTATCCAGCAGCATGGCTTCCACCGCGGCGGTGCCACTGGCGCCGACGACAAATCGCGACGCGGCCATCAACTCGCGACCTTGCAGTGTCGAAACGGCAATAGAGGCACCGTTGTTTTGGATCATTTGCCGGTATTCCGGGGCCAAACCGGGAGCAATGGACAGTACAGGATGAAGGCCCATCTTAATGAACTCTCTGCCACAACGCTCCAAAAGGGACAGCAAAGAACGAATTTCGCTGCCCCGGCTCCCCGGCAATAGGGCTACCCTGAGGGGGTCTTCAGGGAGGCTAGAAGGAGCCTGATTCGCGGCGCCGCAGAAATCCTCCACCAGGGGGTGACCTCCCCAGTAACTGGGGACCCCGGCACGGCGGAGAATCTGGACTTCAAAATCGAAAAGGGGCAGGCAGATATCGCAGTATTTTTTGAGATGCTTTACTCTGCCGCCTCTCCAGGCCCAAATCGTCGGCGGCGAAACGTAGACCACAGGACCGCTGTAGCCCAAGGACCGAATTCTCATGATCAGAGGAATATGGAAATCAGGGCTGTCCACGACTACCACGGCTCTGGGCTTTTTGGCTAGGACCGATTGGGCTAACTGCTCCCTAAGCCGGAGCAATTTGGGCAGCGAGCTGGCTATTTTGCCAAACCCCATAATATGCAACGCCTCGTTACTCCAGAAGCGGCTCACGCCTTCAGCCAACGAGCCGCCCATCCCCCAGAGAATATCCTGGCATCCCCGTTTTTTTAGGGCCTTGGCGAGCTTGGCGGCGTAGATATCGCCGGAAATCTCTCCCGTGCTTATGAAGATTGACATGACTTTACCCCCCACACAGCGATGCCCAATTCCGTGGCAGTTCTCTCAAAGTCAGGCCGCCCAAGAATCAAAACGCTCCCTGCTTCGACAAAAAGCGCTTTAAGCCCCGCTTCCGACATGCCTTTCAAGGTAAAGCAGCCTACGACGGGCAGGTCAAATCGGCGGTCTTGATCGGAACGAATCCCTTTGAGCAGAGAGCCCTTTCGGATAATTGAGCCCGCCCGGCGGACTGTCTCGTCGGTTCCTTCCATTGCCTCTACCGCCACAACGGCCCGATCGGCCACCACTATGGATTGGCCAAAGGAAAAGGGCAGGATGCTGCGCAAAATCGGCCAGCCGTAGTTGCAGTCATCCATATCGTTTTCAGTCGGCTCGGGGCCGGCGATAGCGCCTTCTGTGGCCAACATCTCCGGCACCACATCTTCGTATCCCACCACAGAGATGCCAAAGCCTTCGATTATTCTGACGATTCCGTCCAGCAGATTGTGGTCGTTGCGATCCTTAACGCCCTCCAGCAGCGAGCGCGCTTCGGGATCCATCTGTTCCCGGCGGTACATCAGACGTTTTGGCACTCTCCCGGCCATCATAAGGCGGCGAACTCCTTTAAGGCGCATCTTTGCCAGCAAAACGCCAAAAGCCAGAGGGTTTTCGACTCTCTGAGCTGTATATCCACGGGAAGAGTAGCTATCCCAGTCGTCTCCAAGAATATAGATAAGCGGCGCGACCTCGCCTCGACGCTCCAGCCCTTCCAGGATAACGAAGGGCAGCTGGCCTTCTCCGGCGATGAGCGCCAACTTCCCGCAGCTCATCGGTCGGCCCTCCGGGCCAAAGCTAAACCGCAGATCAGGAAGAGTATATTAGGAAGCCAAGCGCCCAAGAAGGGGGACATGTAGCCCGCTTGTCCAAAGGCCTTGCCCATGGACATGAAAATATAATACACAAAGACTATGAGAATACTTTGGCCGAAGCCCACGCTTGCGCCGCCGCGGCGCTGGGGTCTGACGCCCAAAGAGGTACCTATGATAGCCAGGATCACGCAAGCCCAAGGCAGAGCTAAGCGCATGTGAAATATGACCCACAACGGGTCCAGGTTGGCCCCCTGGACCTTCATCAGCTCAATGTGCTTCCACAGCTCCATGGCGTTGAGCTCCTCGGGGTCGATGGCCGACCGGTCCACCTGCTGAGGAGACAGAGGCAAGGGCATCCTCTGGTTGGCAAAGTGCATCAGCCTGATCACCTGGCCGTCGGGCTGCATTTCGAAGACGTCGCCGTTCGACAGATTCCAGACCCCATCGACCCATTCTCCCGTTTCTGCCACGGTGATCCGGCGGAGAGCTGAGCCCTGGAACTCCTGAACCACCACGTTTTCCATCTTCCCAGACCTGGGAAGGAGCCGATTTATATAGACTATCCGGCTGGTCCCGTCTTCACTCTGGCCCGCTTCCCTCAGGAAGACTTGCTCCTTCAACAGGGCTGGTTTTTCCCGGATGACCTCGTAGCGCATCACGTTTTCCGCGGCCTGCTGCCCTAAAGGGACAACTGTTTCGTTGAGACTTAAAGAAAGCAGGGACACTAAAATGGCGCTGAGCATTACGGGACGGCAGATGCGGGCAAAGGAAATTCCGGCAGCTTTCAAGGCCACCACTTCGCTGTTAGATGACATTTTGCTGAATCCCAACAACGCCGCAAGAAGGCAGGACATGGGCAAGGTAAGGACCACCACCGACGGCAACTGATAGACGAAAAGCCTTGCAGCGACGCCCAAAGACACTCCCCGTTCGATGATTAGATTGGCAAGTTTGAACAGCAGCCCACCTGCGACCATAATCAACGTAAAGGCCATCACTCCGAAGAGAAATGGCCCTGAAAGTTCCTTGATGATAAATCTGTCGAGAATGCGAAAGGACTTCATCTTCGTGCCTCCTCAACATTGCGGCGCAGGATAATTTCCACGAACTCTCTCAAAGCCCCATGGCCGCCGCCCTTGCTGAGAACAATATCGGCCGCAGACTTCACATCGTCCAGGGCGTTGGCGACAGCGGCCCCCAGTCCAGCCCAACGAAGGCAGTCCATATCGTTAATATCGTCGCCGATATAAGCCGTCTCTTCTGGCGTCAATTGGAGCTTGGCGGCGATCTCCTGCAATACAGGAAGTTTTTCCTCTACGCCGTTGCAGATAAAGTCAAAGTTCAACTCTTCCCCTCGACGCTGCGTCGCCGGGGAAAAGCGCCCGCTTATCAAAGCAATTTTGCCTCCTGCCTTTTTAAATCTAGACAGGCCCATGCCGTCTTGGACGTCGAAGCGTTTCAGCTCTTCGCCGGTGCCGCTTATGTAGATTCCGCCATCGGTGAGAGTCCCGTCCACATCCATGGCGATAAGGCGGATCATCTACTCTCCTTCTCCGGCTTTGTCGTCTTTATCGCCCAAACTGGGCCAGGGGCAGATCCCGCGGCGGTTGTCCTCGCTGAGATAAAATTGTAGGATCTCCTCGGCCAAAGGATCGCCCTGATATTGTTCGATAGCAGCATGAACCGCTTCCCTCAGGGATTTTCCCGAACGATAAAGAGCTTTGTAAACCCGGCGGATAGTCATGCGCTGCTCCGACGTGAAGCCATTGCGGCGGAGCCCAATTACATTGACGTTGTAAATTCTAGCGGGATGGCCGTCTACGAGGGTAAAGGGAGGGATGTCCTGGACGTTTTTCGACAGGCCGCCAACCATGCAGAACCGGCCGATCCTGACGAACTGGTGGAACCCCGCCAGGCCGCTGATCACAGTTCCGTCGCCCACGGTCACATATCCGGCAAGACCGGTCTTATTGGAAATGGTCACGCTGTTGCCTAGCCGCACGTTGTGGGCCAGATGGACGCCCTCCATGATCAGGCAGTCGTTGCCCACCGAGGTCACTTCTCCTTCGCCCGAAGCTCGGTGGACGGTGACGCTTTCCCGGATTGTCGTACGGTTGCCTATGGTGACGTAGCTTATCTCGTCTTTAAAGCCGTGGTCCTGGGGAATTGAGCCGATCACTGCGTTTTCGAACACCTGGCAGTCTTCGCCAATGGTGGTGTAATCGCAAATCCGGCAGAAAGCTTTGAGGGACGTGCGGGCGCCGATCGACACAGCTCCATCGACATAACAAAAGGGCCCTACGAAAACGTCCTCCCCCAGTTTAGCCTCCGGGGAAACCACTGCTGTAGGGTGGATAAACAGGGACATATTATTTACGCACCCCCTCCACGGCCTCGGCGAGGATAAAGCCCATCACGGCCTCTGCCACTACCTTGTCATCTACCTTTGCGATAGCCGAAATTTTACCTATGCGGCTACGAAAACGGGTCAGCTCAGCAGTCATCACCAGCTGATCGCCGGGCCGCACGGGTTGACGAAATTTAGCGTTGTCCACCGTGGTGAGGTAGGAAATGCTGCCTCGAAGCCTAGGGCTTTGCATCAACATGATGGCACCGGTTTGAGCCATGGCCTCCAGTATCAGCACCCCAGGCATTACCGGCTCGCCTGGAAAGTGGCCCTGGAAAAAGGGCTCGTTGATGGTCACGTTTTTAATGCCCACCACTCGCTCTTCGGGCACCAGCTCCACGATCCGGTCCACCAGCAAAAAGGGATAGCGATGGGGCAAGCATTCCATAATTTCTTTGATGTCGAAAACCAATGTACTCTCTCCTCGCACAGAGATTAAATTTCACATCTACAGGACCTGGGAGCTTCGGGCTATGCGCTCCATCAGCTTTAAGTGCATGCTGTGACCTGCCCGGATGGCCACGAAATGGCCGATCACGGGGCGGCCTATCAGCGCCAGATCGCCCATCATGTCCAGGATTTTGTGGCGCACAAATTCGTCATCTCGTCTGGTGCCCCCAGGCGTCAGGACTTTCTGGCCGTCGACGATCAGAGCCGTCTCAACTGTTCCGCCCAAGCCAAGCCCTGCCGCCCGCATTTGCTCAACTTCCTGGAGCAGGCAAAAGGTCCTGCACTGGCCTAGCTCCTCGGCGAAGTTCTCGGCCGAGGGTTCCACCGTGGCGATCTGAGTTCCGATCATGGTCCCTGGATAATCGATAATATAGGTGAAGCGAAGCCGGTCGCTGGGCATGGCCGCTACATATTTCCTGCCATCAGGCGACTCCACAGCAAGGGGGGAGCTGATCTGCACAGGGTCGGGGGTGCCTTGGATCTCGACGATGCCCGATGACTCTATGGCCTGGCAAAAGGGCAAAGCTCCGCCGTCGAGCAACGGGATTTCGGGGCCGAGGGGTTCGATGATCACGTCGTCGATCTGGAGACCCCGCAGAGCACCAAGCAGGTGTTCCACCGTCATGAGCCGGTGATCGTCGAAGGTCAACACAGTGCCTCTGCCGTCGCCGCTGTACTTAGCACTGCTTAACAGATAATCGGCGGAGCCGAAGCGCATCCGGTAGCCCTGGCCCGACGAGGCAGGCCACAGCGACACGCCGCTGGAAGCTCCGGAATGGAGCCCGACCCCTTCGAGACGAACTGGAGCCTTGAGGGTCCTTCTGCTCATCGGCGGAGCTCCTTCTCCAGCTCCTTCATCCGCTGGATCAGTTCCGGCACTTTGCGAAGCTGAGCTTCCAGTCGGAAATGGGCCTTATGGTCCACTGCCGGGAAACCTGAAACGGTCTTGCCCGGCGGCACGTCCTTGGTCACTCCGGCCAAGGCTGCTACCACGGCGCCTCTACCGATGCGCCTATGGTCCTGCACTCCGCTGCGGGCCGCCATGATGACGCCGTCCTCTAGGGTAACGCTGCCCGACACGCCTGTCTGGCTGGCTATAATGCAATTTTTCCCGATGCGGCAGTTGTGGCCGATTTGAACCTGGTTGTCGGTTTTCGTTCCACTGCCCACCAAAGTATCGCCGATGGTGCCACGGTCAATGCAGGTGCAAGCTCCGATTTCCACGTCGTCGCCTAGCACCACCCGGCCGATCTGAGGGATCTTAACATTGACTCCCTCGGGCCCGCCAGGGATGATGCCGAAGCCGTCGGAGCCCAGCACGGCACAGCTGTGGATCAAGCAGCGAGCGCCGATTTTGCAACGCTGCTCGATCACCGCCATGGGCTCCACTACAGTGCCTTCGCCGATCTCCGCCTCAGGCCCCACATAGACATTGGCGATAAGGCGAACTCGGGGGCCTATTTTCGCTCCCTCACGAACCGTGCAGTTAGGGCCTATGACCGCATCATCGGACACCTGGGCCAAAGGAGAGACCCAAGCCGATGGAGACACCCCTTCGGGCTGATGATAGCGGGGCTCGAAGATCGCCAACAGGGCCCCCATGCCGCCTCGAAAGGATTTCACCACCAAGCCGTCTCTTCCTTGGGGAAAGTCCTTTTCTACGGCCACCACTGGAATTTCCGGAGAAAGCTTTTCCGCCAGGGCGGCTTCGGCCAAAAAGCTCAAGCGGTCTTCCCTGCTCTCGTGAAGTTCCGAAAGGCCGCTTATCATTCGGTCCCCGCGGCCCCTTACCTCCGCTCCAATCTGTCGTGCCAGATCTTCAAGGGAAAAAGCCCTATCCATATCGGACCTCCGTTTCGCAATGTCCTAGCACCAGCTCACTCGAAAAACTCAAAGCTTAGAGATCGCTGACGGCTCTTAGACTTAACTGATCATCTCGGCGATTGTCATAAAAGAGTTCCAGAGAAAAGGTCCGGTTCAGACGATACCCTATAGCTCCCTCAAAGTCGTCATTTTCACTATACCGCCCCCAACCGTAGGGACCTATCCTTGCCCCGCCAAGCCAAAGGTGGTACCACCAGTTCTCATCAGCACCGACGCTTCGCTCAATCCCCAACCATAAATCCCGAAGGGGGCTGAAGCGAAAGCCCAAACGGCCCTCCAACTCCCAATCGCTGAGGTAGCTTCGGCCTTCGGCGTAAAACTCACCGAGCACCTTTTCGCCTAAGGGGAAAATTCGCCCCAAATGGAGCCCAGCCTCAGGTTGGGCATCTCCGCTCCCGGCATGAATTGAAAGCCAGCCCCGGAAGGAATAGGTCCGACTTTCCACCGATGCATCTACTCGAACTATGGGCCTAGAGGCGATTTCAGTGCGGACCTTCCCTTGCAGCTGCTTCAAAATACCCCGCTCGCTCTGCTCAGAGTTAACCCATTGGGCTATCTGTTCCTGATGGCGGACTACCCAGGCCACAGGAAGGCCGATCAACGGCGACAGCTGAGAGAGAATTTGGTCGTTCAACTGCTGCATAGCCAGCTGAGGCAGCGACGACGATATGGCCGAAGGCGAGATGGCCAGCACTAAAGGCTGCCGCGGGTAAAGTTGAACCTCCAGAGAACTCTGGTTTTTTTCATGGCCCCGCACAATGGCGTTTCCATGCCACCCGGCGGCGGAACGCATCAAAATCTGATCAAATTCGGCCTTAAAGGCGTCACTTGCCCAGCCTAAAGCCTCGGGGGGGACGTTTTGCAAAATTTGCTCTAGCTCAGCTTTAGCGTCCTGAAGATCCTGCACCATCCAATCCCGCAAAGGGGCGGCAAAATCTTGACCGTCATTAGATGGGAGCATGGCGATGGACACCGTCCAGTTCCATTGCTCCTGAGGCTTTAATTCTAATTTTCCGTCAGACAAAGTGACCAAAAAGCCAGGGAAGAGCCGCTCGGCAACTCGAGCCAACGTATTGACTGCAACTCTGTGGGAAAACTCCCCACGCTCCAGCTCATCCCATACCGCATCAAGGCTCTTGCCCATGGAAACGCAGAGCCACGAAGGGGCCTGACAATGGGCTGGCGCAGACGAGGCCAGAGCGGCATCGGCGGCCCAAAGGACCGTCACAAGAAGTGCTGCCGCGGTCAGACACCTTCGAAAAAGTTTAAAACATCTCACCGAAACCGAAATGGAACTCCGTTTCATCACCGCTGGCCACGTCTACGCGGATATTCCCCAGAGGTGTTTTCACGCGCACACCGATCCCGGGGCTGTCCTCCAGGTCGCTCAAGTCGAACCTGTTGCCGGAATTTTTGTTCCAGGCATTGCCGATATCGTAGAACCCAACGATGGAGAAGTTCTCATCTATGGGAATGCGGATCTCAAAGTTCCCCAGAGCCATTTCATGGCCTTTGAAATCGCCGGACTCAAAGCCACGCAGAGAGTTGGCGCCACCCAAAGAGAACCGCTCCGACAGAGGAATAGTGCCGCTGGAGAAACCGACCCTCAAACGGGCGGCGAAAATCACCGGACGATCCTCGGTCATGCCCAGGTCAATATAATCTTCGATTCCCTTAATGGGGATATAGAAGCAGCTTTCCGCCCAATACTTGGTGTAATCCCACTCGCCGCCGGCAAATTCCAGGGCCTGTTCCACGCCGATGGTCTGCCGGTCCCCTTGGGGGTAGCTGAGATAACTGCTCATGTTGTTCCTGGAAATCTCGGCAGTGAGAGAAAATACCTTGGAGTTCAACGAGTCCTCACCGCCTTCTCCGGCGAAACGGTCAAACCATTCCTGGGATTCTGCGTTGGTGAATCCACCAGCAGGGCCGTAGTAGTCCACCTTGCTCTTGTGCCAGTCCGCCGTCAGAGTCCAGCTGAACTCCTCGTTCTTACCGAATTTTTTGCCCGTTCCGACGAAGAATCCCGTACGGCTCTCATCGTAATCGAAGAAGTCCTGTCTGCGATAATGCACGCCGTTTACGTCCAAGGTGTCCCGGTATGTCAGTTCGTCGTCTTCGCGCTTATAGGCTCCGATCCTCCAGGAATAGGTTTGGGCGTCCATGTAGGGATCTGACAAAGTCACCCAGTAATTCTGGTAATCGCCTTCTTCAAAGCCGATCTCGAAGATTCTGGCGCGGCCCCCCAAGTTGTTCTCCCTATAGGAGACACCGCCGCCAACGCCACTACTGGAGCCGTAGCTAACCGAAAAAAGCAGGCTAGCGCTCTTCTGTTCCTGCACAGTGATGACCAGGTTGATCGAGTCAGGGGCCTCTGAAGGTTCAAAGCCCACGTTCACGTCGCTGAAGAATCCCAGATTCCGAAGTCGGGCGATGGAGTGGCGCAGCACCGTGGAGTTAAAGAGATCGCCCGTTTTCAGGGGAAAGGCTCTCTCGATCACGTAACTTTTAGTGCGCCGGTTGCCTTGTATGATAATTTCTCCCACCCGGGGCTCTACCAGATAGACCGTCACCACGCCGTTTTCGATCTGCACGTCATTGATTCGGGTCATCACATAGCCGTCGGCCTGGAATTGTTCCCGCATTCGCTGAAGATCGTTCCGGAAGAACACCCGATTAAAGATCATTCCCGGCCGGGTGAACAGCAGGGCCTGCAGTCTTTCTTCCTTATATACGGTATTGCCCTGGAAATGGATCTCTCTGACGATAGGATTTTCCGTGACTACAAAGGTCAGCACCAATCCATCGCCAGTGGCCGAAATTCTAGCGTCCACATAGGAAAAGAACCCTAGGTCGTAAATACCTTGAATATCGGCGTTTACCTGATCTTGATCCAGCTCTTCCCCTACGCGGCTTCCCACTGCTCCCAGAATATGGGAACTGACCACCTGGGAGTTGCCTTCCACCTCTATTGCAGTGAGGACGGGCTCAGCTTTGGCAACTGATGCCCAAAACAGCACCGTCAAGATCACCCAACCGTATACGCGGAAGCTTTTCATAAGACACAAAACGCCCCTTCCTAGACTTATGGCCCACAAAAACCTGGGACTTATTTTTTCTGATCCAACTTCGAATTTGCCATCAACGATGATCTAGGATAATCGAGGAAGGCGCACTTTGTAAAGCTCGACGGCCGACCTCAACCAATCGGAACATCTCGTCGTCGGAGACCTCGTTCCTAGGCGGCGCTGCCGCGACCCGGTGGGACTGACGCAGCTGGGGAGACTGGGAGGGCTGTTTTTTAACGTCCCTTGGTCCTCCTTGCTTTATCTCTTCAGCTACAGAGGAGGGCACTGTCACGTTAGCATCGCTGAGACTTCTCCGAATCGACGCCAGTAAGGCTTTTTCATCGTAAGTCACCCATTCTAGTTGAAGGTCCCCATCGGCGCGCTCTGCAGCAGCAAGGTTCTCTGTAGTAAAATTCCCGGCTGCCGACAGCGATGGCCTTTGAACGGAAACCGCCAAAGGGGCGGCCAGCAAAGGAACCGAGGCCGCTGCTGCTAAAAGAGCCTTCGAAAAGGACCGGCCCTTCCCTTTTTGGCTGCTGTAGCAACAGCGCAGCAATTCAGCATTGGTAATTTGCAGCTCAGCCTGAGCGCACTGGACTTCAGCGGCGGCTTCAGCGTACTCCCCTCGCCGGTAGGCATTGCGGGACCGGCTGAGCCATCTCGCGATTCTGTCAAACTGTTTCTCTATCATCAAAAGCCGCCTCCGAAACGATAATAGAACCGACAACAGGACCTCAGTATTCTATTATCCCCGTTCGATCTCGGCTGTGGCATCTTTGAGGCCGAACCAATGGCGCAGACGCTCCACTGCCCGTCTTTTCAGCCGGTAAACATGGCTGATATCCACGCGCTGTTCCTTTGCCAGGTCTTTAGCGCTGCGGCAGTCCACAACCAAAGCCTGGAGGATTGCGGCCTCACGGGGAGGTAGATGCAACAGGCCATCGCGAAGGGTTAGTATCTCTTCCACGTCGCGGAACTCCGGAGAAGCCTCGCTTTCTTCAATTTCCAGCGGCACGGGCACTTTGGCTTCAACGCGCTGAAGGTAGTTTAGCATGTGACCTCGGATTCGATAACAGCTGTAGGTCGTGAAACGGTACCCTCTGGCTAAATCAAAGTTATCTACCGCTCGGATAAGCGCTACCATGCCTTCCTGGACTAGATCGGAGAACCGGCCTCCCTGGACTTTCATTTTATGGGCATACCAGTACACCAGTGGACGATAGGCTAAAATCAGCCGCTCTCTCGCATCGTCATCGCCCAGGGACACTCTTTCCCAAAGGCGGCACTCTTCTTGCCAATCTTTGTTCAACCCATCGACCAAGCTATCACTTCCTAAAGGCATAGTAGATCCTATTCTACCAGCTTTGAGTATTCTTTGAAAACACGGCGCAGCAGTAAAAGCCATCAAAAACCCATTGGCAAAGGCTCTGTATCTTGAGGCTGCCAAAGATGGGCACTATCGTTCAAAAAGGCAAGCCATAACTTGCCATTCCAGGATTCTAAACCGCAGAAACAGCAGTTGGTCAGCTTCAGCCGCCAAGCTGCCGCCGTGGGAATAGCCAGGGCTTGAGCCAAAAGAGCCCTGAAAATTCCGCCATGGGCCACCAGCAGACAGCGCTGGGCAGAGGATCTGAGGGCTTCTTCCAGCACTTCGCCGGACCGCTTCATGGCCTGCTGAAAGGTCTCAGCCCCCGTTGGGGTAGCCAGGCAGGGATCTTCCATCCACAGCCGGTACTGGTCTTCGTATTGGGCCTTTAACTGCTCCACCGTCAGTCCTTCCCATCGGCCGAAGGAGATCTCTTTCAGTTTATCGGTCACATGGAACTCCGATGGAGCCCTTCCAGTAGCCAAAGAGGCTGTGCGCAGGGCCCGCCCTAAAGAACTGACCCAAATTTCCTGGGGATCCCAAGCCTGCATCCGCCTTAGGCAGGTCATGGCCTGGCGCTCTCCTTCAGCGTTTAACGGCACATCGCTGTGGCCCTGAAAACGGTACTGCAGATTCCAATCGGTCTGTCCGTGACGGAGCAGTACAATCTGCTTTACGGTCATAAGATATTGCTCCTTTAGTCAACGATAACTCATAGATAGACAAATGAACCTCCATTCCCTTTATGGGACAATCCGCTTCAACTTCCTTAGGAAATAACGCTGAAACAAATACAAATCGGTAACCCAAATAGTATAGGGGCAATTTTATTAGACGGGAAAACAGTTATCAAGCCAAAGCCGATAAATAGAGCTATTCTATAGCATTTTTTAGAACTTGGGAGCCTCTTAACAAAGATCCGGGGAAGCCACAGGCCTAAAACGGTCAATTCTATCGAAAAGTACCCCTATCAAGTTCGCCTTCTGAGGGCTTTTAAAATCATGACTTACTGGCTAAGCAGGGAGTTTTAGTTATACAAAAAAATCCTCTGCACCGTCGCAGAGGATCCTATTAAAACCACAAAAATGGCGGTCCCAGCGGGATTCGAACCCGCGCCACCGCCGTGAAAGGGCGGTGTCCTGGGCCGCTGGACGATGGGACCGCAGAGAGCAAAGCAAAAGCCCGATTAGAACAACGGGAACGATTATATCGAACTTTAGGCCATTGTCAAGGATGGCATATCATTCCAGCATGGAGATCTGCCACAGAGCTTCCCGAAGGGTCCCCACCCTAAGGAGCTCAAGGGCAGGTTCTCCCGCAATCTTCTCGCTGGAACCTCCGTGGCCTTCAAAAAATGCGCCGATGTGAGCATAAAAGACTCAGCGCATTCTTTGACAAAGGCCTTAGGCAG
>CAZNRB010000009.1:0-33113 GCA_964575405.1 uncultured Synergistaceae bacterium | reverse complement strand
TCGATGGTACTGCGGAACTTCCCGTGGGAGAGTAGATCGCTGCCCGCTTCTCTGGTTTTTTAGTACCCAAAGCACATATAGTAGCTCGAGCCGCACGTAATAACAGCTCAGCATGGGTTAAAGCCAAGACCTAAAATGGAATGACAGTCTGGACAATATAGGCCGTCGACCTGGGCAATTAGTCCCCTTGAATGGTCTGACAGGTTCTGCTGGGGCTTATATGTTTTTAGAAGCCTGGAAAAACAAAAAAAGTCCTAAATAAATTGAATTTGCCTTCTCTTAACGGGAAAGTTGTGATAAAACTAATATCATAGGAATGGCGGATTTATAGAAGCCTTGGGATTAAATCCAGAGAGGTGGAGGAGGCAGGACCCATGAAGGGATTGGGGGTTTCTCCTGGCATCGCTATTGGGCGAATTTACGTCGATTGGAAAGAACAGGTCGAGATCGAACGGGAATATGTAGACGACGTAGACATAGAGTTGGAGAGGCTTAATTTAGCCCTGGAGACTGCTGGCATGGAAATAGCCCAGCTCTATGGTTATTATGACTCTCAGGCCAGCGATGACGCAGAGGCTGCCGCTGATTCCGGTACTATCCAAAATCACGGGGCAATGTTGCAGGACCCCGAATTTATCGGCCAGGTTAAAGACAAGATCATCTCCGAAGGCGTCAGCGCGGCCTGGGCGATGAAAACTGTGTCGGAGAAATTTGTCCAGGTCTTTGAGGGGATGGATAGCGATTATCTCAAGACAAAGGCCGATGACGTGAAAGACATCGCTGCCAGGGTTTGCCGCTTGCTTCTCCACGTAGAGGAGGGCGATAATTTAGGCAAAAGTCCCAATGACGTTATTGTCGTCTGCAGGAGCTTGAACAGCTCCGATATCACCCTTATCCAAAAGGAAAAGATCATCGCCATAGTAGCCGAGGAAGGAACCAAGACGTCCCACGGCATTATTATGGCGAGGAACTGCCACAAGCCGGCGGTGGTGGGCATTGAGCACGTTACAGATCTGGTTTGCCCCGGAGATCTGGTTATCGTGGACGGCAGTTCCGGTGATGTTATTCTCAATCCCGACGAGGCCACTTTGGAGGAATACCGGCGGCGCCAGCAAGAGGCTAGAGAGTTCGCTGAACACTTGCGCAGCTATGCTGGCCGGACGATTTGCAGCGCCGACGGTTTGCCTTTTTCTATCTATGGCAATGCCGCTTCCCCCAACGACGTGAAAAGCATCTTAGATGAAGATGGCCGGGGGGTGGGACTCTATCGTACGGAGTACCTCTATCTTGAGCGGGATCGTCTTCCCTCCGAGGGGGAGCAGTACTGGGATTATAAGCGCATCGTCATGGCCATGAAAGGCCGCCCTGTAGTGTTCCGGACTTTGGATATTGGCGGTGACAAAATTCCCGAGTACTTGAGCATCCCCGAGGATTCTAACCCGGCTTTGGGGCATAGGGCGATCCGCTACTCCCTCTCCAGGGTGGATATTTTCAGAGTACAGCTCCGGGCCCTGCTTAGGGCCAGCGCTCACGGAGATGTGGCGATCATGTTGCCGCTGGTGACAACTTTAGGAGAACTTCGGGCCGCTAGGGCGGTGCTAGAGGACGTGAAGGCTGAACTTCGGCGAAATGGAGTCCCCTTTGGCTCTGTTCGACTGGGCGTCATGGTTGAGACTCCAGCAGCCGCAGTAATCTCCGATTTGTTGGCTCAGGAGTGCGATTTCATGAGCATTGGCAGCAACGATTTGGTCCAGTACACCATGGCTGTGGATCGTGGTGATCCCTCTTTGATGGACCTCTATTCTCCTTTTCACCCTGCGGTATTGCGGTTGATCCAGCAGGTTATTCAAAGCGGCAAAGCTGCTGGCACGCCGGTAAGCCTATGCGGCGAAATGGCTGGAGAACCGCTGATGATCCCGCTCCTTATGGGGCTGGGCCTTCAGAATTTTAGCGTCAACCCGTCGTCGCTGTTGCTGACCAGCTGGATTATTGCGTCGCTGAACCAAAAAGACATGGAGGCGGAAGCTGCCCGCATTCTCGCTATGAAGACAGGGGAAGAGGTCTTGGTCTATTGTCAAAGCCATTTTGGGCAGTTTAACCGCAATATTTGAAACTTCAGAATTTCAGAGAGGAGGCTTTTTGTAATGGAACTGAAACGTCGTCCGGGTTTTACCCTGGTGGAGCTTTTGGTGGTCATCATAGTGATAGGCATTCTTTCCAGCATGATGATGCTCACCCTTGGCGACGTGACCGACAAGGCCGAAGCCACGAAAATCGTGGCCGACCTGAGGACCGTCAAGACAGCAGCCCTCATGTTTTACGCCGATCAAATAGGCGTGGACACCGAAGCCCTGCCGACCAAAGACGACCTGGAGCGGTACCTAGACAGTCCCTTGAACTCTCACTATCCTGATACTGACCTGGTCACCTCGGTGGAGCTCTCCACCGGCGGAACGGGCTACTTTCTCCAGTACGACGCTACGGGGCACGGCAGTGGAGTCCGGGAGCGGCTTACTTCCCTTGCAGAGACCAACGGCCTCTACAGAGTCCCCAGTGGGACTATGAACTGGCCGCCGTCGGACGGCGATTTCTACGCCGGCGGCGAAGAAACTCTCTGCGTCCGTATTCGTTGATTTTTTCCGCAGTCTATCCGAAGGCCCCGTAAAGCGCAGACTGAATATGTTAAAATAATTTAAGTGGTTTGTAGAGCTCACGAGGAAATCCACAGGGGAGGATCGCCATGGCTACTGTTCGCCGCGGATTTGCCCTGATCGAGCTGGTGGTCAGTCTTGCTCTATTGCTCCTGGTGTTGCCCCTGGGGCTTCAGGGGTATGGGGCTTTTCTGCGGGCATTGGAAAGGGAACTTCAGAGAGTTGAGAGCCAGGAAGCGTTGACGGCGTTTTTCGCTTTTCTGGAGACTCCCCTAAGCCATGTAGGTTTGGGGTTGCCGGAGCAGTGGAGCAGCGATCTTTTTAAACTTTCCGGAATCAGTCTTCCCGATTGGGGATCCTGGGGTAACGACATTGCTGTCGGAAACTCCACTGGAAGCTCTTCTTTCCGAGTGGTCTCAGACGGAGAATGGGGCGATTCGCTGCGGGTTCTATCGGCTGTGCCCGTTGATTCTGCTGTGATCAAAGAGCTGTACCTGAGCCCTAATGTGGCCTCGGAGCTTCGGCTTCTGGGCCAATGGTCAGTTAGCTCCCAGAACATGGGCGTCCATCGTCCTGTTCAGTGGCTCCTTTTTCCTCCAGAAGAAACGCCGGTTTTTTTCCGATCCTGGAGCCTTAGCAGTACGGGAAACAGCGGAGAATATACTGTATTTGCCGAAGTTTTGGCTTCTCAACCAGCAATCTTTTCTTGGGGCATGAAAGGATTTCATCTTTTTCCTCTGACGCTCCGTTGTCAGAACGATATTGTGTACGGGAATTTTCACGATCAAAGCGGAGACCAGCCTTTAATCGCGGGGATCAACAGTGTAAGTTTTTCCTTGGACCGAGATAAGCGTTTGCTTCGCGTACGGGCTGAGGCCCCCAGCAGGGAGGAAGAGAGGATATGGTTTCTGCCGAACTAAAACGACGGTCCGGCAGCGCCATGATCTTGATCCTCGCGGCGGCCTTGGGCTGTTTTGCGCTTTTTGGACTCCTTGTGGACCTGCTGGATCGAAAATCCGACAGCTTTGATGAAGAGATACTTTATCTGCGTTTGAAAAACGACCTCGCCGACGGAATGGCGAGAGCTTCCCTTTGGCTTTCCGAAAACCGTCCGTCAGCCCCCTCGGCTGATTTAGGGGAGGTCTGCATACTTCAGGGAACTGAGCCCGCGGACCGGCTGGTCCTCGCTCTGCCCGATGACTTGGCCTTGCGGACCTTTGACCGCGGAGAAGTGTCAATTCAAATTTATTGGCTTAACTACCGTCCCTCGGGCAGTATCTTTGTGCAAAATCTAGTCTCCAATTACCCTCTCTCCCTGGAGGCTTTTCTGAAAAGTGAGGAAAAACGAGTTTTTTCCCAAAGTTACGCCACCACGTCCTCTTCCGCTGGTTTTGCAGAAACGCCAACCCTTAGAGCCTATTTGGTGCAGGTACGGGCCAGGCTGGATGAAAGAACCCTGCAGGCCGAGGAGGTGCTTATGCTGGAGCGATGAAAAAACTTTTTGTAATTTTTCTAGCCCTTCTCATGGTGTCTCCTATTTCCAAGAGCTCTTGCCAGGAGTTGGAAGTTCGCTCCCCCTCGGAGGAAGAGTTTTTTCAGCAGTCTCAGTGGGGTCTTAGCGGATTCTCTCTGATCGCCGACGATCGGACTATCTATATCCCTTTACGGCGGACTCAAGGATGGCGCGAGGAGGGACAGCTTCGCAAAGTAAGCCCCATCGACGGTCTGTGGACGGAGGATCCTTTGTGGGATGGCGAACCCCTGGAGGGGACAAGAAAACTTTTAGTTCCCAGATTTTCTGAGGGTTCCTTTTTCCCTGGTCCACTGGAAAGCTTGTCTGACCAAGATCCGGAACTGCAGAGCTTTATGGGATTGGACGATGAGAGCTGGCAGGAATTTTTGAGATTGCGCTATCCTGAAAGGTGGGGCGCTCCGAGGTCTCTTGTCTGCGTAGGAGCGACTGAGGCCTTTCAGTCCCGCCGTACGGTGATATACGCTCACTGCAGCGATGGCGTCCTATCCGCTATCGACAGCGCCAGCGGCAAGGAGCTATGGGCCTTCATGGCACCCTCTGTTTTGGGAGATCCTCGAATGAAGACGGCCTTAGAGACTACAGGAGACCAGCCGTCGCCTTGGCTTACCGAAGGAGCTCTTAGCGCCGAAGACGTGGTTATAGGCGGCCAGACGAGGACCTTGCTCGTCGGGACTCTTGGCCGAGGAGGAAGAGGAGTCTATTGCCTTGATATCACGGACCCCGATGTGCCAGAATACCTTTGGTGTCGGGAAGATACTAGCCAGGGAATATGGATGTTCGACGGTAGCTGTGAAGGAGCGCAAGAACTGGGATTCACCGATGGTCCTGCGGTCCTATTTCCGGCAGGAGACGGCCAGAATTTGGCCTTGGGCTCTGGCGAAGAGACTGAGGGCAGGTTACTTTGGCTGGACAGCCAAAGCGGAAAGACAGTGAGCGCTTCCAAGGAGCTGGATGGAGAGTTGATCTGGGCTCCTGCGGCCTTTTGCGATGTTTTCGGGGAGTTGGAAATTCTGCTCTGCTCCGTGGACAGGCAGATAGTGGCTTTCGTGGTTCGCAATGAGACCTTTGTGCCCTCGGTCGTTTACCGTTCTGGGACGGGCATGAGCTTTCAGGGGGCCCCTGCGGTTGCCTGGCTGAGAAAGCGTCGTTGCGTTGCTGCTTTGGAACGCTCGGGAAGTTCCTTTGGTGTCACCCTATTGGAATTGACCGGCCAGAACCAGGACTTTGATGTTCAAGTCCTATGGAGCCGAACAGATCAAGGAGAGCCTATCGGCGGTCCGCAAATTTACGGCGAGCAGGTTTTAGTGCTCATTCAAAGGGGCAGCCAGAGAGAACTTCTCTTCTGGGATCTCTGGAGCGGCAGTGAAACTGCCAGAATAACCCTGGAGAATCAAAACGGACTGCCGATGATCCTCAACGGGAAAATACTGGAGATCTTTGTGGACGGCAACGGTTTGTCCGTTGAGGAAGTCGGCGAGATTTCTGCTCGATCTAGGCCTGCCGGAGTGCTTTATAGGGCGCTTTTTTAAAGGCGGTGATGGTGTGGAAAAAGGGAGAGGGACCTGGAGATTTCAAGTGGGCTCTGAGGGGATCTATAACGATTTTTACGATCTCTCAGATTATCGTCCAGAGCCTCAGGCCGTAAGACTTATTCCCCAGCAGCTTGCGGAGCGCCTTCACGTTCTGCCCTTGGATATCACCGACGATGGCCGTTTTCGAATAGCCGTTGCTGATCCCTTGAACTTGCCCGCTCAGGATGAACTGGCGCTGGTATCGGGGCGACCGGTGGAATTTGTCAGAGCCCTGCCTTCAGAAATCCATCGCAATTTAAAAAAGGCCTACGAGTTCCAAGAATTGATAGAAAATGCCGCAGAAGAATTCTCCGATGACGTTCCCGACTTTTCCGAGGAGGAACTGTCCTCTCAGGGGGCTGTGATTCGAATCGTAGATCATCTGCTCCATCAGGCTGTTAGAGAAGGGGCCTCGGATATTCATGTCGAACCAGGCCGCGAAGAGAGCCGGGTCCGTTTTCGAGTGGACGGCGTGCTGAGCGAGGAATTCAGCTTTCTTAAAAAGCTCCATCGAGCCGTAGTATCCAGAATAAAAATTTTAGCCAAAGTCGACATAGCTCAAAAAAGACGGCCTCAGGACGGCAAGATTATGATGGAAATCGACGGCCGTTCGGTAGACCTCAGAGTCTCCACTCTGCCCACGCTCTACGGCGAAAAAGCCGTTATTCGCCTTTTAGATCGAACTCAAGCCGCGGTGGGCCTGGACGGTTTAGGCTGTGACAGCTTCGATCTGAAGATCCTCAAGCCCTTGGCCAAACGCCGAAGCGGCCTAGTTCTGAGCACTGGCCCCACTGGCAGCGGCAAAACCACCACTCTCTATTCCCTGTTGGAGCTCACGGACCGACAAAGCCTAAACGTAGTCACCGTAGAAGATCCTGTGGAATATGAGATCGCTGGTGTAAGTCAGGTACAGATCGATCCTCGGTCAGAGTTCTCCTTTCCCTTGGCCTTAAGATCAATACTGCGACAGGACCCCGATATCATCATGGTAGGGGAGATTCGAGACAGCGAAACGGCGGCTTTGGCTGTCCGTGCTGCCTTAACGGGCCATCTCGTTTTCAGCACGTTGCATACCGTGGATAGCGCCGGAGCTCCTTCCCGTCTGATCGATATGGGCATTCAGCCTTTCCTGCTCGCCGCGTCGTTGTGCTGCGTCATATCGCAGAGGCTTGTGCGTCGGCTTTGTCCCCATTGTCGAGAGCCTTGGATACCTTCTGAATCGCAGTGTCAGGATTTGAGAATCCCCGTTGGCCGTGGACTCTGGCGCGCCCGAGGGTGCCCTTTGTGCCGCCATTCGGGATATAACGGCCGTACTGCTATCTTTGAGATCATGGAAGTTGATGCCGATTTAGCGCAACTGATCCTAGAAAAGGAATCTAGGAATCACCTGGCTGTGGCGGCGGCGCAAAAGGGCATGAGATCACTGCGCTCTAGGGCTCTGCAATGTGCTGTCGATGGAGTGACCAGCTTGGAGGAAGCATTGTCGGTCCTATAAGCTCAAAGTTTGTGGCGTCTTTATTGAAGAGGAGGCGATTTTGATGTGGGACCGATTGACTTTGGATGGGCTGTTAGAGTCAGCGCTGTCTAAAAAGGCCAGCGACATCCATCTATCCATCGGAACCCCCATCGCCTTACGCATCGATGGTCAGCTTTGTTTTGATGACGGCGGAGAAGGGCTGAAAGCCCAGAGGATGGAACAGTTTCTGAGCGAGCTCTTAAGCCCTGCGCAACGGAATTTTTTAGAGAAGGCCAGGGAGTTGGACTTTAGTTTTAGCCGCTCCCTCGGAGAAAGGGAAGTCCGTTGCCGGGGTAACTGTTTTTTCGCCTTGGGGTGTGCTGCCGCAGTCCTTCGGATCATCCCTGAAAGGATTCCCTCGCCTTCTGAGCTCGGTCTCCCTATGGCTATGCTTGGAATATGTCAGAAGCGCCGAGGCCTTTTTCTGGTGACAGGACCAGCAGGCAGCGGCAAGACAACGACCTTGGCTTCACTAATTCAGGAGATCAACAAGACTCGCAGAGGACATATTATCACCGTAGAAGATCCTGTAGAATATTTGCATAAAAGCTGCCTTTCCCTAATCCATCAGCGGGAAGTGGGCCAGGACACTAAAGATTTTGGCGGAGCTCTTAGACAGGTCCTCCGCCAGGACCCGGACGTTATTCTGATCGGCGAAATGCGGGACAGCGAGACTATTGCCGCAGCACTAACGGCTGCGGAAACAGGCCATCTTGTTTTTTCGACGCTCCACACCCAGGATGCGGCCCAGACAATGGACAGAATCGTAGACGTTTTCGAGCCCTCTAAGCAGGGGCAGATCCGTGCGCAGCTGAGCGAAACCCTGTTGGGCCTTTGTTGTCAACAGCTAGTGCCCATGAAAAAAGGAGGCCGCTGTCTGGCTACAGAGCTGCTTTTTGCGTTTCCATCGGTCCGCAGTTCTCTGAGGGAAGGCAAGACGGGGCAAATTCGTACGATCCTTCAGACAGGACGGTCCCAGGGGATGCATACTATGGAGCAGTCTCTCTGCGAGCTCGTATGCAGCGGCACTGTGGAACCAAAATTGGCACGGAGCTTTGCTGCCGACGGCCAGGACTTTGACCGCTTGATCTCGCAGTCTTTCGGCCAGGGAGGAGGAGCCCCTATTGTGGCATTACCGAGCCAAGGAGGCTGATGGAGAGACGAGAGAAGGGCTCTTGAATTTTCGCGGTGCCGAAGAGGTTCTGCGGTATCTCCACAATCAAGGGCTCACAGTTATCTCTATCGAGGAAGAACGAGAGCTGAAAAGCTTTATTCAGCGATTTCGCGCTCTGCTGAAAAGGCTGTCCCAGATCGGCACGGTGCCTCTTCAGGAACTGGCGCTCTTTTTCCGCCAGCTTGCGGCCTTGAGCGAAGCCGGGATAGTTTTAGGGTCGGCCTTGGAAGTCCTGGAGAGACAGTGCTCCTGTCCGCCCTTGGTAAAAATCATAGGCCATCTGAAGCGCAGCGTCAGCGAAGGCTCCCCTTTGAGCGAGGCTATGAGACAACACAGCCTTTTCGATAAGCCCCTCTGTGCGCTGATTTTAGCTGGTGAGGAAAGTGGTCTTTTAAATCGCTCGCTTGAACAAATCGCCCTTTATCTGGAGCAAAGGGAAAGCCTGAGAAAAAAGATTTTTTCTGCAGTTACCTACCCGGCTGTGGTCATGGTCTTTTCTCTTGTTGTGCTGTGGATCTTGGTGACCCGGGTGATACCTCAGTTTCAGCAGGTCTTCGAGCGAATGGACATTCCAATGCCTTCTCTGACAGAAAAGGTTTTCGCTGTGAGCTCTTGGATGATCCAAAATGGTCTGTGGATGCTCCTGTTATTTCTCGCTATGGTGCTCGTTTTTTTGTTTATGCACCGTTCTGCCAAGGCCAGGCGTTTTTTAGATCCACTCAAATTACGTTGTCCCATCTGCGGACCCCTTCTCAGGCTGGCCGTGATGACCCGAGGCCTTCAGACCTTAGGGGCTCTGGCCGCCTCCGGCGTCCCCATACTGAGGGCCTTAGAGCTCAGCGCCCAGGCCGCCGACAATTACGAGATTTCCAAGGGCTTTCGGGAGCTCTGCGACGCGGCGGTACGAGGCGAATCCCTTGGCCTGAGGGCTGATGGATTGTCTGTTTTTCCGCCCATGACGGTGCAGATGATAAAGGTGGGCGAGGAATCAGGGCGGTTGGACGCCATGATCCTTAAGGCATCGGAATGGTACCGTCAAGATCTGGAAGAGCGAGTTAAAAAACTGACGGCCATGATCGAACCGCTGCTGACGGTATTCGTGGGCGCAGTGGTGGCTCTGGTGGCTACGGCGATTTTCTCTCCGGTAATTTCTGCTGTCCGCACTCTCTCCAGGTAAAGCCATGGCTACATGTACGAAAAGAAGATTGGGCTTCATGTTGGTAGAACTTTTGGTCGCTTTGATTTTTGTATCGGTAGCTTTTTTCGTCCTGTGGGAGGCCTTTGATCTAGTCTTGGAGAATATGACCGACCTGGACAGAAAGGAGGCGTCCTATCAGAGGATTTTTGCTGGCCTCGAAGAGCTGACAGCTGGCGAAGAGCCTCAGGATAGCGAGGATCTGAAGATCACGCGATCTGGCGACCTGTGGACTCTCTCAAGTGAACAGGCCGACGATAGCTCCTCTGAACTTTCTCGCACTATTTCCCCCGATGGGGTGAGAGGCCTCAGCGCGCAATAATTCGTAAAATCTAGAGCCCATAGTGGAGGGACCCAGATGTTCAATTTCAATAGATCGAAAAGTCTCTGTGCTGGCCTGGTCCTGAGAAAGGGGACGGCTCGCTATGGCGAGCTTCGACGGGCCCCCTCTGGTCAGGGATTTGTGATCTGCTCGGCCCAGGAGATTCCTCTGCCCGAAGGCTCTGTAAACGAAAAAATCCGAGATGGGGCTTTAACGGGGCGGTATCTCCGAAGCAAGCTTTCTCGCACTAGGGGAATTCCCTTCTATTTGGCCCTTCCTGCCCAGGACTGTCTGCTCAAGACTATCGAGTTGCCCGACATGGACCTGGAGGACGCGCGATCGGCCCTGTTCTGGAATTTTGAATCTTATTTTCCTTACCAAAGGGAAAAAACTACTTTTGATGTCATCGCTGTAACTGTTCCGGGGGAGCCTGGTGGGGAGAAAAACTATCTGGCCGCGGCAGTGATGACCGATAAAATCCTCCCCTTGCTGGATGGGCTTACAGTGAATAGAGATTTCGTCAGCGCCGTGGAGCCCGTGAGCCTCTCAATCTGCCGCGCCTTGACAGGCCTGGACGAAGGGGGATTTTCTCTGCTGGCCTTTATTGATGAGGGGCAGTTCTATACTATTTTGAGATACCAGGGACAGGGGATTTTTTTCCGAGCTTCCGATTTCCCCAATTGGAACTCCCTTTCAGAGACGGAACAAAAGAACCGTTTGGCCGATGAGCTTGGCCGCACATTGGATTTCATAGGCTCTAAATATGGCCCGACGCCGATTTCATCGGTCCGTGTAGCAGGAATGGACCATCGGGATCAGAGGGATCAGCTTAAGGAAAGTCTCAGAGACTACGGAGTCAGAATCTGCTGGACCGATCTGCCCCAATGCTGGCCTATAGATTTTTCTCCCCCAGCCGATTCAACTTGGATCGATTTAGCCGGGCTTTTGTTAAGGCATAAGGACTATGGCGCACTTTGATCTCTCCCCCGTCGATTATCGTCTGCGCCGCGAAGGATCTTCCTCGCAAATTTATGCTGTTGCCAGGGGGCTTTTTTGCGTTATGGTGGTTATTGCGATGCTGGGTACCCTGGGGGCATTGTGGCGTTCCCACCGTTTGAAGTCCCAAATTGAGGAGACCCGTACGGCAACGGAAAATCTTCTGACCTCAGAGGTGCTCCGCTTAAGGGAACAGTTGATGCTGCTTGAGCAGGAACTTTTGCGTGGCCAGAGAGCTATGAATATTTTGCATAGCGATTTATCTGTGAGCACAGGCCTTACAGAGTTGTCGGATGCTTTGACAGGAATAGAAGTGGACCGCCTCTCCATGGGGGCCCAGGGAATTCAGATTCAGGGCAAGGGACCCTACGGGACGGCCCTCTCAAACCTCCTGGATCGGTTGTCGCAAAGCAGTTTTTACTACGATTTTGAAGTGATGGAACAGCATAGAGATCGGGGCCCCTTTATTGCCTTTACGCTGTGGGGACATAGGAGGCCAGAACTATGAAGTCCCTGCAAAAGTCTGGAGCTATTCTGCAAGTATGTTTGGCCCTGCTTGTGACGGCAACAGTCTTAGCTGGCTTCAGAGGCGCGGCCTTAAAAACCGTCGGCCTGCAATTGCGCTTGGTGCAGCTGCAACGGCGCCTCGAAGGCTTGGAAAGACAAGCAGTTGAGCTGGCGACAGCAGAGGAAAGGCTTTATCGGGATCTGGCCCTTTTGCGATCTTTGAACTTGGAATTTCCTCCGTCTTCGGAAGTCCTCTGGGACTTTTTGGAGGAGCTGGCTTTCGAAGCTGGGTTATCGATCCCCTCTTTCATAGACCTAGAGCCGCTGGATGACGGTAATTGCTCTTTGGAGATGGCCCTGCAGGGAAGCTTTGTCGGTATCTGCGATTTTCTGGCAGAGATCTCCCGCGGAACCCTTATTATCAGCCTTACGGAGTTGGACCTGAGCGTCCTGTCTCGGGATCCTCTTCTGGTCGAGGCCCGGTGCGTTTTTTTGACATCTCTTCTTTCGGAGATCGCCGGACCATGAGGATATTTCAAGGGCTCCGCGGTGGAAACCGTTACAGCTTTTTATCCTGGGGGCTGATCGTCCTGGCTGCGGTCGGCTTTGCCGCTGAAGCCGCGCTGTTTCTGGCCATGTTCAAGAGCCGCCCAGGAGAGGAAACAGAATCCATCAAAAAGCCCCTTCCTATGGTCCTCGATGCCGGTCAATTGGCCGGTGAGCTTCGCAGCATCCTGGAGCAGCGTCGGGAAGAACGGTGGTCCTATGGGGCTATTTTCGATTTTCAGATCGCCTCTGATATCGAAGAGATGGCACAGTCTCTGGTTCCGCCCTTTATTCAAATCCGCGGCATTTTGTTTTCTGAGGGAGATTCCATAGCTCTGTTAGATGTGGACGATTGGGCTGTTGGTACTATCGTCAGAGAAGGTCAGTCTATTGCCCCTGATCTCAAGGTCCTAAATATCAAAAAAGACAGCGTGGACTTTCAATGGGCAGGGCAGAAACTTAGCGTTCACAGTTCTGTCGAATAAGGGTGGGAGGCCGTGGGGTACGCCGTGAAACGACTTTTGATCGCTGTTTTATTGATAGCCCTAGCCCTTTCCGCACAGGACCTGAAGGCTAGGGAGAAAAGCAAACTTTTAGGATTGTTGGTTGATCAGGCTGGTTCGTCGACGGTAATTTTAACGCTGAAAGGGACCAATCTTCCTCTCCCGGAGCTGGAAAGCCAGGAAATGGACTCCTTGAGGTTCCGCATGGCTGGAACGGAACTCCCTGCCAGTACATGGGAAAGGGGTCTGGACATTCCTTTGGCCCCAAAGGTGATAGTGAAAAACGAAGGTTCCGATGTGGTGATTCAACTGCTGACATCGGCTCCTATGGAAGTGACAGGACGGAAGGGACCTGCTGGAGCCGATACGGTGCAGATCACGGCGGAGCGCCTTTTTCCTGCGGAGCCGCCCATGGATGCCCCCATAAAAGAACCGCCCGTTATCGAAGGTCAGGATGCACTCAAGATCGTTACCTTGGATTTTAGGGATGCTGAGATCCATGACGTGTTGCGACTGCTGGCCGCTTACATGGATCTGAATGTGGTCATCAGCCCATCGGTGCCTAAATCTAGGGTGACAGTGGCCTTGAGGGAGGTTCCTCTCGGCGAGGCTTTGGAGTACGTGGTGCGCCTGTACCAACTGAGCTATGTCCGTCGCGGAAAGACTTTGATGGTGGGGCCTTGCAGGGAGTTAGGCAAAGTTTTGGGGAAGACCGTTTTTAAGGACTACCCCATAGGTTACGGTGAGCCCCAGAGGATCGCCGCCATGCTCCGGCAAATGACCGATATCGGCTCCGCTCCAGAGGACCTGGTGATCGATGAACGGCTGAGAACCCTGCACATTCGCGGGACGCCAGCTCAACACGATGAAATCTTCCGGCTGATCCGCCAATTAGACCGCCCGGGTTCTCAGGTGATGATCAAGGCCAGGATATTGGAAATCAACGATAACGCCTCTGACGAATTCGAAGCCATAGTTAACGCGGTCTACGACAATTGGTGGATGAGCTTTGCCGGCGATTCCTTTGCTGGGGGATCCTACAACGCCAGGACCAGCTCTTCCGGGTCTGTCAGTAACCCGGCTCCCGACGGAGGAGCCCTGGACACCACCGAACTGCCGGGCTTCGAAAACACCCTTTGGGGCCTGGCAGGCCAGGGCATTAGGTTGCTAGATGCCGGTATCAGCTCCATTGTCCAGGAGAACAAGGGCCGCCTCCTGGCCGATCCTACGGTGGTAGTGTTGAGCGGTCATAAGGCGGAAGTGAAGCTGGTGGATCAGTTAAAATATGTGAGTCGTCGCGACGATGCCGGCAATCCGACTTACGACGACGAAGAGGTGGGCCCCCAGCTGGAGATAGTGCCTATCGTAGGCCGCAACAATTTGGTGACCGTAGATGTCCGCCTGGCTACCGGCGAAATATCGTCGTGGCTCAGAGGCTCCCAGGGGGAGCAGATTCCCCAGACCACAAAGCGAGAAGTGTCCTCCAAAGTCATAGTGCACAGCGGCGAACCCTTTGTAGTGGGAGGCCTTTTTAAAGAGAATCGGGCTCGAACAGCCAGTCGAGTTCCCATCCTCAGCGATATACCGCTTTTAGGATCGCTGTTTCGGTCCCGCAGCGGCGAGACCCGGAGATCTCAAGTTATAATGATCCTGATCCCCTATATTTTGTCCTTTCCGGAATGATGGCGTCTCTTGACCGGAAGATGTTGCAATCGAGCTGGAATACAACTAAAATAAACCTCTGTATATACTGGAGCTTTGACGCCTTGGCGAAAGAAAGCAATACTTTGGGAGGTCCTTTAAGATATGGCACAGATTGTGGATACAAGCAAGTTCTATCCTGGATTGAAATTCAAATGGCAGGACGGTCTATGGGAAGTGGTGGAATGTCAGCACCACTCGAAAGGCCGTGGCGGTGCTGTGATGAAATGCAAACTGCGGAACATCGATACCGGCAGCATCGTGGAGAACAGCTTCGTTTCCGGCGAGCGTTTTGAGCGGATTGTATTCGATGAGAGACCTGCCCAATTTATCTTTCAAGATGGCGATAACTATGTCTTTATGGATCTGGAGAGCTACGACCAGATTTATCTGACTAAAGAAGTGCTAGGGACCGCTCTGAACTACCTAACCGATAATCTGGAAGTGGATCTGGACGTTTACGAAGGGCGTATTATGGGCATCGAGCTCCCCAAGAGCGTAGTCCTGAAGATCGTCGATACTTCACCGTCCTTTAAGGGCGACACGGTGTCAGGTGGTGGAAAGCCGGCGACTTTAGCTACAGGACTGACGATCACCGTGCCGATGTTTGTCGAAAACGGCGAAGAAGTAGTGGTTGATACCCGAACGGGAGAGTACTTGGAGAGGGCTAAGTAAGCCCCTGGCTTAGCAGCTGAAGAAGACCTTGGGATTCGACAAAAAAGCCCAGAGCGCGGCGTTGGATCCCCGAACGAGGTGAAGGAGCATCATGACGGATCTGCGTCCCGCTCCAGAAGCAGCCGCCCGTCCGGAATTTGATCTGGAGCAGGCATTGGTAGAGGCCCGGCAGGACGAGGATTCCCCATCGGAAGGGAGGATCCACATTGCTGAGGACGTTATTCTCGAGTTGACCCGCCGTGCCCTGGCAAAGGTGGAGTCCGTTCTACCAGCTAGCTCGGGTATTTCTTCGAGGTTGAGCATAGGCCGCAGGAGTCCCGACGGAATTAGGATTTCCGTCGAAGAAGGAGAAAATCCCAGGATATCGGTGGATGCCTACGTCCTGGTCCGCTACGGTTACCGGATTCCAGATGTGGCCTGGGATGTCCAGGAGCTCCTGAAAAAGGACCTGGAGGATCTGACGGGATACGAGGTTAGGGCTGTGAATATCCACGTCCAGGGCGTTTATTTCGACGATGCCCACGATGAGGCAGGGCGGCTAAGCGCGGCTGAGGCAGCCCCATTTTCCGAAGAGGGAACGGATACGGTCGGCTCGCCTTAAACGGGCCGGCTTTTTGCTTTAAGGAGGTCCAATTGGCTTGTTTCAAGATTTCGGACGGACCCGTTTGGGGGCAATCCGCGTTTCTACAGAAGGACTGGAAACTTTAGTGTCTCGCTATCTTCCTGTGGGCGCCTATTGTTCTGCCGTGCGGTTGCGGCCCCATGACGGCTTGTGTCTTGTCATGATCTGTGACAGCCGTGAATTTTGGAGCCGAGAGGACGATCTGCGCCGGGCCCGGGCGATGACCACCGATCTCAAATCATTGGGAATTAGGATCCCGAGAGTTCAATGGGTCCGACAGGGCCTATCTAGAAGCGAAAGCCCTCTATCGGCCCATCCCGTCTTGGGATCGCCCTTTTTTTGGACCTTGATGGCTTTGGCCCTTTGCGGAGCGTTGCTACTGCCGTGGAAACTTTTTGTGCTCTTCCTTGGAGTGGGCCTCTGTTCTTGGCGGCTGGCAGTTTGGCTGATTTCCGAAGGCGGGCGAAGAAGCCTGCACGATCTTTTACCCATTTTGAGGAGAGGGGGCCGCCGATGAAGAAGTCTTACAGCAACCAGCGGCACCGGCTCAGAGAGCTGGCCTTTCAATTGCTTTTTGCTTTAGATTTAAGAGCTGGCAGTCCGGAGAAAATTTTAGAAGCCCTGTGGGAATGGCGGGACATCCTTGCAGAGGTGCCGGCCGACGCATTTCAGGAAATTTTGATCGAGGTCCCTTCTGACGGTGCCGAGCCCGACCTAACGTCGCTTTTAGCAGCGCAGAAAGGTGAAGACCATCAGGACGCCGTCATGGATCCAGAGGAGGCCCAGGTGCTGTCTGAGGCCAAGTCCTGGTGTCTGGATATTTGGCAAGTTCGTGAGGAATTGGACGAAATCCTGCAAAAACACGTGGTGAACTGGCGTCCTGAACGGATGGCCACCGTGGACCGAGCGATTTTAAGGCTGGCTCTCTGGGAAGGTGCGCTTAAACAAAGCGTTCCCGTGGCGGTTGCTATCGATGAGGCCGTGGAATTGGCGAAAAAGTTCGGTTCCGATGAATCGGGGCGCTTTGTCAACGGGGTTCTGGCGAAGATCGTTCGGGAGCAGCAATGATCAAGAGCAAACACAGCGCCATGCTGTCGGTAGACGAAATTACGGCCAGAGTAAAGCGGATCCTGGAATTCGATCCCACACTCTCTAATGTGGCTGTAGAAGGTGAAATAACGGAATTTAAGCGCCACAGCAGCGGTCATGTCTATTTCACCCTTGCGGGCCAGGCATCGCTGATGCATGGAGTGATGTTTCGCAGTGACGCCCATTCGGTGATCCAGTGGCCCCAGGTCGGCGATAGAGTGGCGGTTTTTGGGAGAATCGGGCTCTATCCTCAACGCCTTACTGTCCAAATCTATGCCAGGAAGATGGTGCCTCTGGGATCGGGAGCTGCGGCCCGGGCTAGGGAAGAGGTGAAGCGGCGCCTTGAGGCCCAGGGCCTTTTCGCCCTTGAACGGAAGCGTCCTTTGCCGGCCTATCCCCGCCGAGTGGCCTGTCTTACTTCCCCCACAGGAGCCGCCGTGCAGGATGTCTGCACTGTCTGGAAAAAACGCTTTCCCGCCGCAGAGTTGATGGTAGTGCCCTGTCTTGTCCAGGGTATCCAGGCAGTTTCTTCGATGGTAGCTGCTCTTCAAAGGACAGCCCTTATCCCCGACCTGGATGTGATAATGCTGGTACGTGGTGGAGGCGGTCGAGACGATCTCAACCCCTTCGACGACGAGGAATTGGTCCTGGAAGTAGCTAGATGTGGGGTCCCATTAGTCACAGGCGTGGGCCATCAGACCGATTGGACCCTCTGTGATCTTGCCGCTGACTTTCGCGCGCCCACCCCATCGGCGGCGGCTGAGCTGGTTTTCCCGGACCGGCAAGAAATTTTACAAGCCCTGAGCCAGCGCAGCCGCCAGTTTAGGACCGCGACCTTGGGCAGCTGTGAAGTGACTAAAAATGCGCTAGATCATTTGAAGCGGCGGCTGGGCCTCACTTGCAAAAACACTTTAGAAGGCTACAGACAAAGATTGGACGATTCTGAGGAACGTTTAGCCCGCCTATGCAGCGCCGCGTTGCGCCATCAATCCATTCGTCTCGACGGGCTGGAGCGAACCTTGCAGTCCCTTTCTCCTAGGACTTTAGCGGAACGAGGTTATATGCGTTGCTTTCTCAAGGAGTCCTTGGTGACCTCTGTGGGCGAGCTTGCGTCAGGAGATAGGGTGACTCTGCAATTTTTCGACGGAGACGCTCGCTGTCAAGTAGATCGCTGCTGCAGCCGGTCTCACAGAATTTGAGCTTCTAGTAGACTGTGGTAGGAGGTTTATTCTCAGTGGAATATAAAATTGCCGATCCCAGCCTGGCGCCTAAGGGACAGCAGAAAATCCAATGGGCCTGGCGATCTATGCCAGTTTTGAAGGCATTGCTGAAAAAATACCGCGATTCCATGCCCTTAAAGGGGGTACGGCTTTCGGCGTGCCTTCATCTGGAAGCAAAAACGGCCTGCCTCCTGAAGGTCTTCAAGGAACTGGGAGCCCAAGTGAGGGCCGCAGGAAGCAACCCTCTGTCCACCCAAGACGACATTTGCGCTGCCTTGGTGGACTCCGGCGTGGAGGTTTTCAGCCGCCACGGCATGGATAGCGAAGAATATTATCAGTATCTGCAGGAGACTCTTTCTTTTGGCCCCAGCGTAATTGTGGACGACGGCGCTGACCTTTTGGCAACGCTGTTTTCGAAGATGCCCCAGTTGGTTCCCGGCGTAACCGGCGCTTCCGAGGAGACAACCTCTGGCGTGAAGCGCATCAAGGCTATGGAAAAAGAGGGCCTGCTGCCTTTCCCGGTGATCTCGGTCAACGATGCCCACAGCAAATACCTTTTCGATAACCGCTACGGAACAGGCCAGTCGGTGTGGGAAGGAGTAATGGGCACTACCAACCTCCTGATTGCCGGCAAAACCGTAGTCATCGCCGGTTACGGGTGGTGCGGCCGCGGAGCGGCCATGCGAGCCAAGGCCTTAGGAGCCGATGTGATCGTCACTGAGAAGGATCCCCATCGCGCTTTTGAAGCGGTAATGGACGGCAATCGCGTTATGACCATGACTCAGGCAGCCCCTCTGGGAGATATTTTCCTGACCTTTACCGGCAATATTCACGTTATAGGAGAGGCCCATCTGAAGCTCATGAAAGACGGCGCTCTTTTGGGCAACGCTGGTCATTTTGACGTGGAAATAGACAAAGGAGCTCTGAAGAAACTGGCTTCAGAGGTCTATGAAGCCAGGCCTAACGTGGAGACCTTTGTGATGGTCGATGGGCGCCGTTTGAACTTGATGGGAGAGGGGCGCCTGGTCAATTTGGCTTGCGGCGATGGTCACCCTATTGAGATCATGGATCTCAGTTTTGCCCTCCAGCTGGAGGCTGCCATCTATTCCCACCAGCATGGCCGAGAGACAAAGCCCGGGCTGATGGATGTGCCCGCTGAGATCGACGCCAACGTGATGAAAGTAAAATTAGACTCCATGGGAATAAATCTGGAACAGCTTACGGAGGAGCAGATTGCCTACATGGACGATTGGCGGGAGGAGTAGAGCATGACTACAGTCCTGAAGAATTTTTACGTCCTCGACGGCTTCAGAGAGCGGGCAGAGCTGAGTGATCTTCTGATTAAAGGCGGTGAGATCTCTGCTATCGCTCCTGCTGGCACCATGGTAGCTCCAGAGGGAGAGACCGTGGACGGACAGGGGCAGAGGCTCCTTCTGCCGGGCTTTGTTAACGCCCATTGCCACGCTGCCATGACGCTGCTCAGAGGGCTAGGAGAGGAAGAGCCCCTGATGGAGTGGCTGGAAAAAAAGATCTGGCCATTGGAACAGCATCTCACGGCGGAGCAGGTCTATGCCGGTACCCGCCTGGCGGCACTGGAGATGGTCTCCGGAGGCGTCACCTGCTTTGCCGACATGTACTACCACATGGCCAGCGTGGCCCAGGCCGTCAACGAACTGGGATGCCGTGGCGCCATTGCGGTAGGCGTGGTGGGCATAGATCGGGATCTGCTGAGCCGTAGCCTTTACAGGGATTACAGCGACGTGGCTGGCCCTCTGATTATAAACAATTTGGATCCCCACGCGCCCTACTCGGTGGCCCTGGAGGTGATGCAGGAGATAGCTGCGGTGGCCAAGGCCCAATCCCTGCCCCTGCAGTTTCATTTTCTGGAAGCAGCCTGGGAGCGGGAATACATCGATAAGACCTTTCATATGTCGCCGCTGGAATACCTCCAGGAGACGGGGCTTTTGGAGCTAGACCGTCTGATCCTGGCCCATTGCGTCCACCTGTTGCCTCAGGAGATGGAAGCCCTTGCGGAATTCCCCGTGGCGGTGGCCCATTGTCCATCGTCAAATCTCAAGCTGGGCGACGGCGTGGCTCCCTTGCCCCAGATGTTGCAGTCGGGCCTTACCGTGGCCCTGGGGACCGACGGAGCCTCTAGCAACAACCGCCTGGACCTCTGGGGGGAGATGCGCCTGGCCGCGTTGCTTCACAAGGGAGTGCAGCAGGATCCTACAGTCCTGAAGGCCCAGGAGGTCCTGCGATGCGCTAGCTACAACGGAGCCAAGGCCCTGGGCTTTGAAAAAGTGGGGCGCATCCAGGAGGGCTGGTCTGCCGACCTGGCGGTAATCGACTTGACGTTGCCCCACTACGTGGGAGTCGATGAGGACAACATGGCCACCTACGTGGTCTACGCCGGCAGTTCTGCCGACGTGGTGGGTGTCATATGTGCGGGCCGATGGCTCTTTAGAGATGGTGAATTCCTGCCGGCGGATAGATATAGTGTTGTTGAAGAAGCTCGGAAAGCCCGAATTTCGCTTTTGAGAAACCTTTGATAAACGGAGGATTAAGCCGATGCAGTATCGAAGCAGCAAGGAAATCCGTTCACTTTTCGTCGATTTTTGGGTCTCCAAGGGCTGTCATCACTACAAGAGTTTTTCCCTGGTGCCCGACGATCCGACGCTGCTTTTCACTATAGCGGGCATGGTGCCATTTAAAAAATATTATTTGGGTTTGGAGGAGCCGGAATTTTCCAGTGCCGTGACCTCCCAAAAATGCGTGCGCACCAACGATATCGAAAATGTGGGCAATACGGCCAGGCACCACACCTTTTTTGAGATGCTGGGAAATTTCAGCTGGGGCGGTTATTTCAAACGGGAATCTCTTCTTTGGGGCTGGGAGTTCTTGACCGATCTGATGGGCCTCGATGGAAATAGAATGTACGCCACCATTTACAAAGACGACGAAGAGGCCTTTGACGTTTGGACCAAGGAGATCGGCCTCCCTGAAAATCGGGTCCTTCGTTGCGACGAAGAGGAGAACTTTTGGTTCATGGGCCCCGAAGGTCCTTGCGGCCCCGACTCGGAAGTGCTCTACGACCAAGGCGAGGAGTTCTCCTGCGGTCCCGATTGCCATCCCGGCTGTGATTGCGACCGATATCTTGAAATATGGAACCACGTGTTCACACAGTTTGACAGGCAAAGCGACGGGACCTATCTCAATCTTCCTCGAAAAAACATCGATACGGGAATGGGCCTTGAGCGTCTGGCATCGTTGGTCCAGGGCGTGCGCAACGATTTTGAGACCGATCTGTTCACCCCATTGATGAAAGTCGCAGGAGATATCGCTGGAGTGCGCTATGGCGATGGACCCCAGAGCGATCTAGCCCTAAAGGTAATTTCTGACCATATACGGTCGGTCTGTTTCATGATCGCCGACGGTATCATGCCGGCCAACGAGGGACGGGGATATGTCCTGCGGCGCCTTCTTCGCCGGGCTTCCCGTTACGGCCGCTTAATTGGTATCAATCAGCCCTTCTTGACGAAACTGATCCCGACGATCATCCAGGAGATGGGAGATCCCTATAGTGAGCTCTGTGAAAACCGCTTGACCATTGAACAAGTGATCTCCTTGGAAGAAAACCGCTTCGGGCGGACAATTAATCAAGGCTGTGATCTGCTACAACAGGAGATTGCCAACCTTCGCTCTTCTAAGAGCGATACCTTGAACGGCTGCCTCGCTTTTCAGCTTTACGACACTTACGGTTTTCCCTTGGAGTTGACCAAGGAAATCTGTGCAGAACAAGGAATCGGCGTGGACGAAGAGAGTTTCAAGGCCGAAATGCAGCAACAGCGCGACCGAGCCAGGGCTTCAAGCAAGCAAGTGAACGCGGTGATCAAAGGCGATGTCCACACTGAACTGCTGAATCAACATGGACCTACGCCCTTTTTAGGCTATGAAATGGACAGCTGCGCTGTGGAGGTAACAGCTCTGATTTCCGACGGTCGGCTCGTATCAGAACTGACCGAAGGGCAAGACGGAGAAGTACTGCTGAGTCAATCGCCCTTCTACGGAGAGCGGGGTGGCCAAGTAGGCGACTCCGGTCTTCTGACTTCCGATGGAGTTGTTGCTCTGGTAAAGGACACAGTCCACCCTGTAGGAGATTTGATAGTATCGAAGATCGCCGTTACGAAGGGGACCTTGTCGGTGGGGCAAACCGTTCAGGCTGCTGTCGATCGCGCCCGTCGTCTGAATATAGCTAGAAACCACACGGCGACTCACTTACTGCATCAGACGCTCTGTCGTTTTTTGGGGGGCCACGTGCGTCAAAATGGTTCTCTTGTCTCCGATCGGTTCCTGCGCTTCGACTATACTCACTTTAAAGCCTTGAGCCGAGAACAGATCGGGGAGATTGAAGTATTGGTAAATTCGGCAGTAATGGCAAACTTGCCTGTGACTACAGAGGTCACTGATATCGAGACGGCCAAGGCCTCGGGAGCTAAAGCTCTTTTTGAGGAAAAGTACGGTCAAGAAGTCCGTGTAGTTTCTGTCGGAGATTTTTCCAGAGAGCTCTGTGGCGGAACCCACGTCCGCGCCAGCGGCGAAATCGGCATGGTGAAGATCGTCAGCGAAGAGAGTATTGGCTCCGGGGTCCGGCGTATTACTGCGGTTACCGGTGCTAATGCGTTCCAGATGTTCCAGACAATGGCTGCTACGCTGGGAGATCTGTCTCAGAAGCTTTCTGTTCAGCCTGTGCGATTTGTGGAACGAATTGAAGCGATGGAGCTGGAGAACCGGGAACTGAAAAAGCGCATCGACGATATGACTCGCACTAAATTAACCGGTCAACTGGACAGTCTCCTCAAGAAGAGTGAGATTGCCCATGGTGCAGTGACGCTATTTACTGGACGAGTCGACGGTCAATCCATGGAGCTTCTCCGGGAAGTTGGCGATCGTATTAAGGATTCTGAGCCGAAGTCGGTTTTGCTATTTATCTCCAAGGTGTCGGATGAAAAAGTTCAGGTCCTCTGCATGTTGGGAGAGTCGGCTCAGAAGATGGGGCTTCACGCCGGTAAGATCGTAAAGGAAGTGGCCGCGCTGGTGGACGGCAGCGGCGGCGGCCGTCCTAATATGGCCCAAGCCGGCGGCAAAGATCCCTCAAAGATCGATAAGGCGCTGGCCTCTGCTGAATCGATCGTTTCCAAGTTTATAGGAGCATAATGGGCAGAATCCTTTGCCTTGATATCGGAACGGTGAGAATTGGGGCAGCTGTCTGCGATCCCTTGGGCATGTTTGCCCAAGGGATCGCGGTATGGCAAGCTGAAAGCGATTGGATTCCAGAACTGGCTAAGATGCTGGACTATTACGGGACCCACTGGCTGTTGTTGGGTTTGCCGATCCGAGAGGACGGCTCAGAAGGACCTTCCACTCAAAGGGTCCGATCGGTGGCCGCGGAAATTCAAGCTGCCATACCGGAAGTGAAGATCCGCTATTGGGACGAGCGCTATTCTACTCGCACTGCTACGGCGTTTCTCTTGGAAGGGGACCTGTCCCGCAAAAAGAGAAAAGATCGGGTCGACAAAATAGCGGCTGCTGTCATCCTTCAGAGCTACATGGACGCGCGAGGAGTTGACGACTTCTAATGACAGAAACAAGTCAGAACGTGGAAAAAATGACTCCTATGTTGCGCCAATATTTTTACTGGAAAGACAAATACAAGGACTGTGTCCTCTTCTTTCGCATGGGCGATTTCTATGAGTCCTTTTACGACGACGCCAAGCTCTTATCGGAAGAGCTGGATATTGCGCTGACTGCCCGAGACCCGGAGAAGAAAATGCCCATGGCCGGTGTGCCATACCATTCTGCGGAGCAATATATAACCAGGTTGGTGGAAAAGGGCTATAAGGTGGCAATTTGTGAGCAAGTCAGCCAGCCCGATGGCAAAGGACTGGTGGAGCGGAAGGTCGTCAGAGTCGTAACGCCGGGGACCTATCTTCCAGAGGAAGGAACTATCCAGTCATCGCTGGCAGCCCTGTCGATTCAGGGCGATCAATGGAGTATAGCCGTGCTGCCCTCCAGCTCTTCGAAGGTCATGGCCGGTTGTTTCCCCTCCCGAGAGGCCCTTTCTGTGTTGGCCTCCTTTGACCCTAGAGAAGTGCTGGTGCCCCGCAGAAAAAAAAGGCTCGACCAACTGGGGCAGGAATGGAAATGGTCTCTCAGCGAAGTCCCCAATGAAGAGTTCGATCCAGCCGCTGGATGGTCTCGACTTTGTCGTCTTTGGGATCTCAACACGTTAGAAGGTTTTGGTTTGTCGGAGGGCGATCCTCTTATCGGTGCCGCTTCAGCCCTGATGACCTATGTAGAGGAGACCAGCTTTTCCAAAGCGGGCCATGTGCAGGGCCTCGCTATGATTCGCTCCGAAGGGTTTCTTCATTTGGACCTGAGCACCCAGAGAAACTTAGAGCTTTTCGGCGACGGTGCCACGCTGTACAGCTGCCTGAACCGGTGTTGCACATCCTTTGGTAGAAGGCTTTTGAGGGACTGGATTGCCCGCCCTCTGTGCGCTGTCGGGGAAATTGAATCCCGTCAGTCCACTACAGCATCTTTAATCGAAGAGCCCGAAGTGCTCCGATCCCTGCGGGAACTTTTGGGACACTGCAAGGATTTGGAGCGCGCTGTGGCCCGGCTGAACCTCCATGCTGGCTCGCCCAGAGATTTAGCCGCGATCCAAGATACTTTGAACCTTTATCCCCAGATTTTCCCTCTAGTCTTCGGCCGTTGTCCTCAGGCCAATTTGCCCGATCCGAAGGAACTGGAAGAGCTTAGGGATATCCTTTCTAGGGCTCTGATGGATGAGCCTCCCAGGATTATCGGCTCAGCGCCGCTGATCCGTCCGGGATGGAACGCCGAATTGGACGAATGGCGATCCTTAGGCGATCACGGCCAACAGTGGCTCCAAGAGTTCGCAGAAAAGGAACGGGAGCGCACAGGATTTAACCGGCTTAAAGTGGGATACAACAAAATTTATGGCTACTATATAGAGATATCCAAAGCCTTGGCAGGGGGGAAAGAGATCCCCGAGGATTACCTGCGAAAGCAGACTTTGGTGAATTCCGAGCGCTATATCACTCCGGAGCTCAAGGCCTACGAAGATAGGAGAATGCAGGCCGATGAGCGGATTCTCGCCTTGGAGGACCGGATCTTTTCGGAACTGGTAGAAAAATGCTGTGGCTGCACCTCCCTATTGCAGACCCTTGGGCAGGGGCTCTCCCAGATCGATGTGCTGGCTAGCTTTGCCGCAATTGCCATAGATAGGGACTACTGCCGTCCCGAAATAAAGGATGGAGGGCCCATGGAGATCCAGGAGGGGCGCCATCCAGTGGTAGAGCTGGCGTTGCAGGGCCGCCCTTGCATTCCCAACGATTTGATCATGGACAAAGAACGCCGCATCGCCTTGATGACAGGGCCCAACATGGCGGGAAAATCCACTTACCTACGCATGGTGGCGATGTTGCAGATCATGGCGCAGATCGGTTCTTTTGTCCCTGCAAAGTCGGCTAAATTGCCTCTGATCGACCGCCTTTTTACCCGCATCGGCGCCCGAGACGAACTGTCCCGGGGCAACAGCACCTTTATGGTAGAGATGACGGAGACCGCTAATATCCTTCATAATGTGACGCCTCGAAGTTTGGTTATTCTCGATGAAATTGGACGAGGCACAGCCACCTACGACGGCATGAGCATCGCTTGGTCAGTCATCGAGTATCTCCACGATCTGTGCGGCCAAAAGCCTTTGGTGCTATTCGCTACGCACTACCACGAGCTCACGTCACTGGAAGAGTGCCTTTCGGGGCTTTTCAACGTCAGTATGGCTGTAGAAGAACATAAAGATGGCGTGCGCTTCCTCCATCAGGTACGTCCGGGTCCGGCCGACCGCTCCTACGGCATCGAGGTTGCTAGAATCGCAGGATTGCCCAGAGTGGTATTGAAAAGAGCTCAGGAGATCCTGGAACGGATGGAAGAGAGCAGCCCAGGAAGAAATCAGCAGAGTCAAGCCTTTGCGCCTTCGTTGCAGATAGATTTCCTGGACCTTCAGGGCGACGCTCTGATAGACGAGTTGGCCTCCATGGAGCCCGATGGATTGTCGCCTAAAGCGGCTTTAGAAAAGCTCTACCGTTTGGTAGAGCAGGCGAAGAAGGTGAGATCCTAAAATGTCCATACATCGACTCTCCCCGGAACTGGCCAAGAAAATAGCTGCCGGCGAAATTATCGAAAGACCTCTATCGGTAGTTAAGGAATTAATCGAAAATAGTATAGATGCCGGTGCAGCTCAAATTAACGTGGAGCTAATCCAGGGCGGCAAGGTGCTGATCTCCGTCGCCGATGATGGGTCTGGCATAGCCCCTGACGAGCTGCCTTTAGCTCTGGAAAAACATGCCACCAGCAAAATTTCCAGCGATGAAGACCTGGAGGCCATTCTGACCCTAGGGTATCGCGGCGAAGCTCTGGCCAGCATCTCGGCCGTCAGCGATCTGGAGCTTTACAGCCGCCGCCATGATCTGCCGTCAGGAGCGTTGCTCCTCTCCAAAGAGGGCGAAGTCTCTGTCTCAGAATCCACTCTGCCACCGGGGACACGGGTGACCGTCAAGGACCTGTTCTACAACCTACCTGCCCGGCGCAAATTCATGAAAAGCGCCCAAGCAGAATGCCGGCGCATCCTTCATCTCATGCAGGACTATGGCCTGGCCTATCCAGCTATAGCCTTCCGGCTGATTAACGACGGCAAGAAGCTCTTTCAGAGCTATGGCTCTGGAGATGTGACCTCGCTGCTTCGTCAGCTATGGGGAGAAGAGCCAGAGATTCGTCAGGCAGAACAAAACAATGGCTCGTCGCAGGTCAAAATCTGGTGGCAGGATTGCGGCGCTTCCAGCAGGTTTCAGCTGACTGTTTTCATGAACGGCCGCAGAATCAGCGACGGAACTATAAGGTCGGCGGTGCTTTTCCATCCTTGGGCGAATCGAGGCAACTGGTTCCTGTTCCTTACGATGCCTCCCGAGGATGTAGACATTAATGTCCATCCCACTAAGAGCGAAGTGCTGCTCCGTCGTTCCGGAGAGGTTTTTGACCTGGTCCGGAAGGGAGTGGAGCAGCTATCTAAAGGCTTCTCTCCGATGAATCTGTCCAAAATTGGAAAGCCCTCTTTGCCGCCAGAAGGGGGTACAAAGGAATCGTCCCTCTCTTTCCGCACGACGGCGTGGTCGCAACAGTACAAAGTTCCTAAAGAAAGAGATCCTTTTTCCAGGGTAACGGCCCCGCAGTTTCGGGTGTCCTCTGGCCGTGCATCGGTCCTTATGGATAGCCCCGATGAATTGCCTTCCTCCCAGGCCTTCCAAAGCCGGGAAAGGGCGCCCTTGGTAGAGGGAGAAGAAATATCGTCGGCCTTTTTAACAGAGCCTTTAAGTTATCAGGGCCAAGAGAGCGGAGGGATTTTCTCTTTTTTAGGGCAGTTAACGTCTGGGTATTTGATCTTTGAAGATTCCGAGGGGCTTTTGATCGTGGACCCCCATGCTGCCCACGAGAGGATTTTTTTCGAGAAGATTCGATCAGCCTGTTCCGGCCTAGACGGCCTAGAGCCTCTTGTGGTCCCCATCCCATTGCCGCCGTCGTTGCGCGAAGAGGCTCTCTTTTACCGGGAAGACTTGGAAGAGCTGGGTATGAAGATTGACGCTGACGGGAACTTGAAGTGCCTGCCTGTCCACGCCAAGGGGTTGAATATGGCCCCTTTAGATCTCCTTCGTGGCGCCTTAGGCGCTCTAGAGGACAAAGGAGACAGCCGGCCTTTTAGGGATCGCTGGGCTCTGAGGGCATGCAAGTCCTCTGTAAAGCTGACCACGTCCTTGGAGCCTGTGGAGGCAATAGAGCTTCTGGAGGAATTGCGGAGGTGCGAGCAGCCCAACGCTTGCCCCCATGGCCGTCCCACTATACTGCGCCTGGACAAAAACGCTCTGGGCCGTCATTTTGGGCGGCAGAAATGAGCAAGAGGCCTCTTAGCCGCGGCATATTCGGCTCTGTTTTTTGGGGCCTTTCGTGCTACAATGCGGGAAAGATCAGCATTTTCCCCGGAAGGTTGACATGTCGGTGAGCCAGAATCCGAATTTAGCGACTAGAGCAACGTTTGATAATCCAATCCCTGTGATCGCCCTGATCGGTCCCACCGCCGTAGGCAAGACGGCGCTGAGCCTTGAATTGGCCAGAAAATTAAAGGCCGAAGTGATATCTGCGGACTCGCGCCAAATCTACCGCTATATGGACGTGGGCACCGATAAGATCAGCTTAGAAATTCGACGAGAGATACTGCACCATATGATCGACCTGCGGGATCCCGACGAGATATTTTCGGCATCGGATTTCGTTTCTGAGGCCCACAGGTGCATCCAGCGAATTCGCAGCCGTGGACGGGTCCCCCTTTTTGTGGGGGGGACGCCCTTTTATTATCAAGCCCTTTTCAGCGGACTTCTCTCAATAGATGTGCCCACTGACGAAAATATGCGCCGGTCCCTGATGGAGCTTGAGCCAGAAGAATTACATCGACGGCTGGCCCTGGTGGACCCTCAAAGCGCTTCGCGGCTCCATCCCAACGATCGTTTTAGAGTATCCAGGGCTTTGGAAATCTACAACATGACGGGGCGTACAGCTACAGAGCTCTACGAAGATCCTTCTTTGAGGAAAAAAAGCCCCTACGATGTGCTCTATATAGGTCTGATCCGCCCTCGGGAAAAATTGCTGACCATTATAGAGCGCCGCGTCAGAGAACAATTCGCCTCAGGATATCCAGAAGAGGTGCGATGGCTGTTGGATCATGGCTATTCGCCTACGCTTCCTTCTATGCAGGGCTTCGGTTACAGAGAACTGGTGCTGTTTCATCAAGGCAAGCTCAGCCTGGAAGAGGCTATTCAAGGAGACATCGTCGCCACTAGGCAGTTTGCCAAACGGCAAATGACTTGGTTTCGCAAGTTCCCTTCGGTGCTCTGGTTCGACCTTTCTCAGGAATCTATCGATTCGGTGCTCCAAAAAGCGGAAGCCGTAGCCCTGGACCATCTGGAGAGGAGGGGTGCCTAATAATCAACGTGAAATTAGCAAAGCCCACAGGGCTCTGCTTCGGTGTGAAGCGAGCCATCGGGACCATAGAGAGAACCCTGGCCCAGGGAGAGGCCCTTTATTGCATCGGAAGCCCTATCCACAATCCCCAGGAAGTCCAGCGGCTGGAGCGCCTGGGACTTACGGTGGTGCCCGACGCGGCCTCTGTGCCGCCAGGATCTACCGTATTCATTCGGGCCCACGGCGAGGCGCCGTTGGTGGTCCAATATCTTCATTCTATCGGAGCCAAGGTCATAGACGGAACCTGTCCCTTCGTGAGAGCCCTGCAGCTGAGAGCCCAAGAGCTTTCCCGCGAGGGCTATTACATCGTAATTTTAGGAGACCGGCAGCATCCGGAGGTAAAGGGGGTCCTGGGCTATATCGAAGGGCCCTGGACCGTAGTTTCCAGCTCGACAGAATTGGAAAAGCTTGGTAGAATTGGCCGAATTGGTGTGCTGTCTCAGACGACCCAGCAGGAGCAAGTCTTGTCGGAAGTAACGGTAGCCGCCCTTTCGATAGCCCGAGAGACCAGGATTTTTAACACCATCTGCAGAGCCACCGTGGACCGCCAAAAGGCGGTGGCCTCTCTGGCAACCAGTTCCGACGGCGTGGTCCTCATCGGCGGACGGAACAGCTCCAATACGGGCAAACTGTGCCGCATTGTCCAAGATCTCCACCGCGAAGTCCAATGGATTGAAGAGACGGAGCAGTTGGACTGGAGGTGGTTGGCAAATAAAAAAAACATCGGCATCGCAGCCGGGGCGAGTACGCCCGACTGGCTTATAGAACAATTATATAATACGATCCGCGAGGAGTCGTAGGACGTCAGGGGGATGTCAGACCATGAGTGAAGAACTGAAGAACCAAATCGAAGGAACCGAAGAAACAGTAGCAGAAGAAGCAGTATCCGAAGAGTCCATGGACATGGAAGCTTTGATGGCCCAGTACGGCGATGCCGCCGAGGATATCGGCCGCGGCAAAGTCGTAGAAGGCACCATCGTAAGCAAGCAAGGCGATGGTTGGCTGGTGGACGTGGGCTATAAGTGCGAAGGTTTCCTGTCCGAGCGCGAATGGACTCATCATATTCTTGTAGACGACGCTTCTGAGCCTCAGATCGGCGACAAAGTGACCGTGCAGGTCACCAATAAGCGCGACGGAGAAGAAGCTCAGCTACAGGTAAGCCGGTGGCGTTGTGAATTTGACCGCCGTTGGGCTGAGCTAGAGGAAAAGGCTGCTACTGGGGCTACGTTCACCGTCAAGGGACTGCGCAAGGTCAAGGGCGGCCTGATGGTGGACTGCTGTTCCCTTGAAGGGTTCATTCCCATTTCTCATCTTGCTGCGGAAGGCCGCGGAGTCAATCCCAGCCGCTTTATCGACGAGGAATTCGAAGTCCGGCTACTCGAAAAGGACAAGAGAAAGCGCCGTCTCGTCCTTTCCCGCCGCAGCCTGCTGGACGAAGATCTGACTCAGCGGAGAGAGCAATTCTACACCGACGTTCATGAGGGCGATGTGCTGGACGGTACGGTCAGCAGCCTGACATCCTTCGGCGCCTTCGTCAACGTAGGCCCCCTGGACGGCCTCGTCCACATCAGCGAAATGTCTTGGCAGCGCAGTTCCAAGGCCCGCGAGGCCATTAAGAAGGGCGACGCTGTAAAGGTCAAGATCATCGGAATTGATCAAGAGCACAATAAGATCTCCCTGAGCATCCGTCAGGCCCAGGGCGATCCTTGGGATACGGTCATGGACCGTTGGGCCAAGGACCAGAAGACTAAGGGCGTGGTCACCAACGTGACCGATTTCGGCGCCTTCGTGGAAGTGGAGCCCGGAATCGAGGGATTGATCCATATCGGCGATTTGAGCTGGACTCGGATTAAGCATCCCCGGGAAGTACTGCGCAAGGGCCAGGAAGTGGATACGGTCATCCTAGACATCGATCCTGTAAAGAGGAGAATGAGTCTCGGCTACAAGCAGCTCAACGATCCGTGGAACGGCATCGATGAGCGTTACGCCAAGGGACAGGATATTGCCGTCAAGGTGGTCCGCCTTGCCGACTTCGGTGCTTTTGTGGAAATCGAAAAGGGCGTGGAGGGCCTGATCCACATCTCCCAGCTCAGCACCCGCCGCGTGGAGAAGCCCGGAGAAGTGCTGTCGGAAGGGCAGGAAATTACTGCCCGGGTGCTGGAAGTTAACCCCGCTGACCGCCGGATTCGTCTGAGCCTTAGCGCTATTGAGGCAGAAAATCGCCCTGGCCGCGAAGAGGGTCCAGCCGAGCAGAAGAGCGAGCGCCGTGCTCCAGCCGCTCGTCCCTCCGCTCCTTCGGGCAAACCCCGCCGCAAGGAGCCCGAGAAGGCTGTCCATTTCTTCCAGGCCGATGATACGGGCTTTACTTTCGGCGACGCTCTCGGAGACTTCAAGTTCGACGACGATAACCAATAGGTGTCCAGTAGATAAGATCCTTTTTCTGCGCCGCTTCGAAAGAGGCGGCGTTTTTTGTTGTGTTAAACTGGACAGGGAATCCAGAGATGTGTCACTATTAACGGACATAATTTTGAATTTTTTATAGTTATCAGAGAGGAAGATAGTTATGGAAATGTCGCTTCGCTTTTATCCGGACCCGGTGTTGCGCCGTGAAACTGAGGAGATCAGGGTTTTCGATCAGGATCTGAAGGTCCTCGTCGATGAAATGACGGTGATCATGCAGAACGCAGACGGCGTAGGCCTGGCAGCGCCTCAGGTGGGCCTATCGAAAAAGATCGCCGTGGTGATGATCGAAGGCCGACGCTACGTGTTGATCAATCCCGTCATAGTGGAGGAAGAGGGCCAACAGACCGGCGAAGAGGGTTGTCTGAGCTTCCCTGGAGTTTTTGGAGAAGTAAAGCGCCCCTATCGAGTGGTTGTGGAATGTCGAGACGAGACTGGAGAGGCTCAACGTTATGAGGCAGAAGGCTTTCTGGCCAGGGCCATGGTCCACGAGATCGACCACCTCAACGGTAAACTGTTGATCGACAAGTTCTCGCCGATTAAGCGGGAGCTCATAAAAAAGCGTCTCGCCAAGGCTAACCGATGAGCAAGCTCTGGTTTTTCGGCACCGGCACCTTTGGGGCATTGTGCCTTCATAATCTCTGCCAGGATCCCCAGTGCCGCCCTGAGCTGGTGGTGACTCCGCTGCCTTCGGTAGGTGGTCGAGGATTGAAAGATCGGCCCTCGCCAGTGGAAAAGACCGCGCTGGACCTGGGCCTTAGGCTCCATCGATCCCCGTCGGTGAACGGCGACGAGGACCTAAAGGCCCAGTTGGGCCAAAACCCTCCTGATCTAGTGCTGGTGGTGGACTTCGGTCAAAAGGTCCTGGAGCCCTGGCTCAGCGGTCCTGCCCTGGGATGTTTCAACATTCACCCCTCTTTGCTGCCCCAATATCGCGGCGCCGCCCCGGTGCAGCGGGCCATCATGGAGGGCCGATCCGTCACGGGCGTGACTATTTTCAAGCTCGTAGAGGCCATGGACGCAGGTCCTATCTGGCTTCAAGAGGTCTTTGAGATCGGCCCCGATCAGACCGCCGGAGAATTATTAAATTATCTGTCGTTGAAGGGTAGCAATTTATTGAAAAAAGGGTTAAAATCATTATTGTTAGGAGAGATCGCACTTCAGCAACAGGGTGCCGAAGGCCTTTCCTATGCCCCCAAGATAGAGAAGGCCGAAGCGCTGTTGGACCCCCAAAGGGGCGCCGTTGGGTTGCACGACCAGATCCGCGCCCTGAACCCAGCCCCTGGAGCCTACTTCAAGTTCCGCGGCAAGCGGATCAAGGTCTGGCAGTCTAGGCTGGGAGACCTTCAGATCCCTTCAGGCCAGTTAAAAGTCTCAAACGGCAAAGTCTGGTTGGGGACCTCCGAGGGGTCTTTAGAATTGATCACCGTCCAGCCCGAGGGTAAGGGCTCCATGAAGGCCCTGTACTGGGAAAAGGGGTTAAGATTGACAGGAGGGGAGGAAATTGACCGCTGATTTTTCCGTGTTCGCCGATCTAATCCGACGCCATCAATGGCCAAGGGCCATTGCCGTCACAGGAGCTCTCGGGTCTGGCAAGACCGAATGGGTGTTGAATTTGGCCTTGGGATTCTCGTCAGCCCAGGAGCAGGTGACCATCGCCGACGTGGACATCATCAA
>CAZNRB010000008.1:0-34120 GCA_964575405.1 uncultured Synergistaceae bacterium | reverse complement strand
CGTCCCGCAGGGACATCATGCCCGACAGGTAGTCGTGGACAGCGCCGGCGAAGATAGTGCCCAGAACGATCCAGAGATAGACCACGGGCCCCCAAAGGGCTCCCGAAAGGGCCCCGAAGATGGGGCCCAATCCGGCGATGTTAAGCAGCTGGATCAGGAAGGACTTCCACAGGGGCAGAGGAACGTAGTCTACTCCGTCAGGGTGGGCAACCGCTGGCGTGGGGCGGTCATCGGGCCCGAAGAGCCGTTCGATAAAGGCCCCGTAGACCACGTAGGCCAGGATCAGTAGCACGATGGAACCGAGAAACGTGATCATGAAAACTTACCTCCCTTAACGATATCTTGCTCGAATAAAAGCATCCGACAATAAAATGCTAGCATGACAGAGTTTTAGTGTCAATAATCACTTGCGATGTATACCTGCAAAATGGCCGGTTAAGAAAGTTTTGGATGAATTTATGATTACTAAAAAAAGACTTTAAAAACTATGGATAAAAAACTATAGACAGCTGTGGTTTTAATAGGCCGAAAAGATCTATTAGCCGTCCTAACTCGCCAGATTTTCAATAAACCGCAGTAAATAAAAGCTGGAATCCACGAAAAAGCCCTATAGCGCCGCTGGCCCGGTTTTCGGGCCGGCTAGGCTACAGGGCTTTTTGATGGAAATTTGGGGGCTATCAGGACTCGAAGAGGCTCTTGCTGGAAAAGTAAGGATCGCAGGTCAAGTGGATCCCCAGCTTTCGGAAGGCCGATTCGTCGCCTGGCGAGAGCATGTGGGCCGTGTGGGCCTCCCGGCCCCGGAGGTGCAGCAACTTTTCCACGGCCGCCGCCGCGGCGGGGTTGGAAGTGGCGCTGAGGCTCAGGGCGATCAGGGTCTCCTCCAGGTCCAGAGAGAGGCGGCTCTGGTTCAGCAGGTCTTTTTTGAAGTAGTACAGGGACTGGAGCAGATGGGGTGGCAGCAGGTCGATTCCGTCGGGGATTTCCGCCATGGTCTTGGCGGCGTTCAGCATGGCGCTGGCCGAGGCGTGGAGCAGGGCGTTGCTCTTGCCGGTGACTATGGTGCCGTCGGGCAGCTCTATGGCGCATCCGCTGGTGCCCTCGCCGTCCTTTTCCCGAAGTTTGGCCACCTGGGCGGCCTCTCTGGCAGGGGCCACCACCTTGCGGTCCTCGGGGACCAGGTCCAGCTCCTTCATGATGAGCTCCAGTTTCCGCACGGCGTCCTGGCTGATCTGGCCCAGGGCGGCCTCGCAGGAGTAGCGGAAATAGCGCCGCAGGATCTCCTGTTTTGACGCTTCCTGGACCACCGCATCGTCCACGATTCCCCAGGCGATGCGGTTGACGCCCATGTCGGTGGGGGACCGGTAGAACTGGGGCCGTCCGGTGATTCGCTGGAGGATCCTCTGGAGAATAGGGAAGGCCTCCAGGTCCCGGTTGTAGTTCACCGTTTTCTGCTCGTAGGCCTCCAGGTGGAAGTGGTCGATCAGGTTCACGTCGCCCAGATCGGCGGTAGCCGCCTCGTAGGCCAGGTTCAGAGGGTGTTTGAGGGGGATGTTCCAGACCGGGAAGCCCTCGTATTTGGCGTAGCCAGACCGGATCCCCCGCCGGTGCTCGTGGTAGAGCTGTGACAGGCAGGTGGCCAGCTTTCCGCTTCCGGGCCCGGGGGCTGTGACGATCACTATGGGGCGCTCCGTGGGTATGTAGTCGTTGGCGCCGTAACCGGCCTCGCTGACGATGGTGTCCACGTCATTGGGGTAGCCCTTGGTGGGACCGTGGACGAAGACCGGCACGCCGCGGTTTTCCAAGCGGCGCTTGAAGTGCTCGGCGGCGGACTGGCCTTCGTAGCGGGTGATCACCACGCCGCAGACTTTGATCTGCCGGCCGGCAAAGGCGTCCAGCAGCCGCAGTGCGTCGGCGTCGTAGGTGATGCCCAGGTCGGCCCGGATCTTGCGGCGCACGATGTCACCGGCGTAGAGGCACAGAATGACCTCTACCTGGTCGCGGAACCGCTCCAGGAGGCTCATCTTGGCGTTAGGGTCGTAGCCGGGCAGCACCCTGGCGGCGTGGTAGTCGCCTATCAGCTTGCCGCCGAACTCCAGATAGAGTTTGTTGTCGCAGAGGGCCACCCGCTGGGCGATGGCCTCGGTCTGTTCCCGTAGGTAGCGGTCGCTGTCGAAACCGATACGGTTATCCATGGGGATAGGCGCTACTGGTTTCGGCCGCAGCAGAACTTGTATTTTTTGCCGCTTCCGCAGGGGCAGGGATCGTTGCGCCCCACCTTGGGACTTGGCCTGCGGTAGGTGCCGGTGATGATCTGGCCGTCCACGAAGTACCACCTTTCGCCTTCCCGGCGGAACTGGGCTTTCTCGTGGTGGTCCACCCGTTTGCCTTCGATCTCGAAGCTGGCCACGAACTCCACTTGGCCTTCCTGGTCCTTGGGGCCTCCCTTTTGGGATTCCTTGATGTCCAAGCCGAGCCATTTGGCCGACTGGGACCACTGGCGAGTGGCTTCTTCGCTGACGGTCTCCCTCGTTTTGGGGTCGTGGCTGCTGATGATGAAATCGATGGCACCGGTGACGTAGGCGCTGTAGCGGGCGCACATGAGCTTTTCGGCGGTGGGCGCCAGCTGAGCTCCTTCGATGATGGGGCCGCAACAGTGTTGGTAATCGTGACCGGATCCGCAGGGACAAAGGGCCATGGTGTTACTCCTTTCGATTTTTTCGAGTCTCTCCAACGGTGCAAAGGGACGTCGGAAGAAAGACATAAAAGATCCCGGCAAGGGGCTTTCGTCGTCCCGCTGCCGGATCTTTCTGGCATTATACTCCTTTGGAGGAGAAATAAAAGTCCTCCCGGAGCAATTTCCTGGCTTGCCGGAGAGCTCTGGTCTCCTGCGAAAGGGCCCCTAGGCCTTCTCCTGGGAGGCTTTGACGGTGACGCCCATGTGGCGCAGCGTCACCAAGACGCCGAAGCCGATGGCCGCTCCTGGGACGGAGCTGATCAAGAAGGCCACGCTGAGGCCGCCGAAGGCCACCGGGTTGCCGATGGCCGGTGCCATCACCGCCGAGGCCAGCCAGGCCCCCAGGGTGCCGGTGACCAGGGGCTCGGCAAAGGCCGCCCAATCGCGGCCCAGGTACCTGTAGGCCAGCCCCACGGCCAGAGCGCCGGGCATGGCTCCGGGGAAGGCGAAGAGTGACCCAGTGCCGAAGCAGACCCTCAAAAAGCTGGTGATAAAGGCCATGGCCAGGGCCCACCAGGGCCCCAGAAGAACGCCGGCTATGGCGTTGACGGCATGCTGAAAGGGGAAGCACCGGGTGGGGCCGAAGGGGACCGACAGGGTGGACAGCAGCAGGGCGGCAGCCGTCAAGATGCCTGCCAGACTGAGCTTTCGGAGCTGCCGTTCCTCGGCGGCGCCTATGCGGCGGCTCAGGGAGCCTTGGAGTTCTACCATGTTATTTCACCAATACCTTTCTAGCCTCTAGGGGCTTTGAGATGATCCCGGCCTGGACTGCGAAGTCAGCGAAGTCCTGCCAAGCCTGGCCGTCGATATCCTGGCTGCGGGCCAGACAGGGCACCGTGGCCGTCAGGGTGTCCTGTTCCACCTCCCGGCCGGCGTCGCTGACGGCCCTGAGGTAGAGCTCCAGGGCCCTCGAAGGGTCTTCGTCGATAAAGGCCACGGCGTCGGCTATGGCCTGCCGGAAGGCCCGCAAGGCCGGTGCCCGCTCTTCCCAGCGGTCCCGTCCGGCCAGGAAGATCAACTCGTCGTAGGCCGGGATGCCGTGGCGGTCCAGTTCGAAGTAAGCTGTTTTCACGCCCTCGTGGGCCGCAGCCACGGGCTCGATGTTCTTAAAGGGGCCCATGACGGCGGCCACCTGGCCCGACACCAGGGCCGGCACGATGGAATAGCCCACGTTGACGGTCTCGTAATCGGTCACGTTGTTAATGGAGGCGAAGGCCTCCAGCAGCAGGTCCATCAGCCCCGGCACGGTGTAGCCCAGTTTCTGGCTCGACAGGTCCTGGGGGGTCTTGACGGGGCCCGACTCCAAAAAGAGCAGACACGTCAAGGGTCGGTCCATGAGGCGGCCGAAAGCCACCACGTCGAAGCCCTCCGAGGCGGCGATCAGCGTCTGGGGCTGGTAGCTCACGGCCACGTCCACCTGGCCGGTTACGGCCAGCTTAAGCGGATCGGCGGTGTCCGAGGGGACCTGGATCTCTACCATCAGGTCCTGGTCCTCGAAAAATCCGGCCTCCTGGGCCACAAAAATGGGCAGGTGGTCCATGTTGGGGAACCAGTCCAGCATGAGGATTAACTTTTCAGAGGCCTGAGCCGAGCAGGCCAGCGCTAGGGCCAGCCACAGGGCTAAAAGAGTTTTCTTCACAGCAGTTCCTCCTTAAAAAATTTAAAAAAGAATTTAAAACATCAAGGTTCCTGGTCCTTTGAAGGGCCAGGGCAGGAATATCTAGTCTCTTTTCCAGAAAATTGTCCGCCTTTCCAGGTATCCCAGGGACCACCAGAGGGCCAAGCCCATGGCGGTGAGGCACAGGATGGCCGCAAAAACCCGGTCGGTCCTCATCCTGGCATTGGCCTGGATCATCAGATACCCTAGACCCCTCTGGGAGCCCACCCATTCGCCGATCACGGCGCCGATGGTGGACACCGCCACGGCCACCTTGAGGCCCGAGAAGAACTGGGGCAGCGCCCAGGGCCAGTATAGGAGCCGGAGGGTCTGGCAGAAAGAGGCGTCCATCAGGTAGAACAGGGCTTTGTAGCCGGAGCTGCAGGATTTCATGCCCTCCAGCAGCGACATCGTGATGGGGAAGAAGATGATCACCGCCGCCATCAACACCTTGCTGGCCATGCCATAGCCCAGCCAGACCACCAGCAGCGGCGCCAAGGCGAAAACCGGCACCGCCTGGGAAGCCACCAGGAAGGGCGACAGGGCCCTTTCCAGCCAGGGAAAGCGGAACATCACCAGTGCTAGGGGGATCCCAAAGGCCAGAGCCAGGGCGATGCCCAGGAGGCATTCGGCCAGAGTGACGGCGCAGTGAGGCAACAGCAGCTTCCATTCCCTGAAGGTGGTGGCAAGAATGGCTGACGGTGGCGGCAGTATAAAAGCCGGCAGGCCATAGCGGCGGCAAGCGGCTTCCCAAAGGCCCAGGAGGATCGCCACCACGGCGGCGGTCCAGAACCACCGGAAAGATCCTCGAAAAGAGCGATCAAAGGCCTTCACTGCCCTTCCCCCCTCAGCAGGTCCATGATCTGCTCCTGCAGGTCCACCAATTGGGGGTCGCTGCGGCGCCTAGGCCTGGGACCGTCGGGAAGAGCCAGGTCCTGGAGGATCGTCATGGGCGGCCTGGAGAGCACCAAAAGACGGTCCGACAGCACCAGGGCCTCTTCCACGTCGTGGGTGATCATGAGCACCGTTTTGCCGTAGCGGCTCCGGAGCTGTTCCAGCAGGCCCCAAAGCCCCTGGCGGGTTATGGCGTCCAGGGCCGAAAGGGGCTCATCCAGCAATATGAGCTCCCGGTCAAAGGCTAAGGTTCGGGCCAGGGCCCCCCGTTGGCGCATTCCTCCCGATAGCTGAGACGGCAGCCGGTCTGCGCTGTCGGCCAATCCCATCTGGTTCAGGATGTCCTGGACCTCCTGCCGGGTTCTTTCGGAGAGCCTGCCGGAGGTCCTGTGGGGCAGCAGCACGTTTTCCCTCAAAGTGAGCCAGGGCAGTAGCAGGTCCTGCTGGAGCATCATGGCCGCCAGGCTGGCACCTCTCTCCACCGCCTCGCCGCGCCAAAAAATTTGGCCCCCGTCGGGGCGAGTCAGCCCCACCAGCAGAGCGAAAAGGGTGCTTTTGCCGCAGCCCGAGGGCCCTACCAGGGCCGTAAAACTCCCCTGGGGCAGCGAGAAGGAAAAGTCCTGGAGGACCGGCCTGCCGTTGTAGGCCTTGGAAAGGCCCTGGACGGTTAACATCCCCTCTTCACCGGCAGCCGGGGGACCACCAGGGGGACCAGAATCAGGGCCAGCAGGGCGTTGCAGGCCATGTAGCCGCCGTTGTAGACCAGCGAATAGAGCAGCGGAGAGGTGCCCTCTGGGGCGTAGGAGCCGAAGAAGATGGCTCCCGAAAGGACGTGACAGGCCAGCCGCCCTCCCATGGCCATCAGGGTCCCCAGCCGGGGGCGTCCGGGAGCCAGGGCAGCCAGGCCCAATATGCCGTAGGCCAGAGGATAGTCCAGGGCGGCCTGGAGAGGATGGAACAGAAATCCCCCTAACAGAAGCGTCATCAGCCCCGACAGGGCTCCGATGGCCAGGCCCTTGGACAGGCCCCAGCGGAGAGCGAAAAGGATGATAGGCAGGCTTTCCAGAGTCACAGAACCGCCCTGGGGCATCTGCCACAGCTTGAGCTCCGCCAGGATCAGCGTCAGCGCCGCGGCGAGGGCTCCTTCGGTGAGATAGCGGATTTTGGAATTCATGGACCCCACTCCAGACGAAAGGCTGTGATGTCCGGCTGCTGTGGGCTTGAGGAAGTGATGGTTCATCGGTAGAGGCAGAGCCTCTGAAGATCGAAAGGCGTAGTTACTTCCCTGCGCCGGTATGAGCCGGATCAGGTTCCAAGGGTCGAGACTTTTCGTCTCCTCTCAGCCGGTATACCGACCCCCCTAGTTCCACAGTCCTTTTTGTATCGCAAAGCCAGTGGCCTGTCAATAGATTTTCTCTGCGGGGGGAGAAAAGTTTTTTCGGGCGTTTTGGGGCGGCTATTTTTGAGGGTATAATGACAGGAAATCATGCAGTTATCACCTGAAGAAAGGCGGTGATTTTTCGAGATGGCCTCGGTCAAATCGGCCCTCGGGGCGGCCCTTTTGGTCTCCTTGATTGCTCTGGGGCCCCTTTTCGCGGCGGAAGGGCCCCTGTTGGAATCGCTGGAAGAGTTTCGGGCCCCTTCGGGGATCCTCAGGGCCTCGCCGTCGGAAGAGGGCTTTTTACTGGAAGTGATGTTGCTGGAGATGGATCTGCGGCTTCTGCTGGACCAGCGGGAGGCCTTCGACGGGCTGGCGGACCTGTTGGACCGGTATTTTCGTTCCCCCCTGGGAGTCTATTACATCGCCCTGGACAGCGACATGGAGCCCTTGGCCTGGGAAAACCGGACGGCCCTGGACCTCATGGCCTGCCGGATCTTCCTCAAGGCCGGGCGAAAATGGCCCCAAAGTCCCTACAGAGCCAAGGCTCTCGGCCTGGCCGGTCAGATATTGCGCTACGACGTGATGGACGGCCTCCTGACCGAAGGGCTCCGATGGAAAGAACGGTCTTGGCAGTTCCATTCAGTCTATTCCCCCCAGCCGCTGTTGAAGCTCAGCTCCGTGGACCTGTCGCTGCTCTTGGAGCTCCAGGGCCTGTCGGCGCCCTGGGCGCCGGTGGTCCAGCGCTCTCTGGGACTCCTCATGGCAGGCGCCGGAGGAGAGGGAATCCAGGAAGGCTACGACCTGAAAAGGCGGCGTTACACCGGCCAGATCAAGGAGAGCTTTCAGTTTCTGGTGACGCTCTGTCACCTGACTGACGGGGGCTTTGTGCCCCAACGGGCTGTAGAAGGGCTCCGGCGAAAGGCCTCCATGGCCCCTCTCGCCCTGGCCCCTTCGGTGGGGCAAGGCGCCATGGCGGCCTTGGTGCTGAGCCTCTCGGGAGAAAGGGGGCTGGCCCTCGAAGTGATGGCCGCCCTAAGGGCCCGCTTCGCGTCCCAGGAGGGGGCCCTGTTGGCCCCTGCCGGAGAGATGCCGTCCATTAGGGACAACCTGATCTATCTGATCGTTTCGGAGCGACTGGCCCAACCGGACGAAGGTCCTTCAAGTTAGGCCAGCTACTAGGGAGGGAAAGAACCGTGAATCATTGCGGCACTAGGCAGCTGGAGACGAAAAGGCTGATCCTGAGGCGCTACGTCAAAAGCGACGGTCCGGCCATGTACGCCAATTGGGCCTCCGATAGGGAGGTGGCCAAGTTCATGCGCTGGCCAGCCCATTCCTGTCCCCAGGAGACCCAGGAGCTGGTAGAAAATTGGATAGGCCAATACGAAGAGCTCAGTTATTACCATTGGGTCATGGTGTTGAAGGAAGCCCATATCCCCATCGGCGATATCTCGGTGGTGGCCCTGCAGGAGTCCATCGCCATGGCCCGCATCGGCTACTGCCTGGGGCGGCAGTGGTGGGGCAGGGGCCTTATGGCCGAAGCCCTTCAGGCGGTGATGGACTTTCTCTTCGACGTGGTAGGCGTCAATCGCGTCGAGGCCCGCCACGATCCGAGAAACGCCAATTCGGGCAAGGTCATGAAAAAGTGCGCCATGAAATACGAGGGCATCCTGCGGAGCGCCGACCGGAACAACCTGGGACCTTGCGACGTCTGCTGCTACGGCCTGTTGCGGTCCGACCGCGGTCTAGGCTAGGCTCTTTCCATTTTCAACAGAAAGGGGGCCTCCTGCAAAAAGCCGGTGGCCCCTGGCGGTGTGACGGCTTAGTTTTTCCCTTTTATGGCCTCGGATTGGGGCCCCTTGGATCGGGGAGCCACCGGTAGCGGGCGGGTATATTGGCACTTTTTCGATCTGTAGTTGGAGCAGCCGTAAAATTCCCCGTAGGGTCCCCGGCGGCGCACCAGATGGCCTCCGCAGCGGGGGCACCTTCCGTCGTGGTCCATGGAGCTTCCCACCAAGCCGTCGATCTCCTTGATAAAGGCCGATTCCTTCCCCCGGAGGGTCAGGAGCCAGACCTTTTTCTTGGCCCTGGTGATGGCCACGTAAAAGAGCCTCCGTTCCTCGGCAAAGGGATAGCGATCGAAATTCTCTAACAGCAGCTCCAGCACCGGCGGGTTGGAGATCTGGCTGGGGAAGCCCGCGACCTGATCATTGTTGTTCAGCAAAAAGACGTAATCGGCCTGGAGACCCTTGGAGCTGTGGATCGTCATGAAGGAGATCTTCAGGTCTCGCCGGGCCTCGTAGTCTATGTCCGTGCGATTCTCGAAGACCCGGTACTGGCAGGAGAAAAGGTTATGATCCCGCAGGATGTCCAGATCGAAGCGGTAACGGCCCAGGAGCAGCACCGAACTGCCCTGGGGGAGGCTGTCCAGCCGCTGGGCCAGGAAGGCCACGGCGTGCTGAACGTTATAGCCCGATATGCTGGCCAGGGCAAATTCTCTGTCCTTTACGGCGCTGCGGAGCTCCTTGGCCTTCTGCCGTGGGTTTTTCATGATAAAACGGCCGCTGACGAAGCTCAGACTCTGGGGAAAACGGTAGGTAGTCTCGATGCGGCTGATCTCCGAGGGCCCCCAGTAGTTCTCGAAGTCCAAAATAAAGGATATGTCGCTGCCGGTGAAGCGGAAAATGCTCTGCCAGTCGTCGCCTACGCAGAAGAGCCTGTAATCCCTTTGTTCCCTCATGGCCTGGAGCAGCCTGTACCGGGACCGGGCCATGTCCTGATACTCGTCCACCACCACGTAATCGAAGGGGTGGACGTACTGTCCAGTCTCCAGGTAGTGGGCCGCCAGATTGATCATGTCGTTAAAGTCTATGCAGCCCTGGCGCTGCAGCTCCTGCTGATAGCCCTCGTAGACCGGTTCGATGAGGTCCAAAGCGGCCAAAATGCTGGGGCGGTAGACGCTCTGGCGGCTCTGCTCCCTCAGGTCGCCGACGCTTTGGCCGTTGCTCTTGGCCAAGGATATTACCGAGCCGAAAAGAGCAGCCACGTCGTCTAACTTTCGGTTGCGGCTGCCCTTGATCTGGTTCCACAGCTCCTTTGGCGAGAGGGGAGCCAAGGTCACGCCGGCCTGGATCAGCTGTTCCTCCAAGCTATCCAGCAGAGTGTCTTCCTGTTTTTCGTAGCTGTAGAGCTCTATGAGCTTTGTGTTGTGTTGTCGGTGCAGCTCCCGCTTCCACAGGATCGACTCCTGATAGGTCTGGGAGGGCGTTTTGCCCTTTTTCGCCGCAAAAAAGGGCGGCACCAAGCCATGGCGGTTGATGGCGAAGAACTCGATATAGATGTCCCAGTCCGGCAGGTAAAAGTCGGGGCGGTATTGGCTGTACTCGGACGAGCGGGTGTCCATGGGGTATTCCCGCTCGTATTGATAGTTCACGCCGCGGCTGTACAAAAAGTTGGCTATGTCCAGCTCGCCGTAGCTTTTGACGGTCTCTCCCCGGAGGGTGGTGGGACGATGGGTCCGAAGGTACTGGTCGTACTCCTCCTGGGTCTTAAAGTCCTGGACCGTCCGATGGGGCATGTGGTGGTACAGCAGATAGAGGCATAGCTTCATCAAATAGGCCTGGTCGTCGATCAGGGCCCTCAGACGTTGGCCCACGAAGGTCCGAATGTCCTGGGAATAGATCTTGGGCCTCAGGCCCTCTACTGCCGTGATGATGTCCAGCCCCAGCTTGTGAAAGGTGGAAGCTGCCAGGGGCTCGCCCAGTTCGGCCTCCAGCCGGTGGCTCATCTCCGACGCCGACGTGTTGGTAAAGGACAGAACCAGCACCTGTCCGGCCGTGGCCATGGCGGACTTCAGCAGATATTTCACGTAGCCCACGATGGTGGTGGTCTTGCCCGTTCCCGCTCCGGCCAAGACCAGGTGGTTCCTGGCCTCCTTGACGATACAACGGAGCTGTTGGGAGTCCAGGTCCTTTCCCTCCACCGGCAAGATGAGCTTGGCGGCGGCCTCGGCTTGGCGGGTCACGAAGGCTTCGTTGTGGTCCTGAGCCCTCTGGGCCAGGGTCTCGTAGGCTGAGGCGAACTGGGCCGCCAGTCCTTTAAGCTCCCGGCCGGTTTTGCCCCAGGGCAATGCCAGGGGGCGCCTTTTCTTTAGGGCCTCCTGATAGAGGATCCGCCACTGGGCCTGAAGCTTCGTCAGTCTACAGGGATCCAGATAGAAGTCCTGGCGGAACAGCCCCTTTTCCTCTTTCAGGGCGTCCCGCAATTGATCCAGCAACGCCTGGGCCCGCTGGTCCTGAAAGGGCGAAATCTTCGATAAAATTTTTGCGAACAATCCCATCAAGATCCCCCCCCCCCTCACCTTCTTCCCCTCCTATGGCGCTATTTCAAGCTTTCCCCTTGTCCGGTCGCGGCACCTTCAATTTGAGGAATGGCTGTTTGTTCAGAAGGGGCTTGTCTTTCGCTGGCCCTTTCGCTGCGGGCCAGCACTCGCTTGACCGCAGCAAAAACCCTATGGGGCGATATTGCCCTGATGTCTCCCTCGGTGGGGCTTCCTTCGGGGCCCAACGTTGCCGGTCTGTCGGGATCGTTGCCGGCTCCGACGATCTCGTGAACTGTCCCCCAGGGGCCGAAGCGATAGGGGTCCGAAGGGCCGAAGAGGGCCACCGTGGGCGTGCCCAGGGCGCTGGCGATGTGGAGAGGCCCGCTGTCGTCGGTCAGAAACAGCCGGGCCGCCCCTATCCGAGCGGCGTTGTGGAGCAGCGAGAAAGGACCGGAAAAATCCGCCACAGGGCCTGGAAGGTCCCGGAGGATTTGGCGGACCGCTTCCTGCTCTTGAGGATCGTAGCCAATGGCTCCGATGGTCCAGCCCTGAGCGGAGAGCCTCTGGGCCACTTCGGCGAAGCCCCCAGCGGGCCAGCGCTTGGCCTGGCGCCCGCCGGGATTGATGAGGATCAGTTTGTCCCAATCGGACCGCTCGCCTTCCACCTTTTGGCGAAGGTCCTGGGGGATGAAAAAGCGCATGGCCCGGCTCCAAATGGGCACGCCTAGAGAGGCCATTGCTTGGAGGTTTCGTTCCGCCTCGTGGAGTTTTTTAGGCAGAAAAAGCTCCCTCCAGCCCCACAGAGGCCGGTAGCGGCAGTTCATAAAAAGGGGGATCAAGGTGCTGCGCAGGTCTATGATCAGGTCGTAATTTCCGGCTCGGAACTCCCGGATCGCCCGCAGATGGCCCAAGGGTCCGTAATAGGGCAGCTTGGGATCTCTGCGGTTGTAGGGTTTTACCTCATCCCACAGGGGATCGGCTTCCAGGACCGGCAACATGGAGTAGTTGGCGCAGATGGTGAAGTGAGCGCTGGGCAGATAGCGCCTCAGGTTCTGCAGCGCCGCGGTGCCTAGTACGGTATCACCGATTGCGGTCAGGGTGATCACCAACACCCTGCGGACCTTGGACGGGTCGATTTTCATGGCCTGGGCTCCTTTTAATAAGCAATATTAAGCCTGAACGTTAAGCCTGCCGGCGTGGATCTCGCAGATCGCCGCTGCCAGCAGGGGTATCATGATCTCGTGGTGTCCCGTGATGGAATAGCCCTTGCCTCCGCTGAGCACCGGCCGGGAGACCACGTTGATGTTGGGCCGGTAATGCTGGATCATGTCCATATTGACGGCGGTGAAGTCCCGCACCTGGTGGCCCAGGTTGCGGGCCAGGGAGAGGGCCTTTAAAAAGACCTCGGGCATGATCACGGCGCTGCCCAAGTTCACTATGACCCCTCCCCGGAGCTCTGCCGTGGCGGCGGCGAAGATGCGGAAATCCCGCAGAGAGGACTCGCCGATGGCGGCCCCATTCGCCGAGGGATGCTGATGGACTATGTCGGTCCCCATAGCCACGTGGATCGTGTAGGCTATGGACATTTTCCGGCACTGCACCGAGACGGAACGGTCCCGATGGGGAGCCTTTCGCTGTTCCAACAGGTCTCCCAGGGTCTCTCCCAGGCCGTCGCCCCTGTCTCTGGCTAGTACGGCGGCGCTGTTGAGCGCCTCGGCGGTGTCCGAGGCCATGCCAAAGGAGCCGTCCTCGATTTGCTGGGCCACGTCTTCCGACGTGCGGCCCCAGAGGGCCAGTTCTGAATCGTGGATGGCTGCCGCGCCGTTGGAGGCGAAATGGGTGATAAAGCCATCCCGGGCCAGCCCGAGCAGCACGGCCATGCAGCCGCATTTGATCACGTGGCCTCCGAACATGACTATGACGGGCCGGCCCTTCTGCCTGGCCTTGACTATGGCGCCGGCCACCGACAACAGGTCCCGGGCTTTCAGCACGTCGGGCAGGCCGCCGAGGAACTCCGCCATCGACAGCCCGGCCCGGAGGGGCTTGGCTTCAAATCCGCTGGCCACCAGAGAGGTCCGTTCAGCGGCCAGATAGCTTTTGATCCCCTTGGGATCCAGTTCAGGAAAGGAGCTCATATCTGCCGTTCTCCTTTTTTGTTCTCACAAAATTTCCGGTTCTCGGTCCGGACAGGTGTTTTTATAACATATAAAATTTCCCAGAGAAAGGCCGCCTCATAGGGAAAAGGAAAAGGCCAGGAGAGGCGCCCTCTCCTGGCCTTTAATAATCGCCGCGGTCTATTCGGCCTGCCGCCTTTCCAGGGCCTCTTGGACGGCCCTGTGGATTTCATCGTCCAACTTTACGTGGTAGGGCAGTGTGATGTGGTAGCGCCCCGGATATTTGGCGTTGACCTCCCGGCCTACCTCTTCAGCGTGGCCGCAGCGGGCCCAGGCCCGGCGGGCCACGCCGTTCAACACGTCCCACATCATGGCGGACTTGATGATCTCGTCGGTCTCGGCCCGACCGTCCAGCAGCAGGCCGAAGCCGCCGTTGATGCACTTGCCTATTCCCACGCCGCCGCCGTTGTGGAGGGTGCATAGCGTCATTCCCCGAGCCGCGTTGCCCGCGAAGGTCTGGACGGCCATGTCGGCGCAGACGTTGCTGCCGTCCTTGACGTTGGAGGTCTCCCGGAAGGGGCTGTCGGTGCCCGACACGTCGTGATGGTCCCGCCCCAACATGACCGGTCCGATTTTTCCCTCCCGGATCATCTCGTTGAACTTCAGGGCGATCCTGGTACGGCCTTCGGCGTCCTGGTAGAGGATCCGGCATTGGGTGCCTACCACCAGTTTGTTCTTCTCGGCGTCGCGGATCCAGACCCAGTTGTCGTAGTCCTGGCCCCGGCGGTTGGGATCGATGCACTCCATGGCCGCGGCGTCGGTAGCCCGCAGGTCCTCGGGGTCCCCGCTGAGGCAGCACCAGCGGAAGGGGCCGTATCCGTAGTCGAACAACAGAGGCCCCATGATGTCCTCCACGTAGGAGGGCCAGATGAATCCGTCGTAGCTGTTCTCTCCGTTTTTGGCGATTTCTTTGACTCCGGCGTCGAAGACGGCCTGCATGAAAGAATTGCCGTAGTCGAAGAAATAGGCTCCCTTGGCCACCAGGTTCTTGATCACTTTAAAATGGCGCTTCAGCGACTGGTCCACCCGGCGTCGGAACTCCTGAGGATCCCGATGGAGCATCTGGGTGCGTTCTTCAAAGGTCAGACCGGCGGGGCAATAGCCCCCTTCGTAGACGGCATGGCAGGAGGTCTGATCCGATAGGAGTTGAATTTTCTGGCCGTGGCTGTCGGCGTACTCCAGCAGGGCCACGATGTTGCCGTGATAGGCAATGGACAGGGGTTCCTTGGCCTCCAGGGCCTGGCGGGCCATACGAAAGGCCTCTTCGGCGCTGGATGTTATCTTGTTGACCCAGCCCTGCTTGTGCCGGGTCTCTATGCGGGAAAGGTCCACTTCGGCCACGATGGCCACGCCTCCGGCGATCTCCATGGCCTTGGGCTGGGCGCCGCTCATGCCTCCCAGCCCGGAGGTGACGTAGAGGATCCCCGCCAGGTTTTCACGGGGTCCCACGCCGAACTTCATGCGGGCCGCGTTCAGCACGGTGTTGAAGGTGCCGTGGACGATGCCCTGGGGGCCGATGTACATCCATCCTCCCGCGGTCATCTGGCCGTAGTTGGTCACGCCCAGCTGCATGGCCCGATGCCAATCCTGGAGGTTGTCGAAAAGGCCCACCAACAGGCCGTTGGTGACCACCACTCTGGGGGCGTCGGGCTTGGAGGCGAAAAGCCCCAAGGGGTGGCCGCTTTCGATCACCAGGGTGCTGTGGTCGGTCAGCTCTCGGAGGTATTTCTGTATGAGCAGGTACTGGAGCCAGTTCTGGCAGACCTGTCCAGTCTCTCCATAGGTCACCAGCTCGTAGGGATAGAGGGCCACTTCAAAATCCAGGTTGTTGTCCATCATGACCTGGAAGGCCTTTCCGGCCAGGCATTTGCCCTGGTATTGATCGATGGGCTTGCCCCAGATCCGCCCCGAGGGGCGGAACCGATAGGCGTAGATCCGCCCACGGGTTCGCAGTTCCTCCATGAACTCGGGTATAAGCTCTTTGTGGTACTCCTCGGGAAGGTAGCGCAGGACGTTACGGAGGGCCAGCTCTGTCTCTTCTTGGGACAAGGTCCATCCTCGGTCTGGGGCTCTGCGGATTCCCTTCTCGAATGCAGGATAGGAAGGTAGGGGGCCTTCCAGCTTAATTGTCATGGCCAGGTCGTTAGCGGCGTTGATGTCCATTAGGAAACCTCCTTGCAGCACCCTTTAGGCGCGCTGATTAAGCCAGGGCTTTTTCGACGAGGGCCTCCACGGCGGAACAGGCGCTGTCGATTTGGGCCGACAGGCTTTCGATCTCTTTCTTGACGGCGGCGATGTAGCCCTGGTCCTTCAGCCCTCCCAGGTTAATCCGCACGTTATAGGAAGCGGCGATCCCTCCGGCCCTGGCCAGTTGGGCGGCGCTGGCGGCGTCGGTAATGGCATTTGGATTGCCCTTCGCGGCGGCCTCGTGAGCTAGCTGGACCATCTGGGCGCAGGCCCGCAGCGTGGAGAGGGGAACTTCTACAGCTCCCTTGGTGGCCTCCTGGACAGCGGCGCTTCGGCGGGCCTTCTCTTCGTCGGTTTCCTTGGGGAGCCTCAGGGCCGCCATAAAGGCGTTGAAGGAGTCCGTGTCCTCTTCCATGAGCTGCAGCAGCCGCTGGGCCAGCTGAAGGCTTTCGCTTTTGCAGGCCGCCATGGCGTCCCAATGGTCTTTGTACTTTTCCTTGCCTACCGTCAGGTTCCCCACCATGGAGGTCAGGGCGGCGCCTAGAGATCCCATGAGGGCAGCCACGGAGCCGCCGCCTGGGGCGGGGGAGTCCGAGGCCAGTTCGGCGATAAAGTCTTTAACGGTCAGTTCCGATAGTTTCATCTTTGAAAGAGGGCTCCTCTCAGATCAGTTGTATTTTGGGAGAAAGGCCGGACAGATCAACGGAGGCTCAATGTCCCGGGGGAGGCCACCAGACGGCCCCTTTTGTACACCTGGGCCACCGGTGACACTCCGGCGTGATAGGCCAGCACCGTCGGCGTCTCTCCGTCCAGCAGCAGAAAATCGGCCTGTTTCCCAGGCTCCAAGCTGCCCAGCCGGTCCTGCATTCCCAGGGACCAAGCGCCGTTCAGAGTGGCGGCTGTCAGGGCCTCTTCCACCGTCATGGCCATGTTCATCACCGCCAGGCCGAAGACGAAGGGCATGGACTCGCAGAAACAGGATCCTGGGTTGCAGTCCGTGGCCAAGGCCACGGGGACGCCCAAATCTATCATGGTTCGCACCGGCGCATAGGCCTTGCGCAGGCTGTAGGCCGTGGCCGGCAGAACGTTGGCGATCACTCCCGACCGGGCCATGGCCTCCAGATTTTGACGGCTAGCGGCCAGCAGATGCTCCGCCGAAAGGACCTTGAGCTCGGCGGCCAGGGCGGCGCCGCCGGTATCTTCCACTTCGTCGGCATGGATGCGGAGTCCCAGGCCCAGCTTTCGGGCTGCTAGGAGAATCCGGCGGCTCTGGTCCACCGAGAAGACCCCGGTCTCGCAGAAGACGTCGCAGCACTGGGCGATAGCCTGGGCCTTCACGGCAGGCAACATCTGGGAGATCAACAGGTCCACATAGCCCTCGGGGTCCTCTTTGTACTCCAGGGGCACCGCATGGGCTCCCATAAAGGTGCCGGAGACGTCCAGGGGCGTCTCTTGGGCGATCCTGGCTATGACCCGGAGCATCTTCAGTTCTTCCTCCAGGTTCAGGCCATAGCCGCTTTTAATCTCTACTGCTGTGGTCCCGAAGGACAGGGCCGACAGGGCCCTGTGGCGCGTCACCTGGAAGAGCTCCTCTTCTGCGGCCTCCTTCACGGCCCGGACCGACGACAGGATGCCGCCGCCATCCTGGAGGATCTCCAAGTATGGCTTACCGGCCAGCCTCTGGGCGAACTCCCGCTCTCTTCTCCTGGCAAAGCAGAGGTGGGTGTGGGGATCCACGAAGCCAGGGATGATGCAGGCTCCTTGGCAGTTCACTTCCTGATCAATGAGGCCGCTGAGGCCGGGCCTGTTCAGGACCTCTTCCTCGCTGCCGATGGAGTTGATCCGTCCCTGTGAGACCACCATGGCGCCCCGGTCCCAGACCTGGATCCGGCTTTGTGCGGGGCCAGCCGATGGGCTGGTCCCGCACAGGGGCGTCCAAAAAGCAGCGTGACGGAACAGGGTGGCCATTATTGCTCTTGCTGCATCAGTTCCAGCAGTTTAAGCTCCAGCACCTGGTCGTTCTGGAAGTCGTCGATCTGCATGTAATAGGCAGCGCTGTCCAGAAGGGCCCCGGCGGGGATCATGCCGTAGACTTCGGTGCCGTTTATGGTAACGCCCCAGCGGGCTGCTTCCATGCGGATGAACTCCAGGACGCGATAGATGGCCGTCTGCTCGTAGTCCACGATGTTCATGGACACCTGGACCATGCCTTTCCCCTCCAGGGCCACGCCCATGGCTTTGACGCACGCAAAGCCGCCGTTGCTGGCCCTGACCCGCTTGGCGATGATCTGGGCGATTTCCAGCTTGTCGGTGTTCAAGTTCACGTTGTAGGCCACCAGGAATTTTCGGGCTCCCACCACGGTGCCGCCCGCCGTGGGGTGGAGGTGGTCCTTGGCGCCCACGTCGGGCTGACGGTAGGGATCGGTCTTGACCAGTTCCTTCAGGGCTTCGTACTGGCCCTTGCGGACCTGCTCCAGCCGGGTGCGGTCAGGGCGCACCGAAGAGGCCTCGTAAAAGAACACAGGCACGTCCAGGGCCTCGTTGAAGCGCTGGGCGAAGCGATGGGACAGGTCGACACATTCTTCCATGGTGATGTTTTTGATGGGCGTGAAGGGGATCACGTCGACGGCTCCCATGCGGGGATGGGCGCCCTGATGGGTGTTCAGGTCGATGTGGGCCACAGCCACCTTGGAAGCCTCTATGAGGGCGTCGCAGATCGCCTCGGGCTGGCCCACCAGGCTGACTACCAGCCTGTTGTGGTCCTCGTCAGCGCGGTAATCGAAGAGGTAGCAGCCCTTGGTCTTCTTAAAGGGCTCCACTATGGCCTCGATCACATCTTTGCGGCGGCCTTCGCTGAAATTGGGAACGCATTCGATCAGTTGCACGGACATGGAACAATTCCTCCTCATATTGATATTGCTTTCTGTATTTACTTTTTTGGGCTTTTTGCCGGTAAGGCCCGGCCAGTTAAAGGGGCGCGAAAAACAGCCGCTGCCCCCTCAGTCGCGCTACTTCACGATCAACCGGCCGGAACCGGCCACGAATCGGCCTATAGGAGAGGCTTCGCTGTATCCGCAGTCCCGGGCCTGCTGGAGCAGGGCCGGAACGTCACCGGCCTCGCAGGCCATCAACAGACCGCCGGAAGTCTGGGGATCGAAGAGAAAATCCATCAGAGGGTCCTCGGTCAGATTATCAATGTCCGGCCCGTAGAGCTTGCGGTTCCGGTAGGCCCCGGCTGGCAGCAGTCCCATCTGGGCCAACTCCAGGGCGCCGCCGATCCTGGGCAGGGCCTCCAGGTCCAGCTCTATGTCGACGCTGCGGTCCGATGCCATGTCCAGGCCGTGACCCGCTAGGCCGAAGCCGGTCACGTCAGTGCAGGCGTGGATCCGACCTTTCTGTTCCTGCGTCAAGAAGCGGGGAAGGTCGTTCAGTTTGGCCATCCAATAGGCGGCCTGTTTCGCCCAATCGGGGTCCTCCACCATTTCCGCCTTGACTCCTGTGGCCATGATGCCGCTTCCCAGGGGCTTGGTGAGGATCAAGTGATCTCCAGGACGGGCCCCTGTGGTCCGCCAGATCCGGTTCAGCGGCACTTCTCCGAAGACGCAGAGGCCGTATTTGGGCTCCTGGTCCTCCACGCTGTGACCGCCCATCAGAAAGGCTCCGGCCTCGATGACCTTGGAGGCGCCGCCGTCGATGAGGGCCTTGAGCATATCCAAAGGCAGGCAGTTGAGAGGAAAGGCCACCACGTTCAGGGCTATCAGAGGCTGTCCCCCCATGGCGAAGACGTCGCTCAGGGAGTTGGCAGCTGCGATCTGTCCCCAGAGGTAGGGATCGTCCACGATGGGTGTGATGAAATCCACCGTTAGGATCCCCGCGCGGTCCCCGTCGATTTTCCACAGGGCGGCGTCTTCTCCGCCTTTCCAGTCGCAGAGCAACCGGTCGTCCTGGGGATGGGGGAGATCGGCCAGAACCTTTTGAAGGTCCTCCGGACCTATTTTCGCCGCTCAGCCACTGCTGCTGGTAAGATGGGTCAGCCGTCTTTCCTGAAGCATCTTAGCGATCATCCCTTTCGTGAGAACTCTTCTTCAACCCTTCCTCTTTCATCATTCTATACTCTTCCCAGATCTCTGTCGATAAATGATATAATGATTTGTCCTTGACGAAGGTCCCAGGGAAACGATTTTGAGGAGGTTTGTGGCCCATGGCGGACTTGCCAATTACAACGGTTATGGAGGAACTGCAGTCTCTCAGAGCAGAACTGCAGGAAAGTCTTTGACTTGCCCTCGATAGAGGCGGAAATAGAGAAGCTTCATCAAAAGACGTCGCAGCCCCATTTTTGGTCCTCGCCGGAGGCCCAAAGGATCAGCGCTGGTCTGGCCCGCCAGGAGGCGGTGATATCGCGCTGGCAGGAGCTGTGCTCGGAGTTCGACGATTTGGAGGCCCTGGCGGAGTTGCTGGCCGAAGGGGAGGATCCCGAGTTGGGGAAGGAGTTCGACCGCCGCGCGGCGGAGTTCCGCGAGGAAGTGTCGCGGCGCCAGATGGAACTGCTGCTGTCGGGCCCCTATGACCAGAGCAGCGCCATTCTGACGGTCCACGCCGGTTCCGGCGGCCTGGACTCCCAGGACTGGGCCGAAATGCTCTACCGCATGTACCTGCGTTGGTGCGAAAAGCGCCGCTACAAGGTCAAGGTCTTGGACCTTCAGCAGGACCAGGAGGCCGGGATCAAGAGTGTCACCATGACCGTGGAGGGCCACTGCGCTTACGGCTATTTGAGGTCCGAAATCGGCGTTCACAGGCTAGTGCGGATCTCGCCCTTTGACACGGCCAAGCGCCGCCACACTAGTTTTTCCTCGGTGGTGGTGTCGCCTCAGCTCCCCGACGACGCTGAAATCCAAATTCCCCAGGAGGACCTGCGGATCGACACCTATCGTTCCAGCGGAGCCGGAGGCCAGCACGTGAACATGACCGACTCGGCGGTGCGGATCACCCATTTGCCCACGGGCATAGTGGTGAGCTGCCAGAACGAGAGGTCCCAGCACATGAACAAGGCTGCGGCCATGCAGGTCCTCAAGTCCAAGCTCTACGAGCTCCAATGCCAGGAGCGGCAGGCCGAGATGGACGCCCTTTCAGGAGAGAAAAAGGAGAGCAGCTGGGGCAATCAGATTCGTTCCTATGTGCTCCATCCCTATACAATGGTGAAGGACCACCGCACCGGCGAAGAGACGGGCAACGTCACAGCGGTTCTGGATGGTGAGCTGGACCAGTTCATCCTGGCCTATCTTAGGTGGTCCCGATGAGAAAAGTCCTGTTGATCCTGGCAGCGCTCCTCGGCTGGACCGCTGCGGCCTGGAGCGCTCCCTTTGTCCCGACGGAGCCCATCATGGCCTACGAAGATATTCGGCCAGGCATGAGGGGCTACGCTAAAACGGTGGTGAAGGGACGGGATGTGGAGACCTTTCCGGTGGAGGTCCTGGGATTGGTACCCAGAAACTCCAGGCCTTCGCGGATGGTCCTGATCCGCACCTGGGGGCCCGTGATCGACGGGGCTGGAGGAATGGCCGCCGGCATGAGCGGCTCGCCGGTCTACATCGACGGGAAGCTGATCGGCGCCTTCAGTTTCGGCTGGGATTTCAGCACCCACCGGCTGGGGTTGGTGACGGCCATCGAGGACATGATCAAAATCTTTGACTATCCCGATTCGATCCCCCCCATGGACCCTGCCATCGAGCTGTCGCCCCCTGAGCCTACCGAATGGGATCTCCGGCTTCGAGAGCTGGCGAAAGAGGCCGGCATTGATCTGCCGCCTTTGGAAGAGGCCAAACCGGAACGGGCTGTCCTGACTGCCTCGGGCATCAGCCGGCGGGCCATGGACCGCCTTTCGGAAAAACTTGGCGGCCCCGTATTGACGGGCGCCACTGGTCCCTCTGAAGCTTTGCCGCCCCTGGCCCCTCAGCCAGGACAGGCCGTGACGGCCATGCTGGTCTGGGGCGACGTGGCAGTAGACGCCGCTGGCACCCTGTCGGCGGTGAGCGAAGACGGGCGCTTTTTAGCTTTCGGCCATTCTTTCAAAGCCTGGGGAGCGGTGGCCTATCCTTTGGCGGAAGCCTGGGTTCACGGCGTGGTCCCCAGCCTGGAATCGCCCTTTAAGCTGGCGGCTCCCGGCAAGATCCTGGGCTTGATCACCCAGGACCGGCCCGAGGGAGTGGGCGGCTATTTTAACCGCTACGGCCCGGCAATTTCGGTGACCGTGGAGGTGGAAGACCGGGACCGTGGCCTTTCCCAGCGGCGCCGTTTCCGCATGGTTCCCGATATTAACGTGGCTTCCCAGCTTCTGCCGGAGATCCTCTCGGGCGTTTCCGATCAGATCCTGGGCCGCACTGGAGCCGGATCGGCCAGGTATAGCCTAACGGTCCAGGGCGGAGTGCTGGAAAAGCCCTGGAGCTTTGAGGACAGGGTTTGGGCCTCCGATGACGTGATGGGCTCCGTGATGATACCGCTGTCAACGGTGATTTCAACGTTGCTGCAAAACCCCTTCGCTTCTCTGATGCCCATGGAGCTCAAACTGGACCTATCGGTGTCCTCGGAGGTGGAACGCCTCTCCATAGAGCGCATCGAGCTGGACCGGGAAGAGGTTTCGCCCGGCGATACGGTCACCGCCACGGTGACCCTCAGGCCCTGGCGGAAAGCCCCGGTAGTGCGCCAATTCCCCTTGAAAATCCCCTCCGATGCCTCCGGTCCCTGTTGGATCACGGTCCGGGGCGGGGAGGCTTTGTCGGAGACAGCTCCCAGCGGAATGGATCGTAGGATTTCCTCGCTGGAGGAGATGCTTAACGAATTGACCAGTTCGGAGCGGTCCTGCGAGGTCCAGATAGAACTGGAATACGCACCAGCCTGTGAGCCCGAGGGCACGGAATTTCCCGGCGAGGCCCGCCGCCGCAGACTGTCCCAGGGATCGCTGCAGGTTTTTCAGTCGGAATACGTGGTGGAAGGCCGCGTCCAGGCGCCTATCACCGTTCGTTGACCGTCCTTTTCGGGCGAGACCCCAGAGGGCGCGCCCTTTGTTGCGGTGTGCCCTCTGGTTTTAGCGTTACTTTAGCCCTGCCATGTGGAGCCAGAACAGGCGGAAAGAGTCCCACAGAGCCGCCGCGTCGGCCTTGCTGGCCAGTTCCAGCGGCGAATGCATGGAAATCAGTGCCGGTCCAAGGTCCACCACGTCGATGCCTCGCCGGGCCAGGAATTTGGCCAAGGTGCCGCCGCCGGCCTTGTCGACGATGCCGAAGCTGCCCACCTGCCAGGGAACGCGATTTTCTTCCAGAATGGCGATCAGGGCGGCCATGGACTCGCCTCGGGCTTCGCTGGCGCAGTACTTCCCTCCGGAGCCGGAGTATTTGACCACCACCACTCCGTTGCCCACCAGGGCCTGCTGGTCCCGGACGTAGCAGCTTTCGTAGAGAGGGTTGCGTCCTGAGGTTACGTCGGCGCTGATGGCCACGCTGCTTCCCATGGCAGCGTAGAGGGCTCCGGCGCTGTCCGAAGCCCCTTGAGCCCGGAGCAGTTCGGCGAAAAAGTTCTCCAACAGGGCGCCGTCGGCTCCGCAGATCCCGTCGCTGCCGATCTCCTCTTTGTCGAAAAGCATGAACAGGGCGGTGCGCTCTGGAGTTTCCTGGAGGTCCAAGAAGGCTTGCCAGGACAGGGCGGAGCAAATCCTGTCGTCCAGACCATAGGCTCCGATCATGCTGCGGTCCAGGCCCACTTCCCTGGCAGGTCCCGCCGGTACCAGGGCCAGGTCCGCCGATGCCAGCGCCACCTCGCTCAAGCCGTATTTTTCCTCTAAGATCTTCTTAAGAGGCGTCAGGATGTCCAGCTTTTCGGAGTCCCCCTCGGAGGGGGACGGGCAGCTCCCGGCTATGGCGTCCAGGTCCTCGCCTGAGACCGTATCGGCGGCGGTGCGCTTGCTCAAATCCCTGTCCAGATGGGGCTCCAGATCGGGTATTATCAGCAGGGGGTCGGCGAGGTCCTCTCCCACTACCAGCGGGACTATAGCCCCATGGCCGTCGTAGACCTCTCCGTGGAGGGCCAGAGGCACGTTGGTCCATTGATACTTTTTAATTCCTCCGTAATAGTGGCAGTCCAGCAATCCCAGGTTGGCGCTTTCGTAAAGGGGCCGTGCCTTCAGGTCCACCCGGGGCGCATCGCCGTGGGAGGCAATGATGTTGATGCCCTGGGCGGCGGGCTGCCGTCCGATTTTGGCCGCAGCCAGTGCCCTGCCTTTCCAGTTCAGATATACCAATTGGCCGGGAAGGGCCTCTTGACAGCTTTCGACCGGCCGGGCGCCCAGGGCCTTGAGGCGCTGTTCCAACTCTCGGACCAGTTCGCGCTCGGTCTTGCAGCGGCCCACCATGTCCATAACAGTGGCGGCGGATCTATCCAGCTCGGCGGTGCCTTTATAGCGTTCCCAGCTGCTGAAGGTGCTTTTTTTCACGAAAAATTTCCTCCTCTATCCGAAAATATGGGAAAATCAAAAAGCGGCGAGATCTCTCTCCGACAGAGTATATAACGGTTCTCGGCAGATCTCCAGGAAAGGAGCGATTCCGGCTTGTTCATCACCCTAGAGGGAATAGACGGATGCGGAAAGACCACCCAGGCCAGGCTGTTGCAGCAATGGCTGTCGGAGCGGGGCAAAAGGACCCTATGGACCAGAGAACCCGGCGATTGGAGCTCGGGCCAGGAGATCAGGGCTATGGTCTTAGGTGGCCAGCTGCGGCACCCCATGACGGAGCTGCTGCTTTTTATGGCCGACCGGTGCGAGCACGGCGTCCAGAAGATCCAGCCTGCTTTGGAGAGGGGAGAGGTGGTGCTCTGCGAGCGCTATCACGATTCCACTTTGGCATACCAGTGCTGGGGCAGGGGAATCGATAGGGGGTTAGTCGATGATCTGGCGCGGCAATGCCGTTTTCCCGAGCCCCATTTGACGTTGTGGCTCCAGGTGCCGGTCCAAATAGCCATGGAGCGCCGGGTGCTGCGAGGCGGCGGCGACAGGATCGAGACCGAGGCCCTGGCGTTCCACCAGCGGATCGCCGAGGGCTTTGGCCAATTGGCCGCCCAGTGGCCCAGAAGAATTTGTGCTGTTGACGGATCGAAAGAGCCCGATACCGTGGCCGCCCAGATCCGTCAGATACTGAAAGAGAGAGGACTTTAATGGCCCAGTCCCTGGAAGATCTGCTGGCTTCCGAACCCCAATGGGGAGATCTGCTGAGCTATTTAGCGTCGGGCCGCCCTGCCCCTGCGGCTCTGGGGCTGGAGCTGCCAGGGCCCTTTCAAGCCCAGGCGGCCGAGATGTTGGCGCGCCGGATCCTCTGCCACCAGGGGAGCGCCTGCGGAAGTTGCCCCTCCTGCCGCGCTTGGGTCGATGGCAGGCATCCCGATTGGCTCCTGGCCGGTTCTCCCGGCGAAGCGCCTCCGGTAGAGCTATGCAGGGATCTCTCGAGCGATCTGGTCCTGAGCCCCGTGACGGCGCCGGTGCGGCTTCTGACGGTCTACGGCGCCGACAAGATGAACCTCAGCGCGGCCAACAGCATGCTGAAGGTCACCGAAGAGCCGCCGCCACGGGGGCGGTTGCTCTATTTGATGTCCTCGGGAACGATCCTTCCCACTTTGCGAAGCCGTCTGTGGATGTTATCATTCCGAATAGAAGAACAAATAGAGCCCTTGAAGCCGCCTTCCAGCGGCGAAGAATGGCTGCGATGGCTTTCCGAAGGGGAAAAACGGAGCGTCCAGGATTGGTATTCCTTGGCCTTAGGGTACTCGGCTTGGCTTAGAGACCAGGGAAAGCTTCAGAAGGCAGCGACGCTGCGTCAACTCGCCGAAACTGCCCTGGAAACCCATCTTTCTTCGACGATGTGGACAGACCTCCTGTGTCTTTTTCTTAGAGAGGAGTATCTCTTTGAGCATGTATTTGACGATTTTCGGCAAGCCTCGATATTTAGGGCTTGCCGTCATGGCTGAGGGAGAATCGCTCAGCGCCGGCGAACCGGTGTTGATCGAAAGTTCCCGAGGCGTTGAAGTGGCCCAGGTGGCCGGTGAAATTTCCGAAAGCCAAGAGGCGGTGTACCGCTCCATCGACAAGGATAACCACCAGGAAGGCCCGGTGAGCAGCGATTCGGGCCTCCAGTCGGTCACATTTCTGGCCAAAGCCACCTTGGAGCACATGGTCCAGGAAGAGCAGAACCGTAAGGAAGAGGAACAGGCCTTGGTGCTGTCCCGCCAAATCCTGAGCCATCACAATCTGGACATGAAACTGGTGGACGTGGAGTTCCTGAACGACAGGAAAAAGCTCTTTCTCTACTTCACCTCGGCCCAGCGGGTGGACTTTCGGGCCTACGTGCGGGACCTGGCTAGGGAGTTCCGGACCCGCATCGAGCTGCGCCAAATCGGAGCCCGCGACGAGGCCAAGGTGGCCCGGGGCCTAGGGCCCTGCGGAAAGCCATGCTGTTGCAGCTATTGGCTTCAGCGGTTTCTTCCCATCGGGATCCGCATGGTGAAGGAGCAGAACCTGGCCTTGAATCCCAGCAAGATCTCGGGGCTTTGCGGGCGCCTGATGTGCTGCATGAGCTTCGAGCAGCACAGCTACCGCGAGCTATGGAGCACCCTCCCTTCCCAGGGAAGCAAGATCCGGGCCGAACAGGGCACCTACGTGCTGCTAGGCGTGGATTTGGCCTCCCGGACTTGCCAGATCTCGGGGCCCGAAGGAACCCATCAAATCCCTGTGGAGCTCTTTGGGGCCTTTAAAGAGACGGTCTTCGCCGGCAAAAGCTGGGACAACGAAGCCTACGGGCTGGACGAAAAGGGCAAGCCCTTGTCCCAGAAGCCCTGTTGCAGCGCCCGTTTCTGCGACGGAAACTGTGGAAGCTGCAGCAGCGGCTGTGCCATGAGCGCAGCCCACCAGGGGCCGCCTTGTTCCGAAGAGATTCTAGGTGCCGTCGGAGAGGGGCTGGAGGAGCTCAAGGACATCGGAAAGGGGCCCCACAGGAGGAAGAAAAAAGGCCCGTCCCGCCAGGGCGAGCCCATCGAGGCAGCTCAGCGCCCGCCACAAGGGGCGTCGGACCGGTTTGGTGACGATAGGCCGTCGCCGCCCCGTGGAAGGCGGGACGACAAGGAGCGCCGGAGAGAGAACGGCGGCGAATCTCAGCCGGAGCCCCGGAAGGCTAAAAAGGCGGAGCGGGCTTCCAGGCCGCACCGCGATACTAAACTGGAGAAACCTAAACCGGAAAAAAGGGAGGAACCTTCCGCCAGACCTCAGGGCGGAGCCGAGGGCAAAGGCTCCAGGGCGCCCAGATACCGCCGCCAGCCCCGGAAATCGGAACAGAAAAACCAGCCTTTAGCTCAGGAGGGCTGATCTATGGCCCTTTTCAATAGAATTAAAGAGAAGCTCCAGGGAGTGCGCAAAAAATGGAGCAGTGGCCTGACGGAGCTCTTCGGAGGGCGGGCCGTAGACGACGGATTTTGGATGGACCTGGAGGAGACCCTGATCGCCGGAGACACCGGAGTGGACGCCGCCGAATCGCTGGTGGAGGAACTCCGTCAAGTCTACCGTGCCGAGGGATTAAAGTCCTCGCAAGACCTTTTAGGACGCTTTAAAGAACTCCTGGTCCAACGTCTCCAAAGAGTCCCCAGGATGGGGGCTCCCTTCGAGTGGGGCGGCGGCCTGCGGGTGATCTTGATGACCGGCGTCAACGGCAGCGGCAAAACCACCACTACCGGCAAATTGGCGTCTCTCTTCACCGCTCAAGGCGCCAAGGTTATAGTGGCCGCAGCCGACACCTTCCGTGCGGCAGCGATCGAACAGCTTCAGGTCTGGTGCCAGAGAGCTGAAATACGGCTGGTGGCCCAGAAGCAGGGCAGCGACGCCGCCGCGGTGGTCTTCGACGCCATCTCGGCAGCCCGCAGCTCCGGCGCCGATCTGCTGATCGTGGATACGGCGGGACGGCTCCAATCGAAGCACAACCTGATGGAGGAACTGGGCAAAATCTACCGGGTGATCCACCGCGAAGTGGATCCCCAGCGGTTGGAAAGCATCATAGTGCTGGACGCGGTGATGGGCCAGAACGCATTTAGGCAGGCGGAACTCTTCAACGAGGTGGCTCCTTTAACCGGCGTTATCCTGGCCAAATACGACAATACGGCTAAAGGCGGCATCGTGCTGCCCATCGCCGGGCAGCTCCACCTGCCTATCCGCTACGTGGGCCTGGGCGAATCGCCCGAGGACTTGGAGCTTTTCGATCCGCCCAGTTTTGTGGACGCCCTGGTGTCCCTGCCGGAACAGGCCCAGGATGGCCGCTGAGCTTTAGAACCTCTGAGACGCAGAAACAGAAAAATACAGAGAGAAATGAAGCGTAGCTGTTACCGATTTTTTGCTGGAGGTTGAAACCATGATTCCCCGCTATGAGACGAAGGAGATGGGCGAGATCTGGTCCCTGGAAAACCAGTATCGCTCCTGGATGGAAGTGGAGTTGGCGGTATGCCGCGCCTGGGCAGCCGACGGTGTCATACCGCCCGAGGCCCTGAAAAAAATAGAGGAAAAAAGCAGCTTTAACGTGGAGGAGATCCTGCAAATCGAGTCCCAGGTCCACCACGACGTGATAGCCTTTGTGACCAACATGGCCAGCTACGTGGGGCCCGAAGGGCGCTTTATCCACCTGGGACTGACCAGCAGCGACGTGTTGGACACGGCCAGCGCCCTGCGGCTGCGGCAATCGCTGCAGGTGATCCTGGACCAGCTGGACCGGTTGATGGAAGCAGTCATGGCCCGGGCGGTGGAGCTCAAATACGCGCCCTCGGTGGCCCGAAGCCACGGCATCCACGCCGAGCCAATCACCTTTGGCCTCAAGGTCCTTAACTGGTACTCCGAGCTCCTCCGGGACAGGCGCCGCATCGAAAGGGCCCTGAAGGAGATCTCCTGCGGCAAAATCTCCGGCGCCGTGGGGACCTACGCCCACTGTCCGCCCCACATCGAAGCGCGGGTCTGCGCCGACCTGGGGCTGGAGCCCGACCTGGTGTCCACCCAGATCATCCAGCGGGACCGTCACGCCGCGGTGATGAACGCCCTGGCCTCTTTGGGCGAAGCTATGGAGCGGATCGCCACCGAGATCCGGCACCTCCAGAGGACCGAAGTGCTGGAGGTCATGGAACCCTTCGGCAAGAAGCAAAAGGGCTCTTCGGCGATGCCTCACAAGAAAAACCCCATCCTGTCCGAGAAAATCTGCGGCATGGCCAGGATGCTACGGGCCTTCTCCCTGGTGGCTCAGGAGAACATAGCCCTTTGGCACGAGCGGGACATCAGCCATTCCAGCACCGAGCGCATCATCTGGCCCGACGGTTTCCACCTGTGCCATCACATGCTGATCACCCTGGAGAAGGTGGTCCGCGGCATGGTGGTGCTGGAAAAGAACATGCAGCGCAACCTGGACCTCACCGGCGGACTGGTCTACAGCCAGAGGGTCCTGCTGGATCTGGTGGAGCGCTACAGCCTGCGCCGCGAGGAGGCCTATCAGGCGGTGCAGCGCTGCGCCATGGCGGCCTGGGAGGGGCAAGGACCTTTCTTCGAGCTGCTGGCCGCCGATCCGCTGCTACAGGGCAAGATCAGCCGGGAAGAGCTGTCGGAGCTCTTTTCCAACGACTACTATTTCCGCTTCGTCGACGAGATCTTCGCCCGCTTCGATGGACTCAAAAAGTAGGCTCCTAGGCAGGGCCTTAAGGTGCAAGGCAAAAGAGAAATAAGGAGGTCTTGAAGGTGGAAAGTCTTTTCCAGCACGACGGCAACGACCATCTGCCGGACCGCAACTTAGCGCTGGAGTTCTGCCGCGGCACCGAAGCTGCCGCCATGGCCGCCGGCCGTCTGATGGGCCGGGGCGACAAGAACGCCGCCGACGGCGCGGCGGTCAACGCCATGCGGTTCATGCTGAACACCGTGGACATGGACGGTCTGGTGGTGATCGGCGAGGGCGAAAAGGACGAAGCCCCCATGCTCTACAACGGCGAACACCTAGGCACCAGAAAGTCATCGTCGGTCCCAGTGGATATCGCCGTGGACCCCATCGACGGCACCCGCCTGACGGCGTTGGGCCTCAACGGCGCCATCAGCGTCGTGGCCGGGGCCCCTCGGGGCTCTATGTTCAATCCCAAGACGGCCTTTTACATGAACAAACTGGTGGTGGGCCCTGAGGCACGGGACGTGATCGACATCGAAGCCCCTGTAGCAGAGAACGTCCGCCGGGTGGCCCAGGCCAAGGGAAAATCGGTCAACGACATCACGGTAGTGGTGCTGGACCGTCCACGCCATCAGGATCTGATAGCCCAGATCCGATCGGCCGGCGCCCGGATCAAGATGATTCCCGACGGCGACATTGGCGGCGCTTTGCTGACCTGCAAGTTCGACCGAGGAGCCGATATCCTTATGGGCATCGGCGGCACTCCCGAGGCGGTAATCACGGCCTGCGCAATCAAGGCCCTGGGCGGCGCCATGCAGGGCAAGCTCTGGTTCCGCGACGGCGAAGAGGAGAGAAAGGCCCTGGACGCCGGTATGGACATCCACAGGGTCCTGGCGTTGAACGACCTGGTGTCCAGCGACGACGTCTTTTTCGCAGCCACCGGCATCACCGACGGCGACTTCCTTTCGGGGGTCCGCTACGAGGGCCAATGGCTCCATACCAGCTCGATGGTTATGCGGTCCAAAAGCGGCACCGTCCGTTATATCAACGCCCGCCACAGCCTGCACAAGCTGGATGTGATCGCCGGCCTGGACTATAAGGGCCAATAAAGGCTCGGTAAACTCGGTGAATAGCCGCTAGGGATGAAGGCCCCTAGCGGTGGCCTTATGAGAGAAGGACCGTTACAATATATTTTTGCGATCTTTATCAATAGCGGTATTGACTGAACCGCCGAGATCCCTTATAAGTCTAAGAGGCCCTGACGGGGCTAAGTACCGTCAGTAGCCGGTTGGCTTCGCTGATATTTTTTGTTTTACATGGGAGGAACAGTCAATGAAGGGTACCGTCAAATGGTTTAACAGCACCAAGGGATTCGGCTTTATCACTACCGAAGAGGGCAAGGATGTGTTTGTTCATTTTAGCGCCATCAAGATGGACGGCTACAAGACGCTGGAGGAGAACGAGGCCGTGTCCTTTGATGTGGTGGACGGCGAAAAGGGCCCTCAGGCTGCTAACGTCGTAAAACTGTAGGTATCAAAAACCGTCTAAATCTATTAAGAAATAAGAGAGCCGGCGGAAGTCTTCGCCGGCTCTCTTTCCGTTAGGGCCCAATTGTCCGGCCCTATCTGATCCCAAGGCCCTGAAGGCGCTTTTTCAAAATCGGTTCGAGGTACAGGGCTGCCGCTGCGCCTATGCCGCATTGAACCAGATCGGTGACCAACTCAACCGGCGCCGCCGCCGGGCCGTAAAGACAGCCTGCCAGGGCCACATATCCCAGGATCATCACCGCCGCACCGCAGCCTACTGCCCGAGCGCTTCCCTGAGAAGCCAAGGCCCCGGTGACATAGCCCTCGGCTCCTTTTATCAAAAAGGTGAAAGGCGCCCATAGGGTGTAGCCCAGCAGCAAATCGGCCATAGCCGCCCCAAGGGCTCCGCAGAGGGCTCCCATTTTGCGCCCCTCCAGCAGGGCGATGCTGTACAGAACTCCCTCTCCTAGGTTGCAATAAAGACGAAAGCCCGGGACAGGAAAACTTATCAAGGTAGCCCCGGTTACTAGCCCGCAGAGCAGTGCGCCATGGGCAAGCCTTTCCGTTCGTTGATCCTCTTTCATCTGTCGATCCTCTCCAGTCGGTGAATTTTTCCAGGCCTTTATAGGCTTCATTGCTGAAACCGGTCGGAACCGCTTGATTCTTTATGGGGTTTTATGATAGCATAAAAACCATATTATGAATTGACAGCTATTGCAGCACCTAGAATTGCAGCACCTAGAGAAGAAAATAAAACGGGCTGAATCGGCGGCGGGGCCTAATCTTAAGAAACGTCGTTGAAATTTATTATCTTTCCTGGAAGAGAATAATAAATCGGCCCTAAAAGCTGAACCCCCATGTTCCCGATGGATTGGGCCAGCGGCTAGGGTCCCTTGCTGCCAAAGGAGCTCCTTCGTGAGCCTCTATGTGGTCCCTCGCCGGCGGCGAGGGGTTGTTTTTGCCTTTTTCGTGCTCCCACGGGATCCTAGGAATAGGGAGCTTTCTCCCTGACGAATTGAAACAGAAGTCTGTCCTCCGGTCTGACTGGCCCTTCAATTCCCCGAAAATTTTTGACAATTCCTTTTGAGCTGCCCTTCAGGTCCTTGATGGCTAACTTCGATCTCCAGAGGGAAATCTTCGGGAGTTTTGCCCCAGGCGATGTGCAGCCTTCGTTTCCCCTTTTTGCCCGGCCTCCCTTGGAGAGGCCAGGGCAGAGCCTTTTATTTTGAAAGGAGTTCTCGTTTCATGGTTTCCAAAACCGAGGGTGTAAAAAAGACCCCTGACTTGTCGGAACTGCAGCCCCTTGATGTCCCAGAAAAGCCCAAGCGCAAGCGCCCCCAAAAGACCGAGACAGCGAAAAGAGCAGTCCCAGAAGAAAGCCTATCGGAATCTAGCGAATCAACCGGATCCACTCCCCCATCTCAGAAGAGCAGCAGCCCCCAAAAAGAACCCAAGAAAAAAAGTCCCCTAAAGGCCAAAAAGGCCGCCCCAGAGAAAGCTTCCTCTTCTCCTGTTTCCGTAGATGCAGCGGAAAGGGAGACTTCTCCGGCCTCCCCTGAAGAAAAAAGCACTAAGCCATCCAGAAAGAGCGCTGTCTCTTCGAGACCGCCGTCTCTAGTTGGCGAAGAGGGAAAATCCTCTCCCACAGAGCCCGCAGAGGAAGAGGGGGCCACAAAAAAACGCCGTCCCGCCAAAAAGGAGGGGCCTTCCGGAGAGGCGCCAGTCCAGAAGAGCAGGAGCCGGTCCGCCAAGCAAAAAGACGATGGGGCCGCCCAAGGACAGCTTCCTCTGATGGATCAGAAGGGCCCCGATGGCTCTATGGCGCCGGTGGTCCAGGGGGGCGCTGAACCAGCGCAGCCAGTGGCCGAAGTTTCAAAAACGCCTGGCGAGGAGAGATCCAAAGATTCCAGGGCAGCCGCCGAACTCCATGCCGAAGTGGAAATTCCGTCGCCGGAGGCGCCAAAGGAGGCCGTCCATAAAAACCTGGGAGCCGCTCCGGAGACCGGGACCGATCCCTTCGCCGAAATGCCCGATCTTTCGGCGTTGCCTGAAAACCTAGAGGAAGAGACCATATCGGAGGGGCCTGAAGCTCTGGAAGGGGCCTCGGAATCCCTGTTGGTCCAGGAGGTCCCAGGAGCCCTGTCGGCGATGTCCGATCTCCCAGACAGCCCACCGGCCAATTGGAAGGCTGAAGGGAAGCCCATTCCAAGGCGTCCACGCTATCCCTATGTGGCTCTTGCCGGCATGACCATGGCCGAGCTCCGGCAGATTGCGGGGGAGTACGGGATTCCTGTTTATTCGGTTAGGAGAAAGGACGAGCTGATCTATCAAATTCTCGCCGCCCAGGCCGCCAGGATAGACCAATCCTTCGGGGGAGGCACTCTGGAGATCATGGAAGAAGGCTACGGCTTCCTGCGCCCCGAGGGGCTCCTCCCGGGGGACCACGATATCTACATGTCGGCTTCTCAGATCAGGAGGTTCCGGCTGAGAAACGGCGATGTGGTGTGGGGTATGATCCGAAAGGGCCGGGAGTCGGGCCAGAATTCGGCCCTTTCCTGGGTGGAAATGATAAATTTTTCGGACCCTGAAAAGCTCTACGGCCGTCCCCAGTTCCAGAACTTGGTCCCTGTTTTTCCGAATAGACAGCTGAAGCTGGAAACGGACCGGGGCCATTTAGCAGCCCGATTGATCGACCTTTTCGCCCCTCTGGGGCGAGGCCAGCGAGCCCTGATTGTCTCGCCTCCCAAAGCGGGGAAGACGTCGCTGTTAAAGGAAATAGCCTCTTCCATCACCCAGAACTATTCCGACGTGATCCTCATGGTGCTGCTCATCGACGAGCGCCCCGAGGAAGTGACCGATATCAAGCGCAGCGTCGTCGGAGAAGTTATCGCGTCGACCTTTGACCGCCCGTCCTACGAACACATTCGGGTGGCCAATCTGGCTTTGGAAAAGGCCAAGCGGCTGGTGGAGATGAAAAAAGACGTGGTGCTGTTGTTGGACTCCATCACTCGCTTGACCAGGGCCTCTAACCTCTGCGAGCCCCCTTCGGGGCGGACTCTTTCGGGCGGTATGGACCCGGCAGGGCTCTATTTCCCCAAGCGCCTTTTTGGAGCGGCTCGGAACATCGAGTCCGGCGGCAGCCTGACCATTGTGGCCACGGCGTTGACCGAGACGGGGAGCCGTATGGACGACGTGATTTACGAGGAATTTAAGGGCACAGGCAACATGGAAATTCACCTCTCCAGGCGGCTGGCTGAGCAGAGGCTTTTCCCCGCATTGGATATCCCCAAGTCGGGGACCAGGCGGGACGATCTGCTGCTGTCTCAGGAGGATCTGGAGAAAATCTGGGCCCTGCAGCGGCGGTCGGTCTCCGCTGAGGAGGCCGAGGCCCTGTCGCTGATCCTGGACCGCCTACGCCGCAGCTCCAGCAACGCTGAATTCCTGTCGACCATTAAAAACGTCTGATCCCTAAAGGTGCACGCAGGCGATTTATAGGGGCTTATTATTAAGAGAAAAAGCCTGTTATTTGGCCTCTCTTTCTGT